>NZ_LJJB01000007.1:541139-872389 GCF_001420695.1 Brevibacillus choshinensis | reverse complement strand
AAAATCTTTGACGTCGACCAATCTTGCAGGAGTACGTAACGTATGAGATGACCCTGCCACGAGGATGGGAATGAGTGAATCCTGCTTATGCAACGACCCGTGGCTCCCCCCTCCTAAATGCGTTGGAGCGCACTCCGACAAAAATTCATAGCCTTTTGCCGCAGTTAAGACCACAACGGGAGCAGTCTGAGAAAACAGAGCTCCATATAAGCGTGCAAAAGCATCTGGGTATGTGTCGAACGTCAGCGAATCGCCGTCACAGCTGACATCCAGAACCGTCGAATCCCCTTCAACGCTCCAGGATGAACCGTACGCATCACGATAAGCACCGTTCCTCCAATAACGCATCATCTCATTTGAGCCGCCCCGCCGAACTACCACCTGCTCATTTTCCTTCCACGCGATCAGATCAATCCGCTGATCGATGGAAACCGCATCGACAATTGGCATAAGCTTGCTCGTATCAACAGGATACAGATACGTCATCCGTTCATTGTTGCAGATCACCACGTCCATCTGTGCTGTTACTTCTGCCCCGAGTGGCTGGATCGAAAAACCCCGTAACAAACGCTCTAATGGAATGTTATGGTCGTCACTCTCTCCGATGATTGTCTGCCCATGGTCACTGATCAGGATGCAAACATTTCGTTCCAGCATCTGCTCCCAAGAATCAAAGCTATCCAGAAAACGAACCAGATGCGTGTCCACATCGGCTAAATGCGAAACAGCATCTAGCGGTGATTTATGGAGCTTATGATCGTTTTCGGGCAAATATACGAGCGTAAAATGCGGCTGTTTTCCGCTGCGAATGACTTCAATCAGGACATCGATCGCGTACGTATCATTGATCCCATATCCTTCTGTCAGTGTCTGTGCCATGTTCCACGTGATTGGGCGGAAAATATCCGGTCGTACCAAGGTACCCAAACTCATAATGGTAGGTCCACTTACTTTCTCCCGCAGCTTAAAGGACGTGAGGGCGTCGAGCACAGGAGGCATATGTACCTGATGTTGTTTGTGTCCTCGATGGGCAATCACGTTGATCGAGCCAGACACGAGCTTGTTCTCCTCGAGCACCTCATGAATTGTCCGTACCTCTTTACTCAAGTGTCTCTCGTTCAAATCAAAGAGCACATTGTTCGCACAATGCGCGACCCCGATCTTTTTAACGGGTATAGCCCCATTGATGTAGTTGTACATTTTCCTTTTAGCAGGATCGTACCAGACCAGTCCCGGGACTTTATGTTGATCTGGATATACGCCTGTTATCAGTGAGCAGTCAATGGAAGCCGTCATCGTTGGAAAAACAGTGACAGCATCAGGGATATACTGCCCGCGCTCCATCAGAAATTGCAATCCAGGCGCTCTTTTCGCTGCGATGCATCTCTCCAGGACATCTGGCATCATGGAGTCGATCAGGAAGAGAATTACCTTTTTCATCCGTCTGCCATCCTTAGTCTGTCATGTCGTCGTACATTGTAGTGTTCGATTTGGTCTTACCTGTTATTCGCTGAGAAAGAAAAAGCCCTACTGCTACAATCACGAGCAGAAGGGCGAGATAGACGTTCTTTACTTGGTTTGATATGTGAGCGTATTGACCCCATTCTTGTTTTGCAACTGCAAGGTAGGGTGGCTTTTTAAGTAAGGAGCGAGAGCGACGTAATCTTTTTCCCCGATCGTGCTATCCCCCAATAAATGCTGCAAGACAGCCGCTTTTATCTGCAAACCATCCGGTGCTTGCTTGAAGAGCGGATCTACCGTCGGAAATGGGACCCCATTGATTTCAGTGTCGCCATTCTCATCGTTTAGCTCCCATGTCTGAACGTTGAGCGAGTGCAATGCTTCTACGACTTGTGCTGCGTAATCCTCTACCTGCATGTCAGGCGTAAGACCAATGTGGTTGACGACCGTATGCTTCGGTGTGAAATATTCATTCAGCGTCAGCTTCAGGGCATCCCCCTCGGAAAGAGGAATGACTTGCTGTGCGCTTCCTTTCCCATAGGTCTTGGTACCAACCAGCTTGGCGATGCCGTGATCCCGCAACGCTCCAGACAGCAGCTCAGACGCAGATGCAGTTCCTCCGTTGACCAAAATCCGTACCGGAACACCGATGTCATGTCCGTTCCGTACCCATGTCTCCACTTCCACTCCATTGCGGTTGGTTGTGTACATGAGTAAACCCTCCTCCATAAAGAGGCTGGCAATGTCGCGAGCAGTCGAAAGGTAACCGCCCCCATTGTCGCGTAAATCGAGGACGATCCCTTTCAGGGGCTGGCCTGAACCAGCAAACTGTGCAAGCTTGTCCCGCATTTGGATTGCTCCGTCAGATCCGAAGGTTTCGAGGCTGATATAGCCAATTGATCCTTTGGAGAACAATTGACCCTCAGCTTCGGGCAGTTGAAGCATAGCTCGCTTCAGCTTTACTTGAAACTCACGTTTTTCCGAAGGACGATAGACAGTGAGGACTGCTTCGCTACCCTCTCCGCCTTTCAAATAAGCATAAGCTTCCTCGAAGCTTTTGCCGACCAAAGAAACTTCCCCTACCTTCAGCAACTGATCGCCTCGCTTGAGCACAGTTGCGGCTGCTGGTGAACCAGGCACAATCTCCCGAAGAATCAACTCATTGTTTTGCATCCGCATCCGGAAACCAAACCCGACAAACTGGTTCTCCACATCCGATTGAAACAGACGCAGCTCGTCCGAAGTAAAAAAGACGCTGTGCGGATCACTTAGTGTAGAAAGCATCCCATCAATCGCCCATGTATTGATCGTCAAAGCATCCCATTTCCCTTTGGTTTGCCATTCTGCCATCCGCTGCTCCATCTCTCCTAGCGTGTCGTCCTCAGGAGAAACAGTTAGACTCAGATGTTGTTTCTTTTCAGCCTGATCGCTGATTGCTTGCAGGGCACCCTTTACCAGCTGTTTTGCTTCTGGCTTGCTTAAATGACTCTCCATGACGTGCAAAAACACTTCTTCTGTCTCCAAGTAGGGTCTTTCCGCTGCCTGCACCGGAATCGCTGTCGCGAAAAGCAGAGCAGCCAACACCCATTGACTCAACCGCTTCATGGGGTCACCTCTTTCCGAACATCATCAGGGATGGAAACTTTCACATTTGCTGTCAGATCGTAATTGTCCGTACCAGAGAAAGCCACATATTCCTTGCTCTCGTAAATTTCCTCGTAGCGCCAAACATGCTTGACCAACTCATCGCTCTGGCGGTCAATGTAATATTTATTCATATAGAGGGGAACGTTCTTAATCTTTCCGCGACCAAGAGTAACGTTCTTTGCTTTTTCTTCGAGAACTTCTCCTGGAATCCACTCCGTAATGATGTCATAGCGGCCAAACGACTGCTTGTAATAACGTGCGTGCAAATTCGATTGACGCTCCTTGATGCTTTGGGCACCTACCCACTCATGTACAAAGTCAAGAGAACCTGTCTGATGCTTATCCCATGACTGTTTATTGGAATCGTAGGTGTACTGAATCTTTTTTTGACCGTCAGTGTATGTCTCCAGCTTGTCTGAGACCAGCTTTTGTGGAGATTGATAAAATCCTGACGTACGGCTAGCGTTTCTTTGCGCATCCACATCTTGCGTGTACGTAAAGGAGAAGCCGCTCAGGAAAGCCTCACCCTTCACCTGATAAGACGAAGCTCGATCCAAATGATTCAGAGTATAGGCCAAATCGGTTGCGATGGATGACTGCTCCTTGATGGAATTCAGCTCTTGTCCCAACAGCTTGACTAACTGAACCATGCGCTCATCTGTTGTTTTTGGCTTTTGCGCAGCGAGTACTGTCTCCGCTTCCTGCGTGCGTCCCTCCTGCACCAAGTAGTAGGCTGAATTCAGCAGCGCTTCAGGATGTTTAGAGGCAAATTTCTCATAACGGCTAAGTGCCTTATCCGTATGCCCTGCCTTAATCTCCAGCGCTCCCAAGTAGATCGACAACGCTTCCCACTCTTTTGTATCCTGCTTCAGCTTTTTCTCATAATCACTCAAGCGTGTCAGCACTTTGTCGTATTCACGAGTGTCCGATGCACCTAGTTGCAGGGCGATGTCATACACATTTGCACTAAGCAGACGCAACGTATCCGGCAAGATGATTTTATCTTGGAAATAAGCATCAATGGCACCAAATGCCTCATTCAGATTGTCCGTCAACGGCGTAGAGGGGTTCCAGCTTAAATAGAAATGCACGCCAATCTGATTGGAAAAAGAATTGGCAGCCAGCTTGCTCAACGCACGGTAGGTATCATCTGTATCTTCATGATTTCGAATGGCTTCCACTGCCGTGACATACGATTGTTCATCTGTTGTTTTGGAATCCGTATACGTCACGAAAAGAGGGAATAGCTCCTGAATCTCCGGAACCATCGGAAACTTCGAACCATCGAAATCAAGCAACGGCAAAATCGTATCCTGCACCAAATAGGTCATCAAACGATCGGCCGCTACTGCTGCTTCTCCCCGTTTTAACAGGTCAGTACGCTCACCCTCGATCCAGCCCCAGTTGTTCACCTCGCTCCATGCGTTTTGACTGTCACTTGTCATGGTGAACATCTGCAAGAGCTTGGCTGCTTCTTCATGGGTAATGGGCTGGTTCGGCTTCATTTGTTCGCCTGGAAACACTTGTTGAATCGCATCGGGACCATACAATCGATCCAAGATATACGACACACGCAAGGTAGGTGAGTACATCCAAGTCAAGCGATCAACGTCTTTATAAGGGAGATACGGTTCTTCAAAGCCCTCGCCTCTACTCCACTCCGCATGCTCCGAGAGAAAGGTAAGCGGGTATAGCTGATATTGGCCACCATTGTAAAGACGGTCGATCAGCGCCACAAATTCGGCTCTCGTCATATCGCGATTCGGATAAAACAGCGGTGCTTTGCTTCCAGCCGCGAAAAGTCCCGCCTGAACTCCACGAATAATCGATGTTTTTGCCCAATGCTTGCTGATATCTCCATACGGCATGAAGCCCCCAGCCGCTGAGGAAAAACCGGGGGTCATCAAAGTAGCAGCAAGAAGAGTACAAGAAAGGGTCCGTAATAGTTTTTGCACATGCAATCCTCCTACACTTCAACTGGCAGACAAAAGACCGTTTGGCCTACGCCTGGTCTTCTACACAAATTGGAACGGATCGGTGTGCACGGTAGATGCGACGACTTCCGTCTGGTAGCCGTTTGCTTTCAGCTGTTCGATTAGATACGCCGCCAGTTTTTGCTTCATGATCTTCTCGATGTTGTGACCTGCATCAATAATGGAGAGTCCGTCTGCCTGCGCATCGTGTGCGGTATGATAGCCGATGTCGCCAGTTACGTATACGTCAGCACCTTTGAAAATCGCTTTAGATGCAAAGGAGCTGCCATCACCGCCGACCACTGCTACCTTTTTCACCTGCGCATCCAGATCTCCCACTACACGCAGGCCTTTCAAAGAAAAGCGTTCTTTTACCAACTCTGCCAGCTCGCGCAACGTCATCGGCTCTGACAAAAGACCAATGCGTCCGATCCCGTAACCCTGGCCCGACTGTTCGAGTGGAATGATATCGTACGCCACTTCTTCGTAAGGATGAGCGCTCAGCATCGCCTTGACGACAGAAGACTGTCTGGAAGCAGGCACTACCATTTCCAGCCTGACTTCCTCTACCTTCTCCAGATTTCCAGCAGTGCCGATGTACGGATTGGTCCCTTCCCTCGGCAAGAACGTTCCCGTCCCTTCCGTTTGAAATGAGCAGTGGCTATAGTTACCTACCCAGCCTGCACCTGCCTCAGAAACGGCTTGGAAAACCGCATCACGGTGAGTAACTGGAACGAAGACCACTAGCTTCTTCCACGCCTCCCGTTGAAGGACATCCAGTACGTCCACTTTTGTCAGTCCGATAGCTTCAGCCAGCCAGTCATTCATCCCCCCAACTGCAACATCGAGATTGGTATGCGCGGTGTATACGGCAATATCGTGCTTGATCAGCTTTTCAAAAACTCGTCCTGCCGCCAGATCCGTACGGATGTTTTTGAGCGGACGATAAATGACAGCATGGTGAGCAACGATCAAGTCTACTCCTTCGGCAATTGCTTCATCGACGACAGATTCGAGAACATCGAGAGCTATCATTACTTTCTTAACCTGTTTTTGCAAAGTCCCCACATGGAGGCCGATCTTGTCACCCTCCATTGCCAACGACTTGGGAGCAAGGCGCTCCACATATTGAATCAAGGTTTGTCCGTGCGCAAACATGCAATCACCCCATCTATCCATTCGACTTCTTCCTTGATCTGTTTGATCCGCTCCGCCGCTTCCGGCTTGTCCGAGCGGCTCAGTTGGGCGAGTACCTTTTCCCACTTTTCCCGTTCGTGCAGCCATTTTTGCACCAAGGCAGGCTGCTTTTGTTCCCAGAGAAACGGACCTACGCGCAACAGCTCTTCTTTCGTGCGTTCCTTGTTTTCATAAGGTAGAGCAACGTCCCCACGCTCCGCCACTAAAATCTCATAAATGATGCCGTCTTCTTCAAGAATCGTCTCGGCAATCAGTCGCCAACCGTGATCAAAAAACCACCGGCGAACGGCCTCTTCCCCCACATTTGGCTGAAGCACGAGTCGTTTTACTCCATTCAGCTTGTCAATTCCTGCTTCTAAAATAGACGCGATCAGTTGTCCGCCCATGCCCGCGATGCATACAACATCGACTTCGCCAGGCTGCAAGACGGCCAGACCGTCCCCTTTTCGCACGGATGCACGGTCGCGGATTTGCAACGTATGTATTTGCTTGAGAGCCGCTTGATACGGTCCTTCATTCAGTTCGCCTGCGATGACATGCGACGCAATCCCCTTTAAAAGTAAATAAGAAGCCAATAACGCATGATCCGACCCGATGTCGGCGACGCGGGCTCCTTCAGGGCAGTAGCTTGCAATCGTCTCCAGACGTTTGGAAATTGTAACAAATGTCATGTGTCTCTTCACCTTCCGTTCCCCCTATTCTACCCTATTTGGGAGCGATTGCCCAATGCTAAATGCCTGATAACCCTTGTGCAAAGAACGACAAAATCCCCGCTCTGCTGTAAGCGGGGATTCCATCTGCCAATCATTAGCAACCAATCTCGCGAGCAATTACATTGCGCAAAATTTCTGACGTTCCTTCTCCGATCTCCAGCAGTCTGGCGTCGCGGAAGAAGCGCTCTACCTGATATTCACGCATGTATCCGTATCCACCGTGAATCTGAATGGCTTGGTGCGTAGCCGACATCGCTACCTCAGATGCATACAGCTTTGCCATCGCTGCCTCTTTCGTAAAGCGACGCCCATTATCTTTGAGCCAAGCTGCTTTGTACACCATATTCCGGGCCAGCTCGATCTGCATAGCCATGTCTGCTAGCTTGTGCTGGATTGCCTGGAAATGGCTGAGAGAATTTCCGAAAGCCGTCCGCTGTTTGGCGTATTGCAATGCTTTATCGTAGGCAGCTTGGGCGATACCCACTGCCATTGCTCCGATCCCGATACGGCCACCGTCAAGAGTGCTCAAAAATTGCTTGAAGCCCTCGCCTTGTTTACCCAGCACGTTCTCTTCTGGAATTCGCACATTCTCCAGAACAAGCTCCGTTGTGTTAGAGCTGTGCAGTCCCAATTTTTCGTAATTCGCCAAAACAGTAAAACCAGGAGAGTCTGTCGGTACGATAAATGCGGTAATACCTCGAGCACCCTTTTCTTTATCAGTAACAGCCGTCAATGCCAGAAAAGATGCGTAGGAAGCGTTGGTAATGAAGCATTTGGAGCCGTTGATGAGCCATCCGTTATCATCGAGAACGGCAGACGTCTTGGTGCCACCTGCATCCGATCCCGCGTTTGGTTCTGTCAAACCGAATGCTCCAAAGCTCTCACCTGAACAAATCTTAGAAAGGTACGTCTGCTTTTGCTCCTCTGTTCCAAACAAGGAAAGTGGCGCGCCTCCCAATGAAATATGTGCGGAGTACGTAATCCCCGTCGAACCACATGCGCGGCTTAGCTCTTCTGTAACAATCGCAAAGCTCGTGGAATCTGCACCCGCTCCTCCGTATTCTTCGGAAAAAGGCAGTCCCATCAAATTCAATTCCGCCATTTGTTTAAAAACGTCTACAGGAAATTGCTTTGTCTGGTCACGCTCGTCTGCCCCTGGAGCCACGACTTCATCGGCAAATTCCCGAATCATTTTCTTTAACATGAGCTGTTCCTGGGTCAAATCATAGTTCATTTTTGAAACCCCCTTGAAAGCGCTTTAGTGTAGTAGTAAAAGCGTGTCCGTCGATTCGACTGAGCGTTTGTTCAGAATACTCCTACCATTATACACCATAGTTGTCTGTCTGTGTGATGAATATTCGGAAACTTAGGAAAGCATGCTCTTTAATGAACAAAAAACACGCCTATTGTCGGCGTGCTCCCAGCAAAATGGCTCCTATAAAGGAGAGTGCTCCCAGTATATACCCTATGCTATAGGTTTTGACACCCATAAGCTGCGCAGCAGTTTCTCCCCCAAGAAAAACGACCGCAAGCAAAATCCCGATCAGGACTTTCCACTTGTTATCCACTCAAATCACCTCAATTTCTCTCTACCCTTTACGATTGTAGCAAACAGTTGCACCCATGAAAACGGGCTTTTCCAAAGAAAAGCCCGTTTACAGACGCAACCACGAGTACCAGTATGTACGAGTAAAGAAGAACAAGGCGGAGGCCAAAAACACTTTAATGAACAGTAATAGCTGAATCAAATCTCGCTTGGCCTCTGGTATGTATAACGACTGAATCTCCGCTCCGAAAAAAGCTGCCAGACCACATACAGCAAAAACCCCTGCCCATTTGGGATTACCGCTGTTCATGAGAAAGCCCAAGCCTGTCAACAAGCAAGCCAATGGTACCCAGTACAGTTCAGATCGCCACCATGTATAATCGCTGCTGACCCGTTCTACTGTCGCGACTCCGTAGAGCAAAGCCAAGCCGAGCATTCCGCAGTAAAGCAAATACGTGTACCCGAATACGAATGCACTCGCGCATAACAGAACACAAATTAGCCCTAGGTAGAACAAGATCATGGGATGCGAGCCACCCAGCTGCGTAATGGAATAGATGCCACCAGCTATTAAAATCAGAAAGGATAGGACTAAAAATAGATGTGTCAATGGAGGAGCAGACCGTCGAAAGACAAGTCCCAGAATATAGAAAACAAGTGCGAAACAGGCAAAGATGGTAATTTGCATTGGGATTTGAAAACGGTTAAAATGAAAAGCAAGCAAGATCAAACCAGCGATGACAAAGGCACCAAGGAGCCAAGCCATTACCATTTTGCCAGTCACGGGAGAAATATTTCTCGTCTCGTAAGAAAAGGAGACGGACGCAGCGCTTCCTTTGTCACTTCCAGAGCCCGCGCTTGCAACCGATTCCGATCTCTTCCTTTCACTCTTGACCACGACTGGCGGAGCCTCGGGACGGTCTCCTTCCGTATACAAATTTAATAGGAAAATGCAGTAATGTTCAGGCAGCAAATGATTCCTCCGCCAGTTTTCGATCTCTGCTATGATGGTTCGTTTGCGCTGGTCGTCCAACGCGGCCCCTCCTTACTTTCGACGAAAACAGTCTTGATTGGTGGAAAAAGAAAAGCCTACGCAGGCTGTACGTAGGCCACATATTACTTATATCGGTTATTCCAAGAAATCTTTTAAGCGCTTGCTTCTACTTGGATGACGAAGTTTGCGCAAAGCTTTAGCCTCGATCTGACGAATCCGCTCACGCGTCACGCCAAATACTTTCCCTACTTCTTCCAAGGTACGTGTGCGTCCGTCATCGAGACCGAATCGCAGACGTAGTACGTTTTCTTCCCTATCGGTCAACGTATCCAGTACGTCTTCCAATTGTTCTTTCAACAGCTCGTAAGCGGCTGCATCGGAAGGTTCCAGCGCGTCTTGGTCCTCGATAAAATCCCCCAGATGCGAATCGTCTTCTTCCCCGATCGGAGTCTCCAACGAAACCGGTTCTTGAGCAATTTTCATGATTTCACGAACTTTTTCTGGTGTGAGATCCATTTTTTCTGCAATTTCTTCTGGCATCGGTTCACGACCCAGCTCTTGCAGAAGCTGACGTGATACCCGTATCAGCTTATTGATGGTTTCCACCATATGCACGGGGATCCGAATCGTACGTGCTTGGTCAGCAATCGCGCGGGTAATCGCCTGACGGATCCACCACGTAGCGTACGTACTGAACTTATAGCCTTTGCGGTAGTCGAACTTTTCAACCGCTTTGATCAAACCCATATTTCCTTCTTGGATCAAATCGAGGAACAGCATACCGCGTCCTACATAACGCTTGGCAATGGATACCACCAAACGGAGGTTGGCTTCAGCCAGACGGCGCTTCGCTTCCTCATCGCCCTGTTCAATACGCTGGGCCAGTTTAATCTCCTCTTCGGCGGAAAGCAGAGGCACACGACCGATTTCCTTCAGGTACATCCTTACAGGGTCATTGATCTTGATTCCGGGTGGAACAGAGAGATCGTCAAAATCGAATTCTTCGTTGTCCTCGTCTTTGATGATCATTCGATCTACTTCTTCGTCGTCTTCATCTTCGTTTTCGTTGTTGTTTATCTCAATGCCTTGATCACCCAGGTATTCAAAAAACTCATCGATCTGATCGGAATCCTGCTCAAAACCTGAGAGCCGATCGGTAATTTCCTTGTACGACAGCGCGCCGCGTTTTTTGCCTAATTCGACCAATTGTTCCTTCACTTGTTCGATGGACATTGCTTCCATGTCTGAAGTGATGTTTTGTTTGTTCATCTACTATCCCTCCTTCCCCGGGAATGATCTGATGCTACCCTTCTTTTAAAGCATTTTCCAATTCAAGAATCTTCATCCCTGTGATGGCTGCTTGAATTTCCAGTTGTTTGCGCGCATCCTCGCTGTCCGCTGCGGCCGCTTGGAGGTGTAAGCTCCGCTGCTCTTCGCGCAATCGTTCCAACTCGGCACGCTTCGGGTAGTTATTCACTTGTTTGATGTAGTCGCCGATCTCTAAATCAGATACGTCTTCCTTACACTCCATCATGGCCAATCCCGAGGCTAATTGCTTTAACGATTCGTCTTGCACGTAATGTATAAACTTTCCAGGGTCTTCCGGGTTTCCCTCTGCGTAGTATGCATACAGGTAGGCAGCTAACGCATCATGTACGTCCACTTGAAAGTGGGCATTGCATTCCTGCTGCACTCGAAGGGCAATATCTGCATTCCTCATCATGTAGTACAGCAACATGCGCTCAGCCGTGTGATAAGCGGGTGGCAGTGTTTTCGCGAGCGTAACTTTGCCATTATTTATACTATTATTCCATGCTGGCGACACTTTATCCCTTTGGCGCTCACTTTTTTGCTGATTATAAGCGCGCTTTGACTCCCATTTTAAATCACCCAGAGTCAGGGAATACTCTTCTGCCAATTGCCGCTGATACAAGTCGCGTTCCACCGGGCTGTCCAGTTCGTTGATGATGTCTACCGCCTTCGCAATCAGGCGGGTTTTATCTGTCTCATCTTTTATTACGTACTGGCTCCGCAAATGTTTCAAACGGAAAGCCGTAATCGGCATTGCCTGTAACAACACCTGCTGGGAAAACGCTTCGGCCCCATGCTGCCGAATGTAATCATCCGGGTCAGTCCCCTGTGGTAAAGGCGCTACCCGCACAATCAATCCTGCTTGTTGCAAAACGTGAATCGCCTTGCTTGTTGCTTCCTGACCGGCTGCATCTCCGTCATAGCAGAGAACGACCGAATCCACATTCCGCCGAAGGATTCGAGCTTGCTGCTCAGTCAGTGCCGTTCCTAACGTGGCAACACCTTGCATAAAGCCTGCCTGCCATGCCGACACCACATCGACGTATCCTTCAAACAACAGTACCTGCTTCCTCTTGCGAATATAGGGGCGAGCACGATGAAGATTGAAGATGGTGGCGCTTTTGTTAAACAGGAGGCTTTCCGGACTATTCAAATACTTGGGCTGCGACTTGGGTTGGGTGTTGTCCAATAACCGACCGCCGAATCCGATGACATTTCCTTGGGAATCGTGGATGGGGAACATGACTCGACCGCGAAAACGGTCAAAAACTTTTCCGGCATCACTTTTTGCTAGTAAGCCTGCTTCCACCATCAGATCCTGGGAAAAATTTCGTTTCTTTAAAAACTGTGTAACGAAATCCCACGAATCCGGGGCAAACCCAATTTGATACTCGGTTAACGTCTGCTGGGACATTCCTCGTTTGGTGAGGTATTTGACGGCCTCCACACCATACGGAGTCTCAGTCAGCACGTAGTGGTACAGCTTTGAAACAAGCTGATGCGCTTCTTGCATGGCTTGTCTCGCCCGTTTTTCTGGAGAAGCTTCTTCATGCTGTGGTTCTTGCACAGCAATTCCGGCACGCTCTGCCAGTTTGTGGAGTGCTTCAGGGAAAGTTAACTGTTCCAATTTCATCAAAAAGGAAAAGATATCTCCGCCTGCTCCACAGCCAAAGCAATGAAAAAACTGTCGCTCCGCATTCACGTTAAAGGAAGGGCTCTTTTCAGAGTGAAATGGACATAGACCGAGAAAGGCACGACCACTTTTTCTCAGTTGTACATACTCTCCTACAACGTCTACGATGTCGACAGCGGCACGCACTTGGTTTACAAACTCATCAGAAGTGGGACCAGCCATCTCTATCCACCTTTTCAGGAGAATCGAACGACGAGATTATTTAGTTCGTCAAAATTCGTCATTTTCCTTCTTGGGATCGCACTTCTTTTCTTCTTTTTCTCTTTTCTACTTTTCCACATTTCCGTAAGCAATAAACGCTCATCTCTACTCAGATCGTGATTGTCGCCCTACTCGTTTTCTACAAAAAACGCCAAATTCCTTCTTTTGACCTATTTCTTTTCATTTCGCAGGTTATTTTTGCGAATCATTTCCAGGATAATGTTGGCGGTTTCTTCCACTGCCTTTCTCGAAACATCAATAACTGGGCACCCCAAGCGTTCGATAATCTTGTTGGAATACGCCAGCTCTTCCGCAATTCGATCCAGATTGGCGTAGTTAGCCTGTGCTGTCAATCCCAAAGCTTTTAGGCGTTCTGTACGAATGCCATTCAGCTGCTCAGGATTGATCGTCAAGCCAATACAGCGCTCTGGAGGCAATTGAAACAATTCTTCAGGCGGCTCCACTTCAGGAACCAGTGGCACATTGGCGACCTTGAGGCGCTTGTTCGCTAAATACATGGACAACGGAGTCTTTGATGTACGAGATACCCCGATCAATACCACGTCTGCACGAAGCAGCCCACGCGGGTCACGCCCGTCATCGTACTTGACGGCAAACTCAATTGCGTCCACTTTCCGGAAATACTCCTCATCTAAACGACGAACCAAGCCCGGCTTGCCGGTCGGAGGCTCCTGCAGCATGTTTTGTAGCGTTTGCATGAGCGGTCCCATCACATCGATGGCCGGAATACCATGTAAGGCAGCCTGCTGCGTGATGTATGCATTCAATTCCGGAATGACCAGCGTAAAAACGATCATTGCCTTGGACTCTTTCGCGGAAGCAATGATCTCGTCAATTGAATCTTTGTCTTCTATGTAGGGATACTTCTGAACGTCAATCAAAAACCGGTCAAACTGACTAGCTCCAGCACGAACAACAAGCTCGGCTGTTTCGCCGATGGAGTCTGAGACCACGTAGATGAGCTGTCCTTGTTGATTTCCTTGCATCGCTTCTCCTCCTACACTTTCGGTTCGCTGCCCAACTCTACAAACGCTTTGGCGATCGTTGTCTTCGTTACACGTCCAGACAGCTCCATATGCTTGGGATCATCCTCGCTGGGACGAACGACCGGCAGAGAGTCGATCTGGAAGTCAATCAGCTTTTTGGCTGCCGCATACAGCGTTTCCTCAGGAGCGCACGTAATGATATTGGGCATTCGTGACATGATGATGCTGACAGGAACATCCTCCAGCGTCTTGTTGCCGAGCGAGGCGCGCAGAAGGTCTTTTCGCGATATGACTCCAGCCAAGTAGCCTTTCTGATTCACAACGAACAATGTCCCTACATCCTCCAAAAACAGGGTCACTATCGCGTCGTAAGCAGAGGCTGATTCGGAAACAACGATGGGAACCGCCTTGTAGTCATTGACGAGAAGCTTGTGAAGCCGTTCACTTATGACCGAGCTAGCGGGTCTGCCGGCATAAAAATACCCGACCCGAGGTCTGGCTTCTAAATAACCTGACATCGTGAGGATGGAAAGATCGGGTCGCAAAGTCGCGCGGGTCAAATGTAATCGATCCGCGATATGCTCTCCTGTAATCGGTCCTTCATCCTTCACTATCTGTAAGATTTGCTCTTGTCGCTTGGTAAGCTCGATGACCAATCACCCCGGTTCTGTCTGTTACCTCTTCCTAGTATTACTCTATTCGACCTGATATTCCTTCTTTCGCATGGAAAAAAGGTGCCTCCGCCAGTATATAGACGGAGGCAACCAATTATTATTATGCAAAAACGACCTTGGAAAAATCAGCGTAAGCAAAGATGAGTCGAGAGAGACGGAGCAACAGACCGAGTCTGTTCGCCCTTACAGCCTGATCCTCTGCCATGACCATCACTTGATCGAAGAATGATTGGATCGGTTCACGCAGCGTAGCGAGTGTCGCCAGTGCTTTCGCCTGATCAGCCAGGCTATCTACTTCCTGTTGTACGGACAGGTATGCCTGATACAGCGAGCGTTCCACTTCTTCAACGAATAGCGCTTCGTCTACAGCGTTAGCTTCTGCTTTTTGAGCCAGGTTGTTTACCCGTGTGAACTGTTCCACGATCAGCTTGAAATCTTCGTCGCCAACCGCAGTCATCAACGCTTTTGCTTTTGCCATCATTTCTGGCACATAAGACATCTCGGATGACAATACGGCATCAACCACATCGTAGCGTACCCCATTTTCTTGGAGAACGTTTTTCAGGCGAAGCGCAAAGAAATCAACCAGATCTTTTTTCACTTCTTCGACGGTCCGCTTGTTGACTCCTTGTGCTGTATACGTCTCGAGCGTTGCATCCCACAGCTGTTCGAGTGAGAGATGCCAGTTGCGCTCCAGCAAAATCGTAACGATACCAGCGGCCATACGACGCAGGCCATATGGGTCCTGAGAACCAGTCGGAACGATACCGATAGAGAAGATCCCTACAATCGTATCTAGCTTATCTGCCAGACTCACGATTGCTCCCTGTGCAGACTTAGGTGTCTGGTCACCGGCAAAGCGAGGCAGGTAGTGTTCGAATACCCCACTCGCAACGACATCATTTTCTCCTGCTTTGCGAGCGTAGTCTTCCCCCATGATTCCTTGCAGCTCAGGGAATTCACCGACCATATTTGTCACCAGATCGAATTTAGCAATCTCTGCGATCCGGTCAACTTGCTTCGCCTCTTCCTGGCTCACACCAAGCTTCTCTGCGATCTGGGAAGCCGTCTTGCGCACTCGGCGCACCTTGTCTCCAATCGTTCCCAGTTCTTCATGGAAAACGATCGTCTCCAGACGCTTGAGGCAGCTATCGATCGGCAGCTTTTGGTCTTCCACGTAGAAGAAGCGAGCGTCAGACAGACGGGCACGAAGTACTTTTTCATTCCCTTTTGCCACGTTTTCCAGCGCACGTGCATCGCCATTCCGTACGGTCACGAAATGATTGAGCAGTTGTCCTTGCGCGTTTTCTACTGGGAAGTATCGCTGATGCTCTCGCATGGAGGTCACCAGCACCTCGCGCGGAATGGTCAGAAACTCTTCTTCAAATGTTCCGTACAGTGCCGTAGGATATTCCACCAGATGCACGACCTCGTCTAGCAGACCTTCGTCCATTGGAATTTTCCAGCCATTTTCCTGCTCCATGCGGCGAATTTGTTCCACGATGGTGGCACGGCGCTCATCCGGATTGACCATGACATGCTGCTCAGCCAGCTTGCTTGCATATTCGGCTGGGTGATTGATTTCCACTTCCGTCCCGAGGAAACGGTGGCCACGAGTGATGCGTCCACTTTTTACACCGGCGATTTCGAGGTCGATCAGTTCTTCACCAAAGAGCGCGACCATCCAGCGAATCGGACGGACGTATTTCAGATCGTTTGCGCCCCAACGCATGTTTTTCGGAAAGTTCATACCTGCGATTGTCTCAGCGAGCTGTGGAAGCAGATCTTTGGTTGCTTTTCCTACCTCCGATTTACGTGCATGCACGTATTCCACACCGTTGACATCTTTAAAATACAATTGATCTGGTTCTACGCCATTGCTTCGGGCAAAGCCGAGCGCTGCCTTCGACCAGTTTCCTGCATCATCCTGAGCAATCTTGCGTGCAGGCCCTTTTGCTTCGTCGTTGCGATCTGGTTGCTTTTCCGCTAGACCATCGATCAATACGGCAAAACGGCGCGGTGATTCCATGGAGGTGATTTGTTCAAAAGGAATCCGCTCTGCTGCCAACCATTTTTCCACTTTTTCCTTCAACTGCGCTGCTGCCGATGCGACAAAGCGAGCTGGCATTTCTTCGAGACCGACTTCCAATAGCAAATCGCGCTTACTCATTCGAATCCTCTCCTTTCTCCACTACTGCACTGTTTCCTTTTTGCAAAAGCGGGAAGCCCAGTCGTTCGCGCTCTGCGTAGTAGGTCTGTGCTACTTCACGAGACAAGTTGCGCACACGAGCGATATAGCCCGCACGTTCCGTCACACTGATGACTCCGCGCGCATCCAGGAGGTTAAACGTATGGGAGCATTTCAGCACGTAATCGTAAGCTGGATAAACGAGACGTTCTTTCATGAGGCGTTTGGCTTCTGCTTCGTAGGTGTTATACAGATTGAACAGCATATCCACATCAGACAGCTCAAACGTATATTTGGAATGCTCGTACTCTGGCTGGAGGAACACGTCACCATAGGTGTAGCCGTTCACCCACTCCAGGTCAAACACGTTTTCTTTTTCTTGAATGTAGGAAGCGAGACGCTCCAAACCGTACGTCAGCTCTACCGCTACTGGTTTACATTCCAGACCGCCGACTTGCTGGAAGTACGTGAACTGGGTAATCTCCATACCGTCGAGCCATACTTCCCAACCAAGACCCCATGCACCGAGACCTGGATGCTCCCAGTTGTCCTCTACAAAGCGAATGTCGTGCTCGAGTGGTTCAATACCCAGCTGGCGCAAGCTTTCCAGGTACAGCTCCTGAATGTTGTCCGGCGATGGCTTCATGATCACTTGAAACTGGTGATGCTGATACAGACGGTTTGGGTTTTCTCCGTAACGACCGTCCGCTGGGCGACGGGAAGGCTCTACGTAAGCGACGTTCCATGGCTCAGGGCCGATGGAGCGAAGAAAAGTCATCGGGTTTAGCGTACCTGCCCCTTTTTCCACGTCATACGGCTGCACAATCAGGCAATTTTGTTTTGCCCAAAAGTTTTGCAGCGTCAAAATGATGTCTTGAAAAGTCATTTTCATGCTCATTTCCTCCTCAAAATATAAAAACCTCTCGCCGCCTACACCGTCTACATGAGACAGTGTAGGGACGAGAGGATTCTCGCGGTTCCACCCTACTTGGCGAATAGAAGCTTCGCCCACCTTGGATCATAAATTGCTCCAGAACGCCCTTCATCAGCTTGGTGACCAGGCTCCCACTCTCCCTGGTTCGCTAAGACAGCCAGTGACCGACTACTCTTTTCCTTCATGGCAACATTCGGTATCAAGTTTGGTTCTTATCATAACGAAAAGAAAAACAGATGTCAATTACTCGCTATCCGGCATCGGCATTCGTTCTAATTGTTCCAGAAACGAACGACTTTTCAGCCGAAGATCGAGATGCTCATCCATGAAGCTGCGTAGCACATGCTTGAGCTGAGTGCGAGTCGCCTTCTTCACCTCAATATCTCCCAGCCGTTCCAAATCAAATACCTGGAACAGCCTAAGTAGCTTCCAGGTAGATGGAGTCACCGCAATCGCATAGGGATCACTAGGCAGGCAAACAGGGCACAAAAGTCCGCCTTGCGATACGCTGATCGCGTAAGGCTCCCTCTCTGCACCACAGTTTGCGCACGCGGATAATTGAGGCGAGATTCCTGCAACCATAAGCATTTTTGTTTCGAAGATACGGCAAAGAATTTCCGCATCCCGTCCTTCATCCAGATACCGAAACGTATGGAGAAGCAACTGAAACAAATACGGATTGGGCTCACGCTCGTGTGTCAATCGATCCAATAGCTCAGCTATGTATGCGGCATAAGCCGTCGAATTCAGGCTTTGCCGCAGCTCCCGGAACGATTCCATGATATCTCCTTGAGAGAGATCAGGCATACCAGTACCAGGCCCTGCCTTGCATAGATAGTACCCATGTGAAAACAACTGGGAGACGGCAGCCAGTCGGCTCTTGGTCTTTTTGGCTCCGCGTGCCATCAATCCCAATTTACCGCTCTCCCGGGTAAACAACGTCACCACTTTGCTGGACTCACCATAGTCCACACTGCGAATGACAATTCCTTCCCACTTTACAAGCATGCCTGCGAGTCACCCAATTCTTCCTGGGCGAGATCAAAGGAGGCCTCCTCGTTCGTACCATCCGTTTGATGGTGATCCCGGTAGAGAAGGTAAGCATGGATGTCACCGGTTGAAGCGAAAACTCTCCAAGAAAAGTCACGAAGCATGGAGCATCATCCTTTCCTATATCGGGTCTATCCACTTCCTTCTTAGAATCACCTTTGCCCGTTATTCTATGCCTTGGAAAAATTAACACGTATGATTTTGTGAAGGGAGACTTGCCGAAGCTCGTCCTACTCTTCGTTGTAAAAACCAAAGTTACGCAGCATGCGCTCCTGATTGCGCCAGTCTTTCTTCACCTTGATCCACAGCTCCAAGAAGACTTGATCGCCCATCAGACGCTCAATATCTTTGCGGGCACGACGACCGATTTCCTTGAGCATCTGGCCTTTTTCCCCGATCAAAATACCACGCTGCGAATCCCGTTCCACGTAAATGGCCGCGTAGATGTACAACGTCTTGCCGTTTTCTCCACGCTTCATCTCCTCGATGACAACCGCGATGGAGTGAGGCACCTCTTCCCGTGTCAAGTGCAGCACCTTTTCCCGGATCAGCTCAGCGGCTACAAAGCGCTCAGGATGATCCGTCACTTGATCAGCCGGATAGAACATCGGGCCTTCTTCCATTTCGTTAAAAATGGCTTGCATCAACGAGCTGGTGTTGTTGCCTTCGAGTGCAGAAATAGGAATAATCTGCTTGAAGTCATACAATTTACGATAATCATCGATGATCGGCAGCAGCGCTTCTGGATGTACTTTGTCAATCTTGTTGATCACCAAAAACACCGGTGTCTTGACCTGCTTCAACCGTTCGATGATGTACTCATCTCCTGCACCGCGCTTTTCATTCGCATCCACGACAAACAGGACGAGATCGACCTCATTCAACGTATTTTCCGCTACACTTACCATGTAGTTACCCAATTTAGACTGCGGCTTGTGAATACCTGGTGTATCGATGAAGATGACTTGACCTTCTTCTGTCGTGTGAACAGCAGTAATTTTGTTTCGTGTGGTCTGCGGCTTGTTGGACATGATCGCGATTTTATGCCCGACTACATGGTTTAGCAGTGTTGATTTCCCGACGTTCGGCCGTCCAACGATGGTGACAAAGCCTGATTTGAAAGCTTTTTTGGTCTTGCGGTTATCCACGTAAATCCTCCTTGGTGAAAGCCCCAGGAATCAGGGCAGATACTGTCGTTTCCCAAACATCACCGTTTAGGTTTGTTAAAAACACAGGCATTTCTGGCGGACATAGCTCAGCCATAACTTGACGGCATGCGCCACACGGAGATACTGCTTTGGGGGTATCAGCAGCTACTGCGAGCGCCTTGTAGTTCTTGTCTCCTTCGGAAAATGCTTTGAACAGAGCCGTGCGCTCTGCACAGTTGCACAGCGAGTATGCTGCATTTTCGATATTGCCCCCGAGATAGACCTTGCCCTCTTCCGTCAGGAGAGCTGCCCCTACTTGAAATTTGGAATACGGCACATAGGCCCGTTTCCGCGCTTCGATCGCTTGTTTCATCAAAGCTTGTTTATCCATTCTCATCATTCCTCATATCGGTATTCTCTAATAGCGCTCCCTATTTTCAATGGCAAACGTAGAGACACCAAGAGACCAGACTTCTTTCTCTTGTCGAGGAAGCATCTGGTCAATGGTAGTGGAACATGCCATTTTTTAAGAAAGAACCCACTCAGACATTTTTTGATATAGCGGTGGACCGAAGATCATGACTCCGATTACCACAGATACAAAGGCTGCTACCAGTACGGCTGCAGCGCTAGCGTCCTTGGCGATCTTGGCTTTACTATGCCAATCTGGAGAGGCTAGATCCACCACCGCTTCCACCGCTGTGTTTACCAACTCCAAGGCGATTACCAGCGCGATAGAAAAAAAGACCAGCAAAACATCGCTGCGTGGAATTTGCAGCCACCAAGCCGCCGCCAGCACAAATACGGCAGCGGTTACGTGGATTTGCATGTTTCGCTGTGTCTTAACCGTATGGACAATCCCTTGCAGGGCGTAAGAAAAGCTACGCACAAAGCGGTCCCACGCTTTCAATGACATCTCCTACCTCGTCAAGCCAATTTGCTCCAGTACTGCTTCTTGACGGGAAAACATTTCTTTTTCCTCATCTTCACTGCCATGGTCGTAGCCGAGCAAGTGAAGAAAGCCATGCACAGCGAGAAAACCGAGCTCTCGATCCAGCGAATGCCCGTAGTCTTCCGCCTGTTCCTGCGCTTTCGGAAGCGAGATAATGATGTCACCCAGCATGTTCGGAAACTCTTCCAGGTCACTCTCATCCAGGAAGATTTCCATTTCGCCTTCGCCTGGTTCATTCATGGCAAACGACAAAACATCTGTCGGACGATCTACATCCCGATAGTCGCGGTTCAGTTCATGAATCCGTTCATTGCTAACGATCGTGACCACGACTTCCCCACTTACCTCTTCGTGGACAGCTGCAGCCTCGAGGCAACGAGTAATCAAGCTTTGCAAATGCTCATCGATCGGTTCGATATCTTCATGAAGAATTTCTACAGATAACACAGATGCATGATCTCCTTTATCCAAGACGATTTATCGATAGTTGTGCTCGACTTCCTCTTTGGCATACGCCGAGATGATCTTCTGGACTAGGCTGTGTCGGACGACATCGCCTTCTTGGAAATGGATGAAGGCAACATCAGAAATCCGGTTCAGGATTCGCTCTGCTTCCCGTAGACCTGATTTCTTTCCTTTTGGCAAGTCAACCTGCGTCACGTCACCCGTAATGACCATTTTCGATCCGAAGCCGAGACGAGTTAAAAACATTTTCATTTGCTCGGGAGTGGTGTTTTGCGCTTCATCCAAAATGACGAACGAGTCTTCTAGCGTACGGCCACGCATATACGCCAGCGGAGCCACTTCAATCAGCCCACGCTCCATCATTTTAGCTACCTGTTCGTTGCCTAGCATGTCATACAAGGCATCGTAGAGAGGGCGCAGGTACGGGTCTACCTTTTCCTGCAAATCCCCTGGCAAAAATCCAAGGCTTTCTCCTGCTTCCACAGCTGGTCTGGTCAAGACGATTCGTTTCACCCGTCCGTTCTTTAACGCGGTAACCGCCGTGACGACAGCCAGGTACGTCTTCCCTGTTCCAGCCGGTCCGATTCCAAATACGATGTCTTTCTTTTTGATCGCTGATAAATAGTGGCGCTGCCCTAATGTCTTGGCGCGAATCAGTTTCCCGCGTTGGGTACGGGCGACTTCCTCGTCGTACACATCCAGCAATTGGGCGGCTTCTCCCTGGTTGCACAACACCATCGCATACGAGATGTCGCGCTCAGAAAGAGTTATCCCTCTGCGGATCAGTTGCAGCAAGATACCGATCAGTTCAGCCAGCTTATCCACTTCTGGCTTGTCACCGCTAATCACGAGCTCGCCTTCTCGCGTCATGATTTTGGCAGAACTGTTTTCTTCGATCAATGTTAAGTACGCGTCGTGTGGTCCGAACAACAGCAAGGCCTCAGATGCGTCTGCAAATGGGATTCTTACCTCATCGTGTAGGTGCAACAGGCTTCCATCTCCTTGCAACGGTAATCAGCAATTCGTCATGGCTTGCTAGTCTCAGCCGGTGTCTGTGGTATTCCGACGATCGGTTGTTCAACTGCAATGTCTTCAATGACGGAAAAATGAATGCTCAAGTAAACTTTACCATTCTCTGTTGAGACGTGCAAAACTTTTTCATCTGAAATCTCCGCATCCTTGCCTGCCTTCCGCAAAATATCCTCTCGGGCAAACCGCTTAGCGATTTCCGTCGCTTCCTCGACGCTCATCTGGCGCTGGATTGGCTCAGTCTCTGTAGTGTGGACAGTCTTCCAGCCAATTGGTGAGGTATACCCAGCGTAGGAAGGCAGAAAGCGTGATTCTGAGCTCTCCGAATGCGTGTACGCTTGTTTGTTCAACGGCCATACCTGGACAGCGTAGGGACCGATCAGAAGGTACTGCTGCTCCTGATTTTCCCCGGTCAAGCGGTACATGGTTTGAGTAAGAGGTAGAGATGTCTCGCTGACGTACCAGACTTCGCCACGCACAGTCCCCCGTGCCGAAACGACCTGCTGTCGCGTTTCATTGCCAATGATTCCCGAAATCAGTACCTGTCCTTTTTCTACCAGTTGGTTGATCGTCACCTGACTCTTTCCCACTTCGGGCAACACTTTGGAAATGACGGCTCGCTTCTTTGCCACCAAATGACGCGGACTCGTGGGCAGTGGCTTTACCGGAGCATCCTTTTCCACAACCTGCAATTGTACTTTCGTCCCTTGAATATCTACACCGACCCATGTCACTTCCGGCAAGAGACTCATCAGCTCTTTTTGCAAAACCAGTGGTTCTTTTAGTTTGACCTTCCATACCCCTTCTTTAATCCCAATCTGTTCGGCTGCCTGGATCACTTTTTGTGGATCCATATGTCTCGTACCACTCACTTCGACCGTCCAGACAAACGAGGAGAGCATGTACAAACCGAGAAAAAAAAGAGAAGCCCCAATCGCCAGGCCTGCCCGTCTACGCAAACGGATGAGCCAAAAAGGCAATCCTCCTCTGCCTTCCACATGGCTGCGACAGCCTGTCTCCCTGAGCAGCGGACGTAAGCGAAAATAGTCCCGAATCAAGATGTCGCAGCGGGTCAAATCTTCACCCACACGGCGAATATTCCAAATTCGTATGCCATCTCGAATAGCCATATTCAATAAGCGTTCGAACCGCTTCCCCCGTACGGTGATGGTGACATGTCCGTCCACCCACTCTTTCAGTCCATTTCGCATCTGTCTCTCCGCCCTCCCAATTGTTACGAGCCCTGTGGCCCGGTTTCCAGAAACTTCACGCCGCCGATTCTGCCTTCCAGCAGAACCTCCTCAGGCAAGATCGCACGGATGACAAGCTGCTCTCCTGATACGATCATCTGTCCATTCGTCAACAGCAAGCGGAGCTCTTTTTCACTGAAGTGGAGAACTCCGCGGTGGTTTTCTATGTACATTTGCAAATGGCCGATCATCGTGATGCGCGGGACTTCCAGGACAACATCTTGCGGCAGCTCCAAAACCCCTCCCGCCAGTTGGCGCAGACGGCGGCTCCAACGCTTCATGGATTAGCCCCCCCTCGTACTAGCGCTACTGCGCCGAATATGCTTCCTCTGCTAAGGCAGATTTGGGTCTAATGGCCGTGCAAAACCGGTCTTACCTATGCGTATGCGATGGACATAAGCGGCATTCATGAAAAGAAAAAAGCCCATGCCGCTTCGTTTCCGATGAGCGACAAAGGCCTTGTTTGTTATTGTTCGTCTGTAGGCGGTAGGGTTAAAACTTCATTGCGTGATAGTGCTTTCCACTTTTTCATGACCTGCTTTACTTTTTCTGCTGTGCATCCGCAAGCGATGGCCGTTTCGTATATGGATTTGTTCTCCACATAGACAAGCCGAATCACTTTCTGACGGAAACGCCCCATTTTTTCATAAACTTGTTGATTCATTTGCTTGTCCACTACCCCTTATTAAACGATTGGAAAAAATTTCTATACAATCAGAATAGTCAACCGCGAGAAATGACACAAGATAAGATATTCGCGATCTTTCGACAAGGATGATCAGCAAACGGCACGATCTGCTTTGACAAATCTTCTTATCTCGATTCTTTCATACTTAGAAAAACGCGGGAATTTCGCCCGCATCCTTTGGTTTGGAGGTCAATCAAACTGTAGTGGAAGGGAGGAAAAAGGAGAAAACGCTCCAGCTTCTTGGGTCCCCTGCTGAGGGGTCATCCCTGTTCATCTCCATAGAAAAAGCGAAACCGCGTCCAAAGTAGCTGATTCACGGTGAATCTCAGAGGTGGACGCTTAAGACCGTGTTTCTCTTTTCCCATTCCGATTCGGCGGGTGACCCAAAAGATCTTCGCTTATTTCTCCTTTTTCCTCGGCCAGCCCTGACTCTTCCACTTGCCTTCTGTTGGGAGCTTTCTCCGGAATTTCTTTGAGAAAACCCTACATGGGACAATGCCTGCGAAGAACGAAAGCTTGTTTCACCATCGCCCTTCGAAGCGCAAGCAATTGGGAGAATAAGCTTTTTCCCCCATGAATTCCATAAAAACTAGGTGGCTAAAAACCACAATAGCTCACTGGAGAAGCAGGTTTCCAGGCGGAGCGACTTCGGAACCCAGCTAAGCGGAGCAACGAATTCACGGGATCAAGAAGCGGTACCTCTGTGTTCCCTACGAAGCGACTACTGCTTTACCGATTCCCCGTGAATCGTTGCGGAGCGGACAGTCTTACCTTCTTCGCAGGGTGTAGACCGGAGCGGAGATCGGAAACCTGCTTCTCCCCGCCTCAGCAATGTTTATATCCCCATCTTTTTTATATTCCTATTGATAAATAATGAGCTCGTAATCCCTCAAAATTTATACTTTCCGATATTAAAAAAAAGACAGGCGAACCCTCAGGTCCACCTGTCTTCCAAAGCATTACGCATTTCTTCTATGAGCACCAGGCGAGCCATGAGGTGCTTTGGCACGCGGTTCACCGAAGATAATCGCCCACTTCATTCCTTCGCGCGGGTCCAATTCAGTCACAGGCGTCTCAGCTTGTTCCTGTACAACAGTTTGAGGTTGCTTTTGCACGCTGGCTCGCAGCGAATGATCAGGCTCAGCAAATGCCCATTCCTGCTCGACACTGATGCCTTCCATGGATTCTAATTGAACCGGCTCGTACTTGGAAGAATCACGAACTTGCTTGCGCTCTACCTGTGGAGCCTGCTGGGGGTAGCCACCACTTTCAACTGGAGTCAGTGTGCGCCGCGGCTTACCTTGCGCCATTTTTTTGGCGCCTTTCCCAAAAAACTTGTACCCGATAAACGCCAGGATGAGAAACCAGAACTTACCCACGAGTGGAAGTACCCAGCCCAAGAGATCAAAGAGCAGATCAAAGAGATCTTCCATGGCGATCGCCCTTATTCCTGTCCGTTAGGCGGCGTGTTCTTTTGCTTGTCGCCCGGAGTACCGAATGATTGACGCATTTGCGTGTCAGCGGCAATGTTCTGCATGTTGTAGTAGTCCATGACTCCCATTTTTCCGCTGGTCAGCGCTTCGGCGAGTGCAAGCGGTACTTGTGCTTCCGCTTCCACTACTTTCGCCTTCATCTCTTGTACGCGGGCTTTCATTTCCTGCTCTTGGGCTACTGCCATTGCGCGACGTTCTTCCGCTTTCGCCTGGGCAATACGTTTATCCGCTTCCGCCTGGTCCGTTTGCAGCTGTGCCCCAATGTTTTTACCGACATCTACGTCCGCGATATCAATGGACAGAATTTCAAAGGCCGTCCCTGCATCCAATCCTTTGTTCAAGACTGTTTTGGAGATCAGATCTGGGTTTTCAAGCACATCTTTGTGGCTGTTAGACGAACCGATTGTCGAGACAATCCCTTCTCCGACGCGAGCAATAACAGTTTCTTCGCCCGCACCACCGACTAGGCGGTCAATATTCGCGCGTACTGTTACTTTCGCTTTTGTACGCAACTCAATCCCGTCTTTAGCCATCGCGGCTACGATTGGTGTTTCGATTACTTTTGGATTTACACTCATTTGCACCGCTTCCAGCACGTCACGACCAGCCAAATCGATGGCAGCCGCACGCTCAAAACCGAGCGGAATGTCAGCACGCTGAGCGGCAACCAGCGCATCTACTACACGGTCGACGTTACCACCGGCCAGGTAGTGACTTTCCAGTTGATTCGTATCCAACTCCAAACCTGCTTTACGCGCCTTGATCAATGGATTCACAATCCGCGATGGAATAACGCGGCGCAGTCTCATTGCTACCAATGTGATGATCCCGATGCGCACTCCTGACGCCAATGCGGAAATCCAGAGCATGACGGGAACAAACGAAAAGAATATGGAGAGGACGACAATGGCTACTGCCACCATAAAAATGAGTGGTATCAATCCGCTTTCTAACATGTAACGATCACTCCTTCTGTTCTTGTTCCTGCACGACGACGCGCGTGCCTTCTACCTGAATGACGACAATAGGCGTACCTGCAGCCACAAAGCCACCCATGCTCACGGCGTCTACTCTCTTGCCATCTACCTTAACCATACCGGCAGGACGTAATGGTGTAAGGGCAATCCCTTCTTTGTGCAAAAGATCTCGCTGGTCTTTTGGTGCTACGTAGCCTTCTTCGTTTCGTTGGGTGTCTCCAAGAATGAATTTATTGAACAACCCCTTCACCCCAAATCGTTTCACTAGCAGGACTGTGATGATCACCGTAATGACAACGGCAATTCCCAAAGATGCAAGTCCCTGCTGCGTATCGTAGGCCGCCATAACCAAACCCGTGACGATGCTGATGAAACCAATGGCCCCGACAATACCACCCGGCAAAAATATTTCCATGATCATCAAAAATATTCCTATGATGAACAGTGCGATGTGCAGCCAGTTGGCAAAACCCGCGACAAAGTGACCGAAGAAGTACAATCCAAATGATACCAGTGAAATCGTACCCGCAACTCCAAAACCGGGTGCGAATAGCTCAACTACAATCCCAACCAATCCAATCACTAACAGCAGACTCATGATAACCGGACTGGTAACCCATCTGGCGACGCGCTCACCTGCTGTCGGTTCAATCTTCTGCACCGCATCGGATTTTACTCCTAGCTTACTGAGCAATTCGTCTTTACCTGCAACCACCCGATCCGCGTATCCGACTTTTTCAGCTGTAAGCGCATCCAGTGAGAGCACAGTACCTTTGCCCTTTAACCCTGGAAAGTCAGTGTCAATCTCCACCATCGCACGAGCGACGTCCGGATTGCGATCGTTCAGCTTGGCAGCGCTTTGCATTTGCTTGGACCACGCAGAGATGACTTTTACATCTGCCGCATTCCCAGCCATATCAATCGGTGTCGCTGCTCCCATACTGCTACCTGGCGTCATCACAATTTCATTCGCATTCAACGCGATGTAAGTCCCGGCTGAAAATGCTTGATTGTCGATATAAGCGACCACATGCATCGGAGCTTGTCGGATGAGCTGTCCGATCTCTCCAGCCGCATTCACTTCTCCCCCTGGCGTGTTGATATCCAGGATGACAAGATCAGCTTGCTGCTGCTCCGCTTCTAAAAAAGCCCGCTTCAGAAAGCTCTCTAAGCCTCTCTCAATCGTATTATCCACGGGAATCCAAAACGCTTTTTGATAGGTCGCTGCGGATGCAGTCTGTCCCGAAACAAGCATCATGAGTCCCGTCAGCAAGCTTAGCAGCGATAGCATAACCCGCAACGGACGTATTGCTGGCCGTGCTGTATTCATCGCCTCTCCCTCCTCTCTACCTATCAGCTTCCACGAATGGCTTATAAGGTATACGAAACACAATGGGAATCGTTTCATTTTTTTAACAAACTAAGAAAAAACCCAACCGTCAACCGGCTGGGTTCTTCCTGTTCGTATCTATATGAGGTGTTACTCGTCTACGATGGTAGTTCCTCAGATACAATCTTTTGCACGAGGTTTCCGTCTGCTCTGCCTTTCACTTTCGGCATGATTGCACCCATTACTTTGCCCATCTCTTTTTTAGAGGAGGCATTCGTGGCTACAATAGCTTCCCGAACGATATCACGAACTTCTTGTTCGCTAAGCTGAGCGGGTAAGTAAGCGGCGAGCACGTCGATCTCTTCGCGCGCTTTCGAGGCGAGGTCCACGCGGCCTGCCTTTTCAAATTCGTGGAGGGATTCACGGCGTTGTTTTAACTCACGAGTCAAGATGGTCAGCACTTCGTCGTCAGACAGAAGTCTGCCTTTGTTAATCTCTTCGTTCTTTAACGCGGCTTTCACCATGCGAATAACAGAGAGTTTCAGAGCAGCTCTGTCCTTCATTGCTTGCTTCATATCTTGATCGAGTCGCTCCATTACACTCATGATGGGCCCTCCGTCAATTAAAACTTACGTTTGCGTGCTGCTTCGGATTTCTTCTTGCGTTTAATGCTTGGCTTCTCAAAGTGGCGACGTTTACGGAGTTCCGCCATCACCCCGGATTTTGCGCTCTCACGCTTGAAGCGGCGAAGTGCGCTATCCAAAGACTCGTTTTTCTTGACTCGAATTTCTGCCATTTGTCTTCCCTCCCTCCGCTAAAACCGTGGGACGCCTGAATCGAACGTACGAACAGACTGTCACACTTCATTATAGGATAGTTGACTAAAGAAGGTCAACCTTTAGTTCATTTTTCTTCCTGAAAGCCTGCAAGAAGATGATAATGAATGTGGAAAACTTCCTGTCCACCTTCTTTGCCGCAGTTGTTGATCAGGCGGAAACCTTTCAGTCCCAGCTGATTCGCTAGCTTTTGAGCAACCACATGAATATGGCCGATCAAGGGCAAATCCTCTGTCTGTACATCCATCAATGTCGCGATTGGTTTGCGCGGAATGATCAACAGATGTACGGGAGCTTTTGGAGCGATGTCGTGAATGACGATGACCTGCTCGTCTTCGTATTCTACACGTGCAGGGATCTCACCGTCCATTATTCTCGTGAAAATACTTTTTTCCATCTCAAATCACCCTTCATTTGCAATGATGCAGCATACTTTCGTCCAACTATGTATGAGAAGATAGTACTATGATAGCGGAGAGTCCAAACGAAAAGCAATCTTTCGACAGCAAATTACCCTTGCGGCGGTAAAGTGTGCGTGATAGCATGACTTCGAGGTTTGGACTCATTACAACATAAAGGAGCTCGTGGACATGAAACCAATCGCATTGGAACATGCGGCCATAAAAGCGGAAGGGCTGGTGCGAGCAGGTGATCCTGACTTGCAGTTGACTGCCGTTCACTTTGACACGCGCCAGTTAGCAGAAGGATCGCTGTTTGTTGCGTTGACCGGCGGAGCCCGTGACGGCCATGACTTTCTCCTCCAAGCGGCCGAGCAAGGCGCCGTCGCAGCGGTTATTTCAGATGAAAATAAAGTTCCGCAGGGCTTGCCACAGGGATTTGGACTGATTCTGGTCAATGACACCGAACGTGCTTTTCAAAAGCTGGCTGCCGGGTATCGGAGAGAGCTTTCGATTCCGCACATTGCCGTTACGGGAAGCATCGGAAAAACGACCGTGAAGGATATCATTGCACACGTACTTGAGAGCCATTTCCCCGTTTATAAAACGTACAAAAACTTGAATAATCATTTGGGCGTGCCCTATTCTCTCCTGCAAATCGAGGAGCATCACCAGGCAGCTGTATTGGAGATGGGGATGAATCACGCAGGGGAAATTGATCTGATTGCTTCCCTTGCTAAGCCCGAAATCAGCGTCATCACCTACATAGGGGATTCTCACATGGAGTTCTTTGGTTCAAGGGAGAAAATTGCCCTCGCCAAAGCAGAGCTCCTCCCTCACACTTCCCCAGACGGGCTCGTTCTCTTGAACGGCGACTCCGAATATTTGCGTATGATTGCCCATCTGTATCCGGGCGAGGTCGCCTATTATTCGGTGGAAGGTCCGGCTGATATCTGGGCAGAAGAGATCCGCTCTGACGAAGACGGCATGCATTTTACCGTGTGCTTTGCCTCAGGAGAGCGTTTTCCCGCCTTCCTGCCCTTGTTCGGAAAGCATAGCGTCCTAAATGCCCTGCCAGCTGTAGCAATCGCCAAACGGTTGGGAATGTCCGTGACACAAATCGCAGACGCACTCTCGACAGTAAAGCTCTCCGCCATGCGGTTTGAGCAGGTGAACTCCACTCATGGGGCCCTTTACATCAGTGACGCTTACAATGCCAGTCCGACCTCCATGGAAGCGGCGATCGGTACGTTTGCGGATCTGTTCCCTGAACGACAAAAGGTATTAGTTCTGGCCGACATGTATGAACTAGGCCCTGATAGTGACGACATGCATGCTCAAGTAGGAGCATTTGCAAACGCTCTGCGCAATCGTTTTTCCATGCTCCTGACGGTCGGGGAGCATTCCCGCCATATCAGCGATGCTTACGAAGGTAAGAAGCTCCACGTTGCCACTAAGGACGAGGCAGTAGCCGCTTTGCTCCCTTTACGCGACGAGAATCATGCATTTCTGTTTAAAGCTTCACGCGGTATGGAGCTGTGGACTGTCATCACTGATCTGGAACAACAACCGTAACCCGAGAAGCTAGTAAATGAATACGACGCCACTTCTGCGATTCTTGCAGAGAAGTGGCGTCTTTTTATTCCTCCCATCTATTGATTCACCCTTATTTCTCCATAACTTGTAGGTAGGGGTCGAGCTTTTCCGGAGAGAAATCCGAGCTGTAAATGGAAGCCCAGTCCGCAACGTAGAATGATTTTCCGTCTTTTGCCCAGCCGATCAGTCGGACGTTGGCTTTTTTGTTCAGATATGGACTGTAATCACTCAGTCCCACTCCCCCAAATGGAAGCAGGAAACCTGGAGCTTCTCGATAGTACCGAAGCATCATATAGGAATCTTGGCTATTGGAAGGCCGAAAAAATTGTTCTGCCGCAAACTGGTGACCAGCTGGCGACCAGGAGATGGTATCCAATTGCCCTTCCATGATCATCTGCGGCTCTTTTTGCAACATCACCTTTTTCCCTGATTGCAGATCCAATAGATATTCTTCGTTAGATGCGAGCACATACCGATACTTCATGTCCATCGAATACGAAGGAAATGCATACAGCTTGTGTACATACTTCAATCCAGTCGGAAGATCCAGCTCCTTGTACGCATCCTTGGTCCGATAGAACAGCTTTTTCGAGGTGGGAAGCCAGTAAAATTGCTCAATCCCTCTATATGCAGTCAGTTCCCATGCATAGCGGTCATTGATTTTCATTTTTCTCGTAGGCAAGTGCTGCAGGTAGAGATGCGTCGCTTGGCTAGCGTCCCCGCTTTTTTCATTTTTTCTGGAAAAGGCCATATACTGTTCGTCCGGCGACACAAGAAAATCGAGCACCGGATACTGTGGGACAGCTTGTACCAGCACAGTCTTCGTTCCATCTGCAGGATTGACTCGGATGATTCCCCCTCTTTCCTGAATATAAAGGGTGTCCTGTTTTGGAGACCATTTGGCAAAACCGCTCAGCTGTGTGAGCTTTTTGGTCTGAATGTTGTACAAATACGGCACCGTAGGGTCATCCTTCCCATAGCCGATGCGTTCGGTATAGACATAGCGTCCTGATGGCGATATAGCCCCTCTATGCATGTACGGCATTTGGGCCACGACTTTCTTTGACTTTCCATCCGCTGTGATCTGATAGATAACAGAAGGTTCGTGGGTCGGTTGTTCAGACTGTCCGTTCGCCTGCGTCCCCGATGGAAGTACCGAACCAAGCAAACCAAGGGTAAGTATAGATACAAGTAGTAATCGTTTCACGTAAGCACGCTCCTAATTTGTAAAAAATGGATCTCTTCTGAGACGGGGAAGAGCTTACTTTTGTTACGGTCAGTAGGGGCAGATATGCAAAAAAGGATGCCAGACATTGGCATCCTTTGAATTATCGTCATGTTAAGTCGCAGAGCACTGTTCCTATTCCAACTCTTCGGCATCCACGATATTACGCTGTTTGTCTGCGTGTCGCTCGATACCCAGTTGCACCAATCTATCGATCAGTTCGCTATAGCTGATACCCGCTGCCTGAAACAGCATGGGATACATACTGAACGGGGTAAAGCCAGGCATGGTGTTGACTTCATTGATGTACAGCTTGTCGTTTTTCTCATCCCAGAAAAAGTCAACGCGGGAGAGACCTGAGCCGTCCAACGCCTGAAATGCTTTCTTCGCGACATCAGCGATTTGTTCCGATACATGTTCCGGTACCATAGCTGGAATAGCCAGCTCTGTGCCAGCACCTTTGTACTTGGCTTCATAATCGTAGAATTCTTTGGCTGCGATGATTTCGCCGACTACCGATGTAATCATCTCTTCATTTCCGAGGACACCAATCTCCAGCTCGCGGGCGCTCACAAACTCTTCTACAATCAATCGACGGTCAAATTTTGCGGCAACATTGAGTGCCGTCGCCAATTCTTCCCGATTCTTCGCTTTATTGACTCCTACACTGGAACCCATATTAGCTGGCTTTACAAAGCAAGGGTAGCCGAGCTCATGCTCGATCCGGTCCATGGTACCTTCCCGATTATTCTCCCATTGCGAACGCAGCAGACCCACATACTTTACCTGAGGCAATCCTGTTTGGGCAAAGACCGTTTTCATCATCCATTTGTCCATACCGACTGCAGAAGCCATGACACCTGCTCCTACATACGGTAGATTTGCCAATTCCAGCATGCCTTGGATGGTGCCGTCTTCTCCGTTTGGTCCGTGAACAACCGGAAAGATCACATCTACCTGTTGACCGATTGAAAACAGGGAAGCTGGCTTGGAGGAAGGAATCATTTGCCGTCCTGTTGAGCTTATCTCTGTGTTTTCGTCTGGGCTTCCTGATGACAGCCGTAGCGCATCGATTCGTTCCGGCAATTGTCCGGCGATCGCATCCCCTTTCACCCATGAGCCATCGAGCTGGACGTAAATAGGAGTCACTTCGTATCTATTTGCGTCCACCGCCTTCATAATGGACAAGGCCGTACGCAATGAAACCTCATGCTCCGAGGATTTCCCACCGTAAATAATACCTAGACGAATCTTCTCGTTTCCCATTCTTCCTTACTCCTTTCCCCTCTGCTGTGGCAGAGAGCCTACCCAGTATCTTTCTCTCCTATGCTATGCAAAAGCCCATCATCTGCTCTTTACCGGGCCGAGCCCATCACCCAGCATACACAAACCATTTGCTAATTTCAAGGGATTCACCCATGGACTCTGTCCGTCATATCATAGCAAATAAACTTCCTGTCATGGAGCTATTTTTGTTGGAGGGATGTCCATGAGAGACTATCTCGTCTATTGTACGTACTGCTCTTCTTATACGTTGTTGCACAGTTTTGACAAAGACAGCGGGTCTTTTTTAGGGGAGTACTCCCTCTTGCACAATAATTACACCCGCAATGATGTCGTTCTGAACAAATTTCTGCTCTCCCACCTCGGTCATACCGTCCGTACGATTCCCTCCCAGACGGAAGACTATCGTAACATCATTTGCACCGCTTCACACTTTTTGGAAAACGACATCGACAAGTACGTAGAAGAAAGTCAGGAACGTCTGAAGTTCAGTGAGCGTGATCGAAAGAGCGAACGAGAAATTGGACAGGTACAGCTCTATTTGATCGAACATTTGCTCTCGCACGAGCTGCAAATGATGACCCAGGCGCGAGCTTCCACCCCAGCAGAAGGACAAGTTATGCTGGGCAAAGAGCTGGGGCTCAAACAGTCCCTCGAGATCATCCGTCGTATCAGGAGCGACAAACAGTTCGCTTGATCGTGCAAACACATAGAACCCCCGTTTGATGCGACGGGGGTTTTTCTCTATTTTCTTTTACAATCCAGGTTCTCTACTTCCGATCCCGCACCTCGAAGATCGCAAACTTCAAGTAATGAGCCTCATCTGCTCCAGTAATCTGCGGGTGGTCTTTTCCTGCTCCCCGCCATTCGATCAGGCGAAGAATCTTTTTCGCGTCTACCGCTGCCTCTTGAATCGTGTCGAGGAACAGCTCGGGAGACATGTGGTACGAGCACGAGGCTGTCACCAGGAAGCCTCCCGGACGAACTAGCTTCAATCCGTTCAGGTTGATATCTTTGTAACCTCGGATTGCGCCTTTTACTGCTCCACGCGATTTGGCAAAAGCAGGTGGGTCGAGGATGACGACATCCCAGTTGCGTCCTGCCTCTACATTTTCACGCAGGTAATCAAATGCATTGGCTACCACAAAGTCGACACGATGCAAAAAGCCATTCAACGTGATATTGCGCTTTGCTGTTTCGATGGCATGCTCGGATATATCGAGTGCAGTGACTTTTTTCGCCCCGTGCTTGCAGGCGTTGAGTGTGAACGAGCCTGTATGGGTAAAGCACTCCAATACCTCAGCGCCATCCCAGAACGGATTTTTGATCACTTTCCCTCTTTTGTCGACTGGCACCACCATTTGCTCTCCATCGACGTCGACGGGTTGCAACGAGATGCCATGCTTTTCTCCCCAGCCTTTCATCAACGGGGCGATAGAAGCGCGGTTTTCTCGCTGATCGTAGAAAAATCCGGTCTTTTGTCCTTCGACGATATCCACGTAGTACTTTAGTCCGTTTTCCTCGATCAAGACCTCACGAGGGCATTCTCCGTACAGGACGCCCTGACCTTGCTCCAGCCCTTCCAGCTTGCGCACAGGCACATCATTACGCAAATAAATGCCTTCTGGCGCAAATACTTCCACCAGCGCGTCGCGAATCCAGTCCAGGCGTTGCTCGATTCCGAGAGAGAGCACTTGCACGACCAGCACGCCATCATAACGGTCAACAATCAGACCGGGCAAAAAGTCCGCTTCTCCATAAATCACCCTGCACGCGCGTGGGTTGTCCACAAAGCGGTTACGGAATTCTGCTGCCTGCCGAATTTTACGAAGGAAAAAATCATAGTCGATCTCTTCATTCGGGTCAAAGCTCAAAATGCGGACGATCATTTGAGAGGCTGGATTGATGTAGCCCTTCGCGAGGAAATGTCCTTTGTGATTGGTAACTTCCACGATTTCTCCCGGTAATACGTCTCCCTGAATCTCCAGTACTTCTGACTGAAATATCCACGGATGACCGGATTCTAGTCGTTTTTTTCGATGTTGATTCAATAATACTCTCGCCACTGTTATAGGGCCTCCTTGTCATGCTCGTCTCGGTACAGGCATAGCGTATAAGTATCTTGCAGAATAGCATGTATGTCTAGGGAAGGAGGATTTTGCTTTGTGATCGTGTCCATCCTCGCCCCGTTCACTTTTGGGCTCAGTTTTTTTCTGTTCGGTATGTATGCCATGAGGACCGGCTTTCAAAATCTTGCCGGCAAAAAAATGGAACAGTGGATGGCACGCTTTACCCGAACGCCGATCCACAGCTTTTGGATGGGGCTGTTAGCCACCTTTGTCTTGCAAAGCTCCAGCGCCGTGACTGTACTCACTATCGGACTAACCAATGCAGGTATTATCCAGTTTTCGCAGACGGTCGGAATTATCCTCGGAACGAATCTGGGAACGACGGTCACGACGGAGCTGATCGCCCTCAAGCTGGAATCGTTCGCGATCCCTATGCTGCTCATTGGGGTAGCACTTTGGCTCATGCCCCGGCGCAATATTCGCTGCACCGGCCTCGTGGTCGCGGGATTTGGGCTGATTTTTCTCGGCATCGACACCTTGAAGCTGATGGCGGCACCATTGGAACAATCCGAAACCTTTCGATCCTTGTTTCTGGAGAGCAGCCATTCGATCGGAGTAGGACTGCTGACAGGGATCATTTTTACCGGATTGATTCATAGTGGATCAGCTACGACCGTCATTACGATGGGACTTCTCGCCCACAACGTCCTCTCTATGGAGACTGCATTGGCCATCGTGTTGGGAGCCAATATCGGCACTTGCTTCACAGCCGTCATCGCGAGTATCGGTACGAATACAGCCTCCAAGCAGGTCGCCTGGTGCCATACGTTGTTTAATGTTGCGGGAGCCCTTGCCTTTTTACCTTTTCTTCCACAGCTTGCCCAGGTCAGTGCCTTTTTAACGGCGAATCCTTCTATGCAAATCGCCCATTCCCAAACCATTTTCAATCTAGTTTGTTCGTTGGTCGCACTGCCGTTTACCAGCCAAATCGCCAGGTTCATTCAGTGGCTCATTCCGGACAAGCGAAACCCGTCCAAGCGTGTAAAAATTTAAAAAGAAAATGGAATCAGATAGATCGAGGTAATGACTCCTGCCACAATCATCGCAACACTGGAAGCAGCCGTCTGGACAGAGGAGATCCGATTCAGGCTAGCGGTACCGATGGCATGTGCACTTGTGCCTACTGCAATCCCAATCGCCCAGTCTTCTCGTATACCGCCCCATTTCAGGACAGGTCGTGCGATAAGGACGCCGATCATTCCTGTCAATGCCGTGAAAAAGGCAGTCAATGCAGGCACACCCCCCACAGAGCGAGAGAGCTCCAATGCGATGGGAGTGGTAACGGATTTACTCAGCATGCTTTTGACGAGTAGTTCATCAGAGTCCAGGCACCAGTGTATAACGTAAACAGTGAGGATCGCAACCGCACAACCAACGGCCACACCTAGCAGGACACCTTTCCAGATATGAGCAAACTCTCTGATTTGTTTTGCCAAAGGGACCGCGAGCGCAACGGTAGCTGGACCGAGCCAGAAAGAGATCCACTGACCTCCTGCGGAGAACGACTCCCAGTCGCCACTGAATAGCCACCACATCAGCCAAACGAGCAGGACAGCTACAATGAGTGGTTGTAAGCGAGGAAAGCGGGATGTAATCGATGTCGCGCCTTTGTACCCGGCGATCGTAACGATAATGGCGAACAGTTGACTAAGCATCGAGCGCCCTCCCTTCCTGTTTCACGGAAGGCTCTGCTTTATGCTTTTGGCGATGCAGATACCACTGAACGACTCTCCCGGTTACCAGCATGACAATCATCGGGCCAAGCACCATCGACAAGATGATCGACCACGGGTCTTTGGCAATCCAATTCATGTATGAAGCTACCCCCACAATGATGGGCACAAAAAACAGCATCATGTGTCGAACCAGAAAGGCACTCGCCTGTTCTACCCAATCCATACGTATCCAGCCCATGCACAAGCACAGTGTCAATAGAAGCATTCCCAGTAGATTGCCCGGCATGGGTATGTGCAGCCACTTGCTCGCCATAGTCCCTACACCGTAAAAGGCGAGCAAGATCAGAATTCCCTGGACGATCTTCATACCGCCACCCCCTCTCCCACTTTCACCCATTCTGCTTTTCTCTTTTTTGTATGGTAGTAGATATGTAGAAGAAAAGCCCGGCCTATCCTTGGCCAGGCTTTTCTGTGTTCCTAGTATCCGTTGCCTGTCGCTTTTGCTCCAGTCACAATCGATACGCCCGAGCTGGTGCCGATACGGCTCGCTCCAGCTGAGATCATCGCTTGAGCAGCTTCTCCGTCACGCACGCCACCCGAAGCTTTCACACCAATATCAGGTCCGACAGTCTTGCGCATCAAAGCGATGTCTTCTACGGTCGCTCCCCCTGGTCCAAATCCAGTGGAAGTCTTGACGTAGTCGGCACCAGCTTCTACGCAAAGCTTGCAAGCTGTCTCTTTTTCTTCATCCGTCAACAAGCCTGTCTCCAGGATGACCTTGAGCAGTACGGATCCAGCTGCTTGCTTTACAGTCGCTACATCCTGCTTGACTGTTTCCAGATCTCCCGATTTCAGTGCTCCCACGTTCAAGACCATATCTACTTCTGTAGCACCATTTGCGATCGCATCACGAGTTTCCGCTGCTTTTACCTCAGGCGTATTCGCTCCCAGAGGAAAGCCAATCACTGTGCAGACTTTCACGTCGGTACCTGCCAGCAAAGATGCAGAACGCTTTACCCAGTAAGGGTTGACGCAAACGGAAGCAAAATCGTGCTCCTTTGCTTCAGCACACAGCTTGTCAATCATCGCTGCGGTCGTTTCCGGTTTCAGTAAGGTATGGTCGATATATTTGTTGATATTCACGGGTTACACCTCTATCCCTAATTGTTGGAAAGCCAGGAGGAAAACCTTGTCATTATTTCGATATCCCCGCGCCTGTTGGAGTGCCCACGCTTCCGCTGCCGGATGCCAGTGAACGTCGTTGATTTCTTCCAATTGCACAGTGATCTCGGTATTATAAGCCTCCACCAGATAGTAATGGACTTCCTTATCCACTGCTTCTGACGTCACTGGATGGTGATAAACATACGTAATCATGTCCAGCTTGCCACCCAGGCGCCCAGCAACACCGGTCTCTTCCAGCACTTCACGCAGGGCTGTCTCTTCTATGGTCTCGCCTATTTCCTGCTTCCCTTTTGCTAACGTTACTTTGCCATAGCGGTCTTCGATCAAGAGAAGCATGTATTCTCCGTCTTGCTCGCGGTAAACAACGCCTCCTGCCGAAATTTCCTTCATATGGCTCGCTCCTTCAAAAGGGGCAGCTTCTCGTTTTCCATTACACGTACAAATGTCCCTTTGCAATATTCAGAGCCTGGTTCGTCCAGACGCACTTTGCAAATTTTCCCGATCATGCTCTCGTCGCCTTGGAAAACGACATTGAGGTAGTTGTCGGAGTAACCCATGAGGAGCCCACTGTCCGGAGCTTCCTTGTACGGGCGCTCAGGAATGACTTCCAGAACGTCACCAACGAACTGAGAAGAGTAGGAGAGCGTCAATTGCTGATTCAGTTCCAAAAGCTTGGTAACACGCTCATGCTTTTCCTCTTCCGGAATCTGGTCCGTCATGCGAGCAGCCGGGGTACCAGTACGCATCGAGTACGGGAACACATGCAGTTCTGCAAAACCGATTTTCTTGATGAACTCAAAGCCGTTCATGAACTGTTCTTCCGTCTCGCCTGGGAAACCGACAATCACGTCAGTCGTAATAGCTGCACCCGGAAGTGCTTCACGAACTTTGACCATTCTTTCGTAGAATTCTGCCGTTGTGTACTTGCGGCGCATTCGCTTCAGCACTTCATCATCACCTGCTTGAAGGGGCACGTGCAGATGGCGTACAACACGATCAGAATTGTTGATGACTTCGATCACTTCATCGGTAATCTGGCTCGCTTCGATCGAGCTGATGCGAATCCGTTTCAGCCCTTCGACTTGATGCAGGTCAACCAACAGCTTCGCGAGGTTGTAGTCTTCCAGATCCTCTCCGTAACCGCCCGTATGAATCCCGGTCAGAACGATTTCCAGATAGCCTGCTTCCACAAGCTTTTGTGCCTGTTCAACGACGCTCTCCGGTTTGCGGGAGCGCATCAGCCCACGCGCCCATGGAATAATGCAGAACGTACAGAAGTTATTGCAGCCTTCCTGGATTTTCAGGGAAGCGCGTGTGCGATCCGTAAAGTTAGGAACATCCAGCTCCTCAAACTCGCGAGCTTTCATGATGTTTCCAACGGCATTGATTGGTTGACGTTCAACCTGAATCTGATTCACGTACTCAATCAGCTTTTCACGTCCCTGTGTCCCTACGACAATGTCGACCCCAGGAATTTGCGCAATTTCACTCGGGGAGGTTTGCGCATAGCAACCTGTTACAGCGACGATCGCTTCAGGGTTGCGGCGAATCGCTCGGCGAATCACCTGGCGACTCTTTTTATCACCTGTATTGGTAACGGTGCAAGTATTGATCACATAGACGTCGGCCTCATCTTGTTCAAAATCGACGCGATCATAGCCCTCCGCCTTGAACAATTGCCAGATGGCCTCTGTTTCATAGCTGTTTACTTTGCAGCCTAATGTATGAAAAGCAACGGTAGACATTGCGATTCCTCCTTTCGTCCTTCTCAAACTTAGCGTGGTGATGGAGTCATCCGTTCAAACTGATAGGAAGCGCAGGCCAGAACAAATTGACTGGCCGTTTCCGTACGCAGGATTCGAGGTCCAAGCGATACGGAAAGGAATCCTTTTGCTTCGGCTTGTGCCACCTCATCCGGGGAAAAGCCCCCCTCAGGACCAATGAGAACGAGCAGGGAGTCATCCGCTGTCATTTCCGTCAGCACCTGATGCATAGTCGTGCCGCCTTCTTTTTCATAGGCAATCGCGCAACGGGTGTACTGCTTACCAGCTTCGAGTGCTTCACGGAACGAAACAGGAGACAGCAGCTGAGGAAGTACATCTCGATGGGACTGTTCCGCTGCTTCCTTGACAATCTTTCGCCAGCGCTCCAGTTTTTTTGCTTCTTTTTTGGCATCCAGCTTGACGATGGTGCGTTCTGATGAAAACGGGAAAAAGGAGTACGCCCCTAGTTCCGTCCCCTTTTGCAAGATCCACTCCATCTTCTCGCCTTTCGGGAGCCCTTGGCCAATCGTCACGCGAATCGGCAATTCCCGTTGCTCCGCCAATAATTCCAGTACGGTCGCTCTCACTTCTTTTGCAGACAGTGAGACAAGCTTGGCCACGGCAGACCTACCTGTTCCGTCAGAGACGAATATTTCTTCGCCTTCTCTTGCCCGCATCACGTTTACGATATGGTGGACGTCGTCTCCGACAATCGTTACCTCATGTTCAGTAAAGTGATCTGGCTCGACAAAATATCGTTGCATCTCGCCAACCTCACTATTCTATCTTTTTTTTGACACAATTGCTACCCAGTCGTCGATCATAATCGTTTCCACTACGACGAGGCCGGAATCTGTCAACGCCTTTTTCACGTCAGCCTCACGTGCCTGAATGATCCCTGATGCAATGAAGACACCTTCTGGTTTGAGCACACGGTAAACGTCGTCGGTAAAGCGCACGATTACCTCAGCCAAAATGTTCGCTACCACAATATCTACCGGTTCTTCTACGCCATCCAGCAAATTGTTTTGTCTCACTGTAATGCTCTCGTGAACGCCGTTTAGTTCGGTGTTGGCCTGAGCAGAACGAACAGCTACTTCGTCCAGGTCCATCGCCAGCACGTGCTCCGCACCGAGCTTGATTGCGGCAATACTCAAGATCGCTGTGCCTGTCCCAACGTCATACAAACGGTCCCCTTGATCCACGTACTTTTCCACTGCACGCAGACACAAAATCGTCGTCGGGTGCGTTCCTGTACCAAACGCCATTCCCGGGTCCATCTCGATGATGACTTCGTCAGCATGTCTAGGATCGTACTCTTCCCATACAGGCTTGATCGTCATCCGATCTGTTACATGCACAGGCTTGTAGTACTTTTTCCAGGCGTGGGCCCACTCGTCTTCGTGCACATCGTTTACGGCAATGTTCGCATTTCCGATGTCCAAACCGTACTCAGTCAACTGTGTCAGCTGTTCTTTCAATTCTTCTACCACATCAAACAACTCACTACTGTCAACCGGCAAGTATGCTTTGACGAATACGCCCTCGGCCGGAAAATCATCCGGAGAGAGCTGGTAGATTTCACCAAACGGTGTATCCCACTCGCGATATAGCACCTCTGGGTCCTCGATTACGACACCGTTTGCGCCCATTTCATACAGAATGCTGGAAACCGCCTCCGTAGCCTCCGCTGTTGTATGGATACTGATTTCTGACCATTTCATGAATCTACCACTCCCCACGTATGCTCCCTAGTAAACAAAGCTGTAAGAAAACCGGACAAAGCCGCGGAAGTTATTCGCCGCGGAATGCCCGTTTCATTTTTTCAAAAAAACCTTCGTCTTCGCCGCCGTGCTGCCCTGGCTTTTCACCCGACAATTCAGCCAGCTCTCGCAACAGCTCTCGTTGCTTGTCGCTCAGCTTGGTCGGGGTAATCACGCGCACTTTGACGTGCTGATCGCCGCGTCCATTTCCTCGCAGATGAGGGACACCTTTCCCCCGCAGACGGAAAAACGTTTCGGTCTGTGTCCCTGAAGGAATCTTCAGCTTTACACGACCGTCTACCGTTGGCACTTCGATCTCATCGCCCAGCGCAGCCTGAGCATACGTCAGCGGTACCTCACAGTAGATATCATTTCCTTCGCGCTCGAAAAACTCGTGGTTCTTCACACGCAATACAACGTACAGATCGCCAGGAGGGCCACCGTTTACACCTGGTTCGCCTTCACCCGTTACGCGAAGTTGTGCTCCGTCATCCACACCAGCAGGGATGTTGAGATGAATTTTACGGCGCACTTTGACACGTCCGCTGCCTTTGCAGGACACGCATTTTTCCTTGTAGACTTTCCCTTTTCCTTCACACGTCGTACAAACGCGTCGGTTCACAATCCGTCCAAATGGCGTATTCGCCGCCACTTCTTGTTGTCCGGTACCGCTACAAGTCCTACACGTTTCTACTCCTGTTCCAGGTTTTGCGCCTGAGCCATGGCATGTATCGCACTCTGCTTCCTTGGGAATTTCCACATCGGTTTCTTTCCCAAAGACAGCCTCTGTAAAATCAATGCTCAAGCCAAATTGCAGGTCGGAGCCTTTACGCGGCGCATTCGGATTCGCCCTTCTGCCACCACCGCCGAAAAACATATCAAAGATGTCACCGAATCCGCCCATTCCAGAACCATCAAAACCACCGCCACCAAATCCCTGGTTTGGATCTTGATGTCCGAAACGATCGTACTGTGCACGCTTTTGCGGCTCAGACAAAACATCGTACGCTTCTTTTACTTCCTTGAACTTCTCTTCCGCGTCAGCGGCTTTATTTACATCCGGATGGTACTGGCGCGCCAGCTTGCGGTATGCTTTCTTGATCTCATCCGCATCCGCTTCCTTGCCGACTCCCAATACCTCATAGAAATCGCGTTTCATCTCCTAAATCACTCCCATGACAGTCAACTGTTATCATAGCATGTGACAGACTTGAAAAAAAGTCAAAGTCAGCATTCCGTGACTTTGACTTTCTTGGGCCAACGTGATTACTTTTTATCGTCTACCACTTCATAGTCTGCATCTACCACATTGTCCTTCTTCGGTTCTTGACCGCCTTCTGCTCCGCCCTGTGCACCTTGCGCAGCTTGAGCCGCTTGCTCATACAGCTTCACAGAAATTTGTTGAACGATCTCGGACAGTTCGTCTTTTGCGGACTTGATCTCGTCGATGTTGCCACCTTCGAGTGCTTTTTTCACTTTATCTTTCGCAGCGTTCGCACGGTCGATCTCCGCTTGATCCACTTTGCCCTCTACTTCTTTCAACGTTTTCTCGGTTGTGAACACGAGCTGGTCAGCTTCGTTGCGGATTTCAACTTGCTCTTTGCGTTGCTTGTCAGCTTCTGCATTCAGCTCCGCTTCTTTTACCATGCGCTCGATATCATCATCGGAAAGACCGGAGTTCGATGTGATAGTGATGCGTTGCTCTTTACCAGTACCCAGATCTTTCGCACGCACGTTTACGATACCGTTCGCATCAATGTCGAAGGAAACTTCGATTTGTGGAACACCGCGTGGTGCTGGCGGGATATCGTTCAGGTTAAAGCGGCCCAGCGTTTTGTTGTCCGCAGCCATTTGACGCTCCCCTTGCAGTACGTGAATTTCCACGCCTGGTTGGTTGTCAGCAGCTGTCGAGAACACTTGGGATTTGCTTGTTGGGATCGTCGTATTGCGATCGATCAGCTTGGTGAATACGCCACCCAAGGTTTCGATACCCAGGGAGAGTGGCGTTACGTCGAGCAATACAACGTCTTTCACATCACCAGTGAGTACGCCCGCCTGTACAGCTGCACCCAATGCTACTACTTCGTCAGGGTTTACGCCTTTATGCGGTTCTTTGCCTGTGAACTTTTTGATCGCTTCTTGTACAGCCGGGATTCGAGTGGAACCACCGACGAGGATTACTTTATCGAGTTCGTTTGGAGTGAGTCCTGCATCATTGAGCGCTTGGCGAGTTGGGCCCATCGTGCGCTCTACGAGAGTGGCAGACAGCTCTTCGAATTTCGCACGAGTCATGTTCATCTCCAAGTGTTTTGGTCCAGTTGCATCTGCTGTGATAAATGGCAGCGAGATGGTGGTGGTCAGTACACCGGAAAGGTCTTTTTTCGCTTTTTCAGCCGCATCTTTCAAACGTTGTTGAGCCATGCGGTCTTTGGACAGGTCGATGCCGTGTTCTTTTTTGAACTCGCTCACCAGATAGTCCATCACTACTTGGTCGAAGTCGTCCCCACCCAGTTTGTTGTCACCGGAGGTCGCTTTTACTTCAAAGAAACCTTCAGACAGTTCCAGGATGGATACGTCAAAGGTACCGCCACCCAAGTCGAATACGAGAACGGTTTGATCTTCCGACTTTTCCATACCGTATGCGAGCGCTGCCGCAGTTGGTTCATTGACGATACGCAAAACTTCTAGACCTGCGATTTTACCAGCATCTTTGGTTGCTTGACGTTGGCTGTCGTTGAAGTATGCAGGAACCGTAATAACTGCCTGCGTCACAGCTTCACCCAGATAGGCTTCCGCGTCCGATTTCAGTTTTTGCAAGATCATCGCAGAAATCTGTTGAGGGGTATACTCATTGCCTTCGAGGGTTTCTTTATGAGCAGTACCCATGTGGCGCTTGATGGAAATTACGGTGTTATCCGGGTTGGTGATCGCTTGGCGTTTTGCTGCTTCCCCTACGATCTTTTCTCCATTTTTAAAAGCGACTACAGATGGAGTGGTGCGGTTTCCTTCTGGATTGGCGATAACGACTGGCTCTCCGCCTTCCATTACTGCCACACAAGAGTTGGTGGTTCCCAAGTCAATTCCGATTACGCGACTCATACAAAATGTCCTCCTAACACTTCACTGTCTATTTAATAGAATAATGGATCTTACTCGTTTACTTTGACCATCGCCGGACGAACGACGCGATCTTTAAACATGTAGCCTTTTTGCAGCTCTTCCACTACTACTCCGGAATCAAACTCCGGATCTTGTGTTTGCATCACTGCTTGGTGAACATGGGGATCAAAAGGTTGACCTTTTGCCTGGATCGCAGCCAAGCCTTCTTTATCAAAGACTTGCACCATTTGGCGATATACCATGTCTACACCGGTCAACAAGGATTCCAGCGTCATCGCTTCCTTGTCAGCCGCGAGTGCGCGCTCAAAGTTGTCCAGGATCGGCAGCAGCTCTTCCACTACTTTTTGGGAAGCGTATTTAGCCAAGTCTTCCTGTTCCTTGCGAACACGTCTTCTGAGGTTATCCATGTCTGCCATGGCACGAAGCATCTTGTTTTGATGGTCTTCTGCCTGGGCCTTCCAATGGCCAGCCTCCTGTTCCCAGTTCACATCTGCGGAGCTCTGCTGATCTGCTGCTTCTGTTTGCTCCTCTTCAGCATTCGGGTCTTGCGTCAATTTTTCTTCGCTCAACGTCGATACCTCCTGCGGCTCAGCTCCGGCTAGTAGTCCTGGAGCCTTTCCATCCATTTATTTCTCAAACTGCGAAGTCAGCATGCGCGATAAGCCTTCTGCCAAATAGTTAAGAACGGTAATGACTCTACCGTATTCCATTCGGGTCGGGCCAAGTATCCCTACCATCCCTACAGGCTTGCCTCCAAGAGAATAAGAGGTAGTAATGATACTGCATTGCTTAATCGCGTCTAGCTGGTTTTCCTGACCGATGCGCACCGTGAGTCCATCTGCTGGCATGCCAAATAGATGAAGAAGCTGATCATTGCGCTCCAAGAGCTCCAATATATCCTTTACCTTATCGACATCACGGAACTCCGGCTGATTCAGAATCTTGGTCGCACCGCGTAAATACACTCGATCCTCTTCTTGCTGGATCAGGGATTGATCGAGGAGGTTCAGCATTTCCTCATATTGCTCCGCATGACGGCGCATCTCTCCCGAAATCTCATGATACAAGCGCTGGCGTAATTGCCATAACGGCACGTCGGAAAGCTTGCTGTTGAGCAGGTTTACGAGACGCTCGATCTCTGTTGCTCCTATGCCATCTGGCAAAGCAATCATCTTGTTTTCCACGCGACCGGTATGGGTGACCACGATGGCCACTGCCTCCTTGTCGTTAAGAGGAACGATTTGTATATGTTTTAACCGATGCTCAAATATCTCTGGTCCCAAGACGACTGCTGTATAATTCGTCAACTGGGAGAGTATCTGAGCGGTGTACTCTACCACTTGTTCAGCTTGTAGAATACGCTCGGCAAACAACTGTTTCAGTTTACCCAATTCGCCTTCATCCAAAAGGTGTGGTTGAATCAGATTGTCGACGTAAAAACGATATCCTTTGGTAGAAGGAACGCGTCCCGCCGAAGTATGAGGCTGTTCGAGAAACCCCAACTCCTCCAAGTCGGACATCTCGTTGCGTATGGTCGCTGATGAAAAACCGATGTCTTCCCGTTTGGAAATGGTGCGGGAGCCAACAGGTTCGGCAGAATGAATGTAATTATCGACAATCGCATTCAAGATCAATTGTTGACGGTCAGATAACATAAATGTCGCTCGCCTCCCTGTTGTTAGCACTCATCTCGATCGAGTGCTAATTCTATTTACTAAGGTATCAATAGTAGAAGGATTTGTCAACGGAGTTCGTGTGTTCCGCCGTAAGAAAACCTATACCGAGGCCTCCTCAGGGAAGCGCGACCGCGTTTTAGCGGAAAGTTTTCATGTGCTCCGGAATACTTATAAATTCCTATACGTTCAAAATGGCACAAAATTCGCTAGTTCTCCTTGCGCTAGCGCAAAAACCGAGCAAAGACTTCGTTGCCAAGCGGAAGACCTTTCTTGGTCAAACGGAGATGCCCTTCCTGCTCTTCCAGCATCCCTTTAGCCAACTCTTCTTTTATTATGTTCCCAAAGACTTCATGTACGGATACGCCAAATCGCTCAGTGAACTTCGCCGTATCTACTCCTTCTCGCAATCGCAGGCCAAGGATCATCTGTTCTTCCATCGCATCCTCGCGCGGAACGGCGAACTGCTCGACCCTTGGTTGACCTTCCTTGCTCATTTGCATATAGACAGCAAGCGGGCCAGCATTTACATGTCTTTCTCCACCCACATAGCCGTGGGCACCTGCACCCAAACCATAGTATTCGTCATTGAGCCAATAGGTTTTATTATGTTTGCTTTCAAAACCCTTTTTTGCGAAATTGCTGATCTCATACTGCTGGAAGCCGTGCTTCTCCATTTCCTCGATCAAAAGCATGTACATCGCAAGCTCAGTGTCCTCAGAAGGTAACGGGAGCTGATCTTTTTGATACAGGGTATGGAAGAGCGTATTTTCTTCTACTTTCAAACTGTAAGCGGAAAAATGAGTCGTTCCCAAAGCGAATGCCTTTTGAAGTGTCTCACGGAATATATCCATCGTTTGATCTGGCAAGCCGAACATCAGGTCGATCGTGATGTTTTCAAAGCCGACATTCCGCGCATTCTCGATGCTACGGTAGACATCATCCGTATCATGAATCCGTCCGAGCCTCTTCAGCAGGGCATTGTCAAAGGACTGCACCCCAAAGCTTAGTCGATTCACACCGAGTTCTCGCATGATGCGAAGCTTCTCTTCATCAGTCGTACCCGGATTCGCTTCCATCGTAAACTCGATATCCGGCGTCCAGTACTGTGCGAGGTTGTCCCGCACGGTCTCCAAAAACATCCGCATTTGTGCATGATCCAGGAACGTCGGTGTGCCCCCGCCCACAAAGATCGTCTTGACACGCTCTGGTGGTTGGCTCGCGAAGGTCCGTTCCATTTCCTTTTTCAATGCCTCGAGATAATCCCATACCAGCTGTGGATTGTTCGTCACAAACGAGTTGAAGTCACAATAAAAGCATTTATTTGTGCAAAAGGGAATGTGGATGTAAACCGATTGTGGCATCATGTCCCTTTCCCTCCTTTTTTCCTGAATATAGAATGGAAAAGACCTGACACATGGTCAGGCCTACTTCTTATCATCCATGCGCAGAACTGCCATGAAGGCTTCCTGTGGAACCTCGACGGAACCGACAGATTTCATGCGCTTCTTCCCTTCTTTTTGCTTTTCGAGGAGTTTGCGTTTCCGCGAAATGTCCCCGCCATAGCACTTGGCAAGTACGTTTTTACGCAGAGCGCTGATCGTCTCACGCGCTACGACCTTTTGCCCAATGGTCGCCTGGATCGGCACTTCGAATTGCTGACGTGGAATGAGTTCCTTCAGCTTTTCGCAAATGACTTTTCCGCGAGCATAAGCGGTATCTTTGTGTACGATGAACGACAGGGCATCCACCATCTCACTGTTCAGCAGAATATCCATTTTCACCAGCTTGGATGGTTTGTAGCCAGCCAATTCGTAGTCAAAGGAAGCATAACCACGTGTGCTGGACTTCAACAGATCGAAGAAGTCGTAGACGATCTCAGACAAAGGCATATCGTATTTGAGTTGTACGCGGTTTTCACCCATGTACTGCATGTCGAGGAAATCGCCACGCTTGCCTTGGCACAGCTGCATCACGTCACCCACATATTCTTTCGGCACCATGACAGTGGAGAGAACATAAGGCTCTTCGATGGTCTCGATCTTCTGTGCATCCGGCATCTTCGACGGGTTGTCGATCTCGAAAACTTCACCGTTTGTTCTCGTAATACGGTAAATAACGCTCGGTGCAGTCGTGATCAGGTTGATGTTGAATTCGCGCTCAATGCGCTCCTGAATGATTTCCATGTGCAACAATCCGAGGAAACCACAACGGAAGCCAAATCCGAGAGCCTGTGATGTCTCAGGTTCAAACTGCAGCGAAGCATCGTTCAGCTGCAATTTCTCCAATGCTTCACGAAGGTCGTTGTACTCGTTCGTTTCGATTGGGTACAGACCACAGAATACCATCGGGTTGATCTTGCGGTAACCTGGCAGCGGCACGGAAGCAGGACGGCTCGCATCTGTGATGGTGTCCCCCACGCTGGTATCTCCCACCGTTTTAATGGAAGCTGCCACGTAGCCTACATCTCCGACGGTCAACTCTTCTACTTGCGTCTGGCGCGGAGTAGAAGTCCCGATTTCGGTAACCTCGAATGACTTGCCTGTCGCCATCATCTTGATTTTCATACCTTTTCGCAAGGTACCGTTGACCACTCGGATCGAGGCAATTACGCCACGGTAGGCATCGAAATAGGAGTCAAAAATCAATGCTTGCAATGGAGCGTCTGGATCTCCCTCTGGCGCCGGTACTTTTTGCACCACCGCTTCGAGCACTTCTTTAATCCCGATTCCTGCTTTGGCAGAGGTAAGAACTGCTTCGCTGGCATCCAGCCCGATAACATCCTCTACCTCTTGCTTGACGCGCTCTGGCTCCGCGCTAGGCAAGTCGATCTTGTTAATGACTGGAATGATCTCCAGATTACTATCCAGCGCCAAGTAAACGTTTGCCAGCGTCTGTGCTTCGATCCCTTGCGCTGCGTCCACTACGAGAATAGCCCCTTCACAAGCAGCTAGGCTGCGGGAAACCTCGTACGTAAAGTCGACGTGTCCAGGGGTATCGATCAGGTGGAGGATGTATTCCTCCCCGTCATCCGCTTTATAGTTCAAACGCACGGCATTCAGCTTGATCGTAATACCGCGCTCTTTTTCCAGCTCCATCGTATCCAGAAACTGGGCTTCCATCTCACGTGCTGTGAGCGCACCGGTCAATTCCAAAATACGGTCAGCCAGCGTAGACTTCCCGTGGTCAATGTGGGCGATGATGGAAAAATTTCGAATCCTTTTCTGTCTTTCACGGCGATCCATGTGTTGTTCGTTCCCTCCCACGCGAATCCATTCACTCGTTCCGGATTGCGGTTCACAAAAAATACACTAACGTTAATTATATCAAACGCATGACATATGGCGCAACCAAAGAGAATCAGGCATTCGCCGCTTTTCGTATCGCCTCCAATTATTTCCTGTGTTAGAGTGGAATAGGATATGTTCAAGGCAGAGCTTCGGCTTACAGAAGCAAGGCGTAAGATGGTACGAGCCATGAAGCGCCTATCGTCAAACGTTTTCGTCAAGGAGGCTACCTAGATGTTGAATCAAACTATCCCTCTCCTGCACGTATTATCCGAGCTAGACATCCCCGGACTGATCGAGTTATCTTCGTCCGTTGAATGGGATTACAACGCAGAAGAACTACGCACCGTCCTCGCAATCGGTACCGTGTATGGGCACAAAAACGAAGCCAACCAGCTCGTCTCCTGCGCGGCTGTCATTCCCTATGAAGATCAACTCGCGACCATCGGAATGGTTATTGTCCATTCCTCCTGCAGAGGCCTAGGTCTGGGGCGTTCGCTCATGAAAGCATGCATGGAAGCCGTCCCGCTCGACTCCGCAATCATGCTGATTGCCACAAAAGAGGGCCAGCCTTTATATGAAAGCATGGGCTTCGTAACAGTAGATACCATTCACAAATCGATCAGAAAAAACGTTTCCCCACTGACTAACGAGCCTGCTTCTGAATTCGTTGACATCGTGCCTATGAAAGAAAGTGACCTGACTGCTGCCATCGAATTGGACGCTCTGGCGGTGGGAAGCAAACGCTCCGCCTTTTTGTATACACGCATGCAGCAGGCAAAGACTTGTTTGGTCATCAAAGATCAAGAGGGTACCATCGTTGGCTTTGGCTTTGCGGTACAAGGTCCGATAAACCTCGTAGCTGGCCCTATTGTGGCACGAAATTCTGCCGAAGCAACGAGTCTGCTCTGCAAATTAACGGAAGGACATGAAGGTCATATTCGAATCGATGTACCAGATGGACAGGAAGACTTCCTGCGCTTTCTTGCACAAAACGAATTTGAAAAGGCGAGCCAGCCTCCAGTCATGATTGCACGTGCAAACAGCTTGCCACCACGTTCCGGCCACTATTTTGGGATCGGGGCTCAAATATTCGGATAAACAGTAAAACGGACCATTAGAAGTGGTCCGTTTTTTCATATGCAGCTATTGTTAGCGAGAATGAAGCCGTTCCAGCACCTTTTGCGGGAACATCTTTTGCAAACTGCTTTGATAACGGTTGCCGTCTTCTGGCATCTGGAATTTCGTAACCTTGTACTCGTTTCCGTTGTAGGTAATCTCAAACGCCATAGGTGCACTAACTCCTGACGACAGTAGCGGATCCTTGCTCAATATTTTTACCCACGCATATACGTTTCGTCTTGCAGCATCGGGGGCTTCGACTCCCAATAGCTCGATCGTCACTTCCCGGTCATCTCCGAGTCCCCCCAGTTTGGACCCCTCTGTCTCAAGGTATGTGCGAATGATTGGCTCCACCATTTCTCGATTGGTCGGAGAAATGCCCGCTTTCACCTCTACAAACACTTGCCCCAGATGTTTTCCATTTGCGAGCACCTGCAGCTTCCAGATGCCCGGCTCCGGTAACGTAATACCAGACGGAAAGTGACCCTGTGCATCAAATAACGGCCCACTTACCTGATATGTTCCAAGCGACAACCGCTCCCCGTCACTACTGTAGCCAACCACCTCGACCTTTGTCGCCTGGCTCGCATCAAGTAACCAAAATACGCGCTGTTGCTGCCCTTCATAAAAGCCGGTCTCATCGGTCACGATCCTCACTGGCTTCTCACCGACGTAGCTAAAGGGCTGGTTATCGTACACGGTTTCCGTACGTGGAGACGGCTTCCAGAGTACTGGCACTTCCAACGCGCCCCCTGGTAACAAGTCAGGTGCAGGCTTCGTAGGTATCGCTGCATGCTGTTGCCCCGATGGACTTTGCACGGGCCATGTTTGCCATAGGATGACGAGCACTAGGAAGGTAGCGACAGGAATAGCTAGGCGATGCCAGCTAGTGAGAAATCTCGAGCGCCGACTGATCGTAAGCCTGACATTCTCTTCCATGGCACGCGTAAAGTGGACATCACGAAAAACCGTTTCATCTGCCCGCTCCTTTAATTGTTCGACCCACTTGTTCTCGTCCATTCCCAATCACCCTCCTCTCCCAGTTGCTTCTTCAAATGCTGCCTGGCCCGATGCAATCGTGTCCGCACCGTACCCTCTGACACAGATAAGACGTTTGCCACCTCTGCAATGGATAAGTCCGCATAATAATGAAGAACGATCACTTGACGGTACATCGAGGGAAGATTTTGTACCTGCATAACCAGTTCATCTCTCTCTGACTGATGCATCACGATTTGTTCTGTAGAGACATTAGAGTCCCGTTTGATCCAAGAGCGTGGCAGGATCTGGCGAAAAGCCCATGAACGCAAATGCCCTTTGCACTCATTGACAGCGATCCGGTATATCCACGTATGGATACTGCTCTCTTTGCGAAACCGAGGCAGATGGCGATATACTTTCACAAATACATCTTGGGTGAGATCTTCAGCCACGTTCCGATCCTTGACCAGAAACGTCACCAGTCGAAGCACACGCGTCCCGTACTCCCGCATGATTTGTTCAAATGCGGCATCGTCTGTGGGTTGCAATTTCTCCACGTGCGCGTCCTCCTCTGCTTGGTTTCTTACTGGTTAGATGCAGCTGATGATCATTTGTTACACGTTCACGGATATTTTTTTGCAATGACCGTCAAGCGAGTGCTGCTCGCTGACCCCTTCTGCCAGAATTTTCAACGCAATCGGTGAACGAACGCTTTCCGCTGCTGTAAACAATGGCAGGACCATCAGCCTTTTGTTTTGAATCGCGGATACGTTTACCAGCTCTGCCTCATGTCCTGTGGATGCAGGCGTGCCACACGCTCACTAGTACCATAAGCGCAAACAGAAGTCCTACCCAACCACCTTTGCATAATCGATTCCATTTCTTTGTGGATGTTTTCATGTGCTTGTTCTCTCCGTTTGTATATTCCCCCGGTTATTGGCTAATCAAATCGCAATGATTACGTTTTAACGTTTTAACTTTTCTACTATTCCGGCTTTAACACTTGTCAGCAAAATCTTTCTCGCCCCACCTCCTTTCCTGGCAAACAAAAAAGCACCTCCCAACGCTCAATCGGGGGATGCTTTCTATTCAGTTATAGATGATCGCTCTCTTAGCCGATTACCGTCAGTTGTTTCGGGAATTGAGTAAGCACTTCTACGCCAGTCTCTGTCACGAGCACATCGTCTTCGATCCGCACTCCGCCTACTCCTGGAACGTAGATTCCCGGTTCAATGGTAAATACCATGCCGGCACGCAGCTGTTCTTGATTTTGCCCGTGAACGGATGGATATTCATGAACATCCATACCCAGACCATGGCCTAGACGATGCATGAAATACTCTCCATAGCCTTTGGCAGAAATCACATCACGCGCCGTTTGGTCGAGATGAGCAAACGTCACGCCTGGTCGAATTTCAGCGATGGCCGCTTCGTTGGCAGCCAGTACAGTCTCATAAATCTCGCGCAGTTGTTCGTTAATTTCTCCCACAGCAAATGTACGGGTAATATCGGAAACATAGCCGTTTGCTTCGACGCCGATATCAAACAACAGAACCTCGCCTTCGCGCACTTCACGTGTTCCCGGTTTCCCATGTGGCAATGCAGATTTTTCGCCAGCCAACACCATAGAGGTAAAGGAAGGACCTTCTGCACCCAGTCGCTTCATCTGGAATTCCAGCTCCGCTACGAGTTCCATTTCTGTAACACCTGGCTTTACTTTTTTCAATGTTTCGCTCAAAGAATCTTCGACCAATTGGATTGCGTGTTTCATGCGCACCACTTCATCCGCCGATTTGATCAGTCTCATTTCACGCAGAGGCTCTTCTACATCGAAGTAGCGGGAAGCACCTACTACCTCGCCCATCGCTTCGTAACGCTCCACAGTCATATGGCTTTTTTCAATCCCCAGATGCTGTAAATTAGATGGAAGCGTTTGCTTTAATACGTCATATGGATTTTGTATATCCGTGTGGGTGAAAATATTTGGGACGGATGAAGCCGCAGACGCTGCTTCACGGTCCAGTGCCGGAACGATCAACGATGGCTCACCTGTTGCAGGAATGATCAGGCCTAGAAAACGTTCATGAGGATCGGTGAAAAAACCTGTCAAATAATAAACATGCTTGGGAGAGGAGATCAACACCGCGTCGAGTTCTTGCTTGATAAGAAAATCATGCAGCTTCTGAATGCGTTCTTGGAACATCTTCGCCACCTAGCTTTCTCCAGTTATTCTAATGCGAGAATACCACTTCCCTATGCAAAAAAGAAGTTTATTCTGGAAAAATTCCGGTACAATCATAATTCTTATACACAAGGAGAATATGTCATGGAACGAATCCTCACTCTTTCAAACGGAGAACAGATTGCGTGCACCTTTTTGGGTCAAGGCACTCCACTCGTTTGCATTCACGCTCCCTGCATTGGTTCTATTAATTTTACTTCCCAACAGCCCCTCTCGGATTCATACCAGTTAGTACTGCCTGATCTACCCGGTCATGGTCGAAGCAGTTCTCTCGCAAAGCCATTCACTATTCACGATCTGGCTGTATACCTGCATGAGCTAATGGGTTTATTGGGTCATGAACGTCCGATATTGCTTGGCTATTCGCAAGGAGCCTCCATAGCTTTAGAATACGCGCTCTCTTTTCCAGACGAGGTTCAAGGCTTGATCTTAGTCAGCGGCTTTTCTGAAGTGAGCGATCTTTATTTACACAGTCGCTTTTACATAGCAGAAGCCATGGCCAGTATCCATGGCGTTCCCCTCCTCGCCAGGAGCATTACCACTTCCCATGTAGAAAGCCCGGACATGCAAGAAACATGGATCAGGCACGTTTCCTTGACTGACGCCGATACCTTGAAACATCTGTATGTAGCTGGCCATTCCTATCATTGCACGGAAAGACTACCTGAGATTCACCTGCCGACCCTCCTCGTCTATGGGGAAGAAGACCGACATATGTACCGATACAGACTGCTGCTCCATCAAGGGCTACCCCAAGCTGAAAGCGTCATAATCCCAGGCGTTGCTCATCAAGTAGTTACCAAAGCTTCTGCTGAATTGAATCGACTATGTCGTGAGTTTTCCTACGTAAAAAAGGGAGGGTAGCAATCTCCCTCCCACTGTTCATGCCTATTAGTTTTTCATCCGTGGGTCGAGTGCATCGCGCAAACCATCCCCAATCAAGTTAAAACCAAGAACAGTCAGCATGATTGACAAGCCCGGGAAAATAACGGTCCACGGAGCTTTTTGGATGTACTGACGGGAATCAGACAGCATTTTCCCCCACTCAGGCTCAGGTGGCTGTGCACCCAGACCCAAAAAGCCAAGAGCCGCTGCTTCGATAATGGCCGTTGCAATCCCCATCGTACCGGTAACGATGATCGGAGCCAAGCTATTCGGCAAAATATGCTGCATGAGAATGCGTGAATCCTTCATCCCAATCGCACGTGCCGCCATGACGAATTCTTCTTCTTTTAGACTCAGAACCCGCGAACGCACCAAGCGACCAAAAGTCGGAATGTTAATGATCGCAATCGCCAACAATGCATTCTGTAATGACGGACCTAATATGGCGACAATGGCAATCGCCAAAAGGATACTTGGAAATGCCAACATGATGTCAAAAATACGGGAAATGAGCGTATCTACCCATTTGCCATAGTAGCCGGCCAGCAAGCCAAGGATCGTACCTGCGACTACCGAGCCAATAACGGAGAAAGTACCTACCCACAAGGAAATGCGTGCACCATAAACCACGCGGCTAAATACGTCCCGCCCGTTATAGTCCGTACCAAACCAATGCTCTTCAGAAGGCGGCTTGTTCTTCATGACCAGTTCACCTTCATCGTATGGGTAAGGGGCAATAATCGGTGCAAAAAGGGCAACGACTACGAAAAAGATAATAATCCCCAGTCCGACCATCGCCAGCTTGTTTTTACGCAATGCTCGCCAGGCTTCTCGCCAAGGTGAGATAATCTGCTCGTCCTTCACTTTCAAAGGTACAGTTTGTACTTGTGTATTTGCCATATCTCAATCCCCCCTAGCGATATTTGATACGTGGATCAATAAAGGCATACAGGAGGTCCACCAGCAGGTTAATCAACACGAAAATCGTGGCAATCACCAAAATGCCTGACTGGATCACCGGATAGTCACGGTTGCCGATCGCGGTAAAGATGTATCGTCCAACTCCTGGCCATCCAAAGATGGTCTCGGTCAGTACCGCGCCACCAAGCAACAAGCCTGTCTGCAAGCCGATCACCGTCAGCACCGGAATCATTGCATTTTTCAACGCATGCTTGTAAACAACCCAGAATTGAGCCATCCCTTTTGCTCGCGCAGTTCTCACATAGTCTGCACGCATGACCTCCAGCATACTGGAGCGTGTAATACGGGCGATAATCGCCATCGGAATGGTACCCAGAGCAACACCTGGCAGAATGAGATGCTTGATAACCTCCCACAGCTGATCCCACTGTCCAGCGAGAAGCGTATCCAGTATATAGAACTGCGTAATGGCCTCCACGGGATTACGCGAATTGTCACGTCCAACTGATGGCAGCCACTTCAGCTCTTGCGCAAAGAACCATTGCTCCATCAAACCCAACCAGAAGATTGGCATAGAAACGCCAATCAAGGCGATCAACATCGCACTGTAGTCAAACCAGGAGTTTTGCTTCCATGCAGAAAGAATCCCTGCATTCACACCAATGATCACTGCGAAAAGCATGCTGACGATCGTTAATTCCGTCGTCGCTGCCAAATACGGACCGATTTCTTGCGTAATGCTGGCACCGGAGTGTAGGGAAACACCCAAATCCCCCGACAAAATCTGTTTTAAATAGTCAAAGTATTGAACATACCAAGGATTGTTCAGACCAAGTACTTCCCGTAAATCTTCAATTGCCTTTGGACTTGCTTTCTCTCCCAGAATGGTGAGAGCCGGATCACCTGGGATGGCACGGATGATAGAAAAAACGACGATAGACATGCCCAGTAGAACGGGGATGAGCATGAGAATTCTTCGGATGCTGTAGGATAGCAATGCCATCTCCTCGCTTTCCTTAATAGAAAACTACGTACAATAAGTGCTGAATAAATAAGGAAAGGGCAAGAAGAGGGATAATCTCCTCTTACCCTTTCAGCTATTTGTCGATTCCGATCAAACCTACTCTTTGAATTCAACCTTCTCCAAGCTCTCGGAACCTTTTGGATGTGGCTTGTAGTTGATGATGCTAGCTTTGGCAGCCAATGCAGGAGTGGAGTGAGCCAGTGGAACCATTGGCACGTCCTTGAAGATGATTTCCTGTACTTGCAGGTACAGTTTTTCACGCTCTTCCTTGGTGGTTGCGGATTGTGCTTGCATCAGCAATTTGTGTGCATCTTCATTTGCCCAACGCGTACGGTTGTTACCGCCGATGTTGTTTTTGTCGAGCAAGGTAGCCAGGAAGTTGTCTGGGTCTCCGTTGTCGCCAGTCCATCCAAGCATGAACATTTCTTGTTCGCCTGCTTTTGTTTTTTCCAGGTACGTTGCCCATTCCATCGTGACGATTTCTGCTTCAACACCGATCTTTTTCAGATCTTGCTGGATTGCTTCAGCAATTTTCACACCATCTGGCATGTATGGACGAGCTACAGGCATAGCCCAGAACTTGATTTTGAAACCGTTCGGGAAGCCCGCTTCTGTCAGCAATTGTTTTGCTTTGTCCAGACTGAACTCGCGGTCTTTGATGTTGCCATTGTGGCCCCAAATAGAAGGAGGCATTGGGTTAACAGCCGGTTGGCCCAGTCCTGCGAAGAATGCTTCGATAATAGCGGGCTTGTTGATTGCATAAGCAAGTGCTTCACGAACTTTCGGATTGTCGAGTGGCTTTTTCTCCACGTTGAAACCGACGAAGCCGATGTTCATGGAAGGACGAAGAATCAGTTGCAAATCTTGATTGTCTTTTACAGCCTGAGCGTCATCTGGATTCAGACCGTCCATCATGTCGATCTCTCCGGAAGTCAAGGCAGTCAGACGAGCTGTGTTCTCAGGAATGGTTTTGAATACGATCTTGTCCAATTTCGGGAATCCTGCGTTCCAGTAATTTGGGTTCTTTTCCAAAGTGATCGTGTCGTTACGCTTCCATTCTTTGAATACGAATGGACCTGTACCTACTGGGTTTTCGTTAAACTTCTCAACGCCCATCTCTTGTACCGCTTTTGGAGAAGCGATAGCGAAGCAGGACATGCCCAGGTTTTGAATGAATGGAGCCAGCGGACGGTTCAGCGTGAACTTCACTGTTTGTGGGTCAACCGCTTCCACCGATTTGATTACGTGGTCTTTGTCGCCCTTGTAACCGCCGAACATGTCGTTGTAGTATTCAAAGCCTTCCTTGTTATGCTGTGGATGGCTCTTGTCGCTCCAACGCTCGAAGTTCCATTTCACCGCTTCGGCATTGAAATCAGTTCCGTCGTGGAATTTCACTCCGGAACGCAGATGGAAGGTGTAAGTCAAGCCATCTGGAGCAATCTCCCATTTCTCAGCTAAAGAAGGAACGACCGCAGTGCTCTCTTCCTCGTAGCCTACCAATGTATCGAATACGTTTTCTGTTACCTTGAAAGACTCCCCATCGGTTTGTTGGATTGGATCCAAACCAACGGAATCGCCACCGCGTCCTATGATCAACTGTTTAGGACCACTTTTAGCAGGTTCTGGTGCAGGTGTTGCTGCTGGCGCCGGTGCTTCTGTCTTTGGCTGTTCTGCCGGCTTTTGTGCGGTTTGAGATCCGCCGCAACCTGTGAGCAGCATCGCGAGTGCCAGCAAGCTGGTCATGGCAGCAGAGAGTACTCTCTTCTTCATGAATAATCCCCCTCTTCTAAACTTTCAGATTTTACACATGGTAGATAATAGATAGTGTCAACCCTGCTTCGCATCCCCCCTTTAATGAGGCTCTCTTCTAGCCCAAAGCAGGCTATGACTTGTATAGATGGCAAGCCACAAAATGCCCGTCTCCCGCATCTCGGAATTCTGGTCGTATTGTGCGGCATTCATCCGTCACATGGGGGCAACGCGTATGGAACGTACAACCGCTGGGTGGGTTGGCTGGACTCGGCACATCTCCTTGGAGGATGACCCGATCGCGCACAGCGTCTGGATCTGGCGTAGGAACCGCTGACAGCAAGGCTTTGGTATAAGGGTGAAGTGGATTGCTATAGAGCTGACCACTCGTCGTCAATTCTACAATACGCCCCAGGTACATCACTCCAACCCGATCGCTGATATGACGGACCACGCTGAGGTCATGGGCGATAAACACGTAGGTCAGACCCATTTCCTTTTGCAGATCCTGCATCAAATTCAAGACCTGAGATTGGATCGACACGTCAAGAGCAGATACCGGCTCGTCCGCTATAATCAGCTTGGGATTAAGCATCAAGGCACGGGCTATCCCGATCCGCTGGCGTTGACCGCCACTGAACTGATGCGGATAACGGCGTGCGTGATAGCTGCTCAAGCCAACCACCTCTAGCATCTCTAGCACTCGTTTTTTCCGCTCTGCAGAATTACCGATGCCATGTACAATGAGAGGCTCTTCCAGAATCTTATCAATATTATGACGAGGATTCAGAGAAGCAAATGGATCTTGAAAGACGATTTGCATGTCGCGGCGCATCTTGCGCATGTCATCTTTTGAAAGGGATGACACGTTCACTCCGTCGAAATAGATTTCACCTGCTGTCGGTTCGATCAAGCGCAGTAAGGAACGTCCTGTCGTCGATTTCCCACAGCCACTCTCCCCTACCAGCCCCAACGTTTCTCCTCGCTTTACCGCGAACGAAACATCGTCTACTGCTTTTACGACTCCTACTTCCCCGCCGAGGACACCGCCTGTGATCGGATAGTATTTTTTCAAGTTTTTAACGACGAGTAATTCTTCAGCCACCTGCATGCTCCTCTCGGGTTATTCTGCTATCCAGCAGCGCGAGCGATGGTTTTCTCCCACTACTTTCAGCTCTGGCATTTCTACTCGGCATCGATCCGTCACTTTGTCGCAACGTGGAGCAAAACGGCATCCGACTGTCAGCGACCCTGGGATAGGAACGTTACCAGGAATGGAATACAAGCGCTCCTGGGACTCCTCCAGCTTTGGCAGTGACTGTAGCAAGCCTACCGTGTATGGATGCTGCGGGTTTTTCAAGATAGTCCGCACATCCCCTTCTTCAATTACGTTGCCCGCATACATAACAACGACTCGGTGGCACATTTCCGCTACCACTCCGAGATCGTGCGTGATGAGCAAAATGGCCGTGTCTGATTCCCGATTGCACTGCCTCATCAAGTCCAGAATCTGGGCCTGAATGGTAACGTCCAATGCCGTCGTAGGCTCGTCCGCTATCAGCAGCTCTGGATCACAGGCCATCGCCATCGCGATCATCACACGCTGACGCATCCCGCCTGATAACTGGTGTGGATATTCGTCCACGATCGCTTCGGCACGCGGAATACCTACTTTCCTTAGCATTTCGACCGCGCGCTGCCGGGATTCCTTTTTACTCGCTTTGGTATGTAAACGAACGGCTTCTCCGATTTGGTCGCCAATCGTAAAGACCGGATTGAGCGAGGTCATCGGTTCCTGAAAGATCATCGCGATTTCGTTGCCGCGTATTTCCCGCATCCGTTTTTCGTCTGCAGTAACCAGATCTTCTCCCTTGAAGCGAATCGCTCCACCGACGATTTTACCCGGAGGATTTGGTACCAGCTTCATGACGGAAAGCGAGGTTACGCTTTTTCCACAACCGGATTCTCCTACGATGCCGACTACTTCACCTTTATTTACTGTGATTGTGACACCGTCAACAGCAGGGATTTGGCCGCGGTCCGTAAAAAAGTGCGTCTGCAAGTTTTCGATTTGAAGGACAGGCTGTGACACGTGGCGCACCTCTCTTACCGATATATTCAATAGAAATACTTCTATCAATAGATATTATGCCATTAGTACAATTTTTTGGCAACACAATAAATTCAAACAATTATATTTTCACTGACTATATTAAATCTTGTGTTTATTCAGCAAAAACATGATCAAATTCATTTTCCATACCCTTTGGCCTCAGGCGTAGCTTGTGATACCCCACTTCTGTAAAATGTTCCAGAACCATCTACACAGACAAAAAAGACCCGATCACCCGGGTCTTTCGTCATTCGTTCTTTCTGCCTATTATTTTTTTGTCCATAAACAATATGTTACGGTGCGAAGAAATTACCCACCCAATCTACAAACGTTTTTGCTCCACTCTTAATCGTCGATCCCATGGTCAATCCCATATTGCTCATGTAATTAACCATCTTCTCCGGATTAGCCGTTTGGACTTGCTTGCCCATCACCGCGATCTCCATTTTTCCTTCATCCATCTTCTTGATGTAAAAGGTCTGCGGTTGTTGCTCTGTCAATCCGCTCACTTTTGAAATACCTCGTTCGGCTGTCTGCAGTCCCAAAACTACGCCGACCAGCAAGATCACCAATATTCCTGTCAGTTTTGCCGTCACGTTCATGCTCGTCACCTCTTTGCCGGTTCATCCGCTACCGGTTTGCCCACTTTTTCCGCCTTCAGGTAGTAGGCCGCAAATACATCTGCCATTGCATCTGCCGTATTCAGACTTTCCTGTAGCGTGTTTTCCGTGCCACCTATTTCCATTAACAGGCTTCCCGGTGAAATGGACTGGTTATACTCCCCATGGTCAGTTTTTGCACCTTTTTCCATCACACCGCGCGATAGGTCTGGATACATCTCTTCCATGAGCTGGTGTAATTCAGTCGCAAACGCTTCATTTTTCTCAAAGCTCTTATTTCGTTTGCCGATGACGAACATGACGCGTGCATACGTTTTTCCTTTGATGGTGACGGTCGTACGATCCCGCGGGGCAGTATCGCGATGCAGATCAAAGAAGTAGTGAAGCTCACGATTGCTTTCCACCGCTGCTTTGACTACCTGCAAAGACTGTGCATAGGACAGCGCGTAGTCCTTTTTCTGATTGAGAAGCTCCTGGTAAATGTCATCCTTGCTCACGTCAGAGCCGATGCCCCGGTCGTTTAACGCTTCCGCCAAACGCTTGCCCACCATGGAGATATTTCTCGTCGGGTGATCCACTGATGTGCCAACCGGCTTTGTCTCGCTGTACCATGACTCTCGATTGTGTGTGTTGTACACGTAGACGATTTTCTTTCCACCCGTACTCGGATTGGCTACTGGCTTTGTCGGTTCGTCTATCGGCTTGTCTTGACCCGTATCCGTAGGCTGTGGAAGCGGAATCGCGTCAGATGCGTCGATAACCTGCTTGGGATGTGGTGGATACTCTACGTAAAAATCGGCCAGCGTCGCTCCTTTTCCCGCTACGACGAAACGAGCGTCCTCCGTCGTTACCATACCCGGAAGCTCTCGACCCAACAAGCTCCGCAAATCACCCGGCTGGATGCTAGTTGCAAGCTGGAACAGAAAACCTGTCACACTATTCGTCCGACGGTCAGAGGTCGTCTGTACCGTTTCATTGAGCACCGGGATTTCCTGTCCCATCCACCCCAAGATGGCAAGACTGGAAACGTGTGTAGCTGCTTGCTGAACCGCAGAGGATGCGATAATGAGTCTGTTGCCGCCCAAAGAGAGCACCCCGGTTATGACAAATAAAAAGGCTGTTATAAACGACAGGACAACAAATTGGCGCTGGATTAAGGAAGCCATCTGTCTCACTCCTCATGCTGTGGCATTGACGCGGGAGCATTTCGTTCGCTCTTCCCGCTTGTCTATGCTTTAGCTTATGAGCCTCATAGAGACGATAGAACCCCTTTTCTAGCTTTTCTCTCAAATGATAGGGAGAGCTCTCTTGCCAGCTAGTCTAGTGCGTGTATGAGCCGCTATTTTCCTCATCGACAGCTCGGTGCAATGCCCGATTCAGCCCTGTGGCAATGACATTGGAGATTCCTTCAATAAAGTCATCTACTTCCTTGGGAGTGACGACAAGATCCTGCCCCAACGGTCGGAGAACCTCGTGAACCAATTGGCGCTTTTCGTCTTCCGGTAACGATCCTACCAGTCCCATAAACGTCTTGCGTGATTCGAGATCAGGCAGATCATCTTCGGTGTACGGTTCCTTGCGTTCCGGCAGGGTACTCATGGAGAGCTTGTTAAAAGCCCTTTTGCTCTCTGCCATGGATTGTCCGAAGTGACCGAGTAGGTAGGTGATTGCATCGTTGACAATCGTCGAAGCGAATACGACTGTCGGTACTCCGATCGCGATGACAGGAATCCCTAACGTATTTTGATCAATGGCTTTGCGTTTATTGCCGACGCCAGAGCCAGGATGTATCCCCGTATCGGAAATTTGGATCGTTGTATTCACCCGATGCAAGGCACGAGAGGCGAGTGCATCGATGCAGATGACAAAATCCGGCTTGCTTTTTTCCACGACGCCAAACACAATCTCACTCGTTTCTATTCCGGTAATCCCGAGTACCCCTGGCGACAGTGCACTCACTTCCCGATAGCCGTCTCCTACTGTTTCAGGTGCCAGCTGGTACAAGTGACGGGTAACCAGTAAATTTTCCACCACCATGGGCCCTAGCGCATCAGGAGTCACATTCCAGTTGCCCAGACCTACAACGAGTGCCTTTTTATCCTCGGTAATCCCCAGTTTCATGAGGAAGCTGGCAAACTCCAGCGCGAATCGTCTCGCCACCTGCTCTTCAATAGAAGTATCGTTATCACGCAGCTTTGGCACTTCAATGGTAAGATAATGGCCAGGCAGCTTTCCGATTGCTTTGCCTGCCTCTTCATTCTGGACATGCAAGCGAGTGACCGTTATATTTGGTTCTTCAGTATCGGCCTGAAGCCATACCCCCGGTATGTTACTTTCATTTTGCTGCTGTGCTAACTCATGAGCTTCCACCGCGAGATCCGTGCGAATGGAATAGCCTGACAGATCAATATTATGTTCCATGGTTAGATGGCTCCCTTCTCCATTTTGTTCCTGCTACTATGTTGCTTGAATCCTTCATTTTTATTCCGAATCCTTTCTTGCAAATGGTAACTGTGCATGCTAGAATTACTTTGTTGTATGACTGTATGTCTATGGTCGTCTAAGGAGGTGACACACATGCCAAACATTAAATCCGCGATTAAGCGCACCAAAACCATTGAAAAGCGTCGCGCACACCGTGCTTCTCAAAAGTCTGATCTGCGCACTTCCCTGAAAAGCTTTGAGAAAGCTGTGGCCGCTTCCGATGTAGCATTGGCGAAATCCACTCTTCTGGTGGCTGTGAAAAAGCTGGACAAGGCCGCTTCGAAAGGTCTCATTCATAAAAACGCAGCAAACCGTCAAAAGTCTCGTTTGATGAAAAAGCTTAACGTTCTGAGCGCTCCTGTAGCGTAAGAGACCCACGTTGCAGAAAAAACCCCGCGAACCATCGTTCACGGGGTTTTTTCTTTTTATCCGGCTGTCTTATTCCGTTCCTCGTGTGCGCGAGCGATGAACAGCTCCAACGCCAATCGCTTGTCCACTTGCCCCGACTTCATGCGAAAATCTTCTTCCGCCAAAATCAGCAGCAGCTTTTTCAGGGAATCCTCAGAAAAGTGCCGAGCTTGCTCCATCGCCTTTTTCACTGCATACGGGTGCATTTTGATCATACCGGCCATTTGCTGCTGCGAATAGCCACGCGGAGCGAGCTGTCTTACCTGCAAGAGCATGCGAAATTGCCGAGCAAATAACGACAAAAGCTTGATCGGCTCTTCCCCTGTCTTCATGCAGTCGTAGAGCATGCGCAACGCCTTGTCGAGTCTGCCGGAAGCGACTTGCTCAATCAGCGCAAAGACGTCCTGCTCCAGCGTACGTGCACAGAGGTCTTCGATGACCTGATCCGTAATCCTACCGCCATCACCCACAAACAACGCCAATTTTTCTACTTCCTTGTCCAGAAGTCGTAGCTCACTCCCCACACGCTCCGCCAGTTTCATCGCCTGTGGCCGCTCGATGGACGCCCTGTATTTTGCAGCCTGTCGCTCTACCCAAGCGTGTAGCTCCGCATCCTTCAACAGGAAAAAAGGAATGACTTTTGCTTTTTGTTGAAGCGTTTTGACCATTTTTTTACGCTCATCCAGCTTTTCTGCATCCGTATGTAAAATGAGGGTCGTATAGGTAGGCGGATTCTGCATATATCCAAGCAATGCGTCCGGGTCGCTCTCAACCTTGGAAGGAGGCTTGCTGCCTGTCAAAAAGTACGCTTGCCTTGCGATGACGAGCCGATGTTCGCCCATAAAGGGGAGCGTTTCCGCATCCTGTAAAATGTCGCTGAGACTATTCTCGGTGCAATCATATACGCTCACATTGAGATCACTGAATTCTGGGTCGATCATTTCCCGACGAGCTAAAGACAGAAACTCTTCTGCCAGAAAGGACTCCGGACCGTGTAAGACATAGACGGATGAAAACTGTTTTTGTCGTATTTCCCGGATAGCTGATAGCAATGGCATGGGATCTCCACTTCCTTTCTTTGTTCTGTCCTGCGTTATTATAGCACACAAAAGAAAAAAACCGCTCCCATAATGGTTAGCGGTTTTTCTATCTGTTGGCACCTCTATGTAAACGTTTAGGGAAAAGCCCCGGGATTCCTCCTCCCCAAACGGTAAGCAGGGGGTGCTTGATAGTGTAGGATACGCGAGAAGCCCCTGTTTGGTGCCGGTCCAATTGTGAATTCCACATTTGCCTCGCAGCAAATTTCACATTAGTCTCTGTTGCTTTTTTTTTCTTTTTTGTCATCATTTTGTTTTTCTTTGCTTTTTTCCTTACTCTTGTCCCTGTCCGCGTCGCCACTCTCTTTGTCGCGAGCATCTTTTTTGTCGTCCTTGTCCGAGTTCTCCTCTAAGCCGAACGGGAATGCCGGTGGCTTTGGATCTTTAACTACAGGCGTTGGTGGGACTGCAGGAGTGGTTGCTGCCGGTTTCGTAACCGGTTTCGTGACGGAATGATTGTTGTTCGGCTTGGAGACCTTCTTCGTCGTTTGCTTTTTCGCAAGTGAAGAAGATTGCGCCTTTTTTTCCTCCTCCGGTGGATTCGATGTAGATGGATTAGTGCTGGGAGTAGGAGGAGGCGGTCCGACGAGTGCGGGTTTCTCCGTTGTTGCCGGTGTGACGTTGTCCGATCCTTGTTGATACGGGTCGATCTCGTTCTTCTTGCCATCACTACCCGCGAACATAATTCCGATCAAGAGGCAGGCAGCCACTGCGGTACTACCGATACTGGCTAACCACACTTTCATCCGCTTCCACTTCTTCGTTTCCGACGGCGAAGACACATTGCGTTTAACTTCCAGAGTGGGCAGGATTTCTTCATTCATAGCAGATGAGGCTGCAGGTACAGCCGCAGCAGATTCCAGCCGTGGCAGAATCGAATCTACGATGCTGAATGAAGGTACGACAGGGGGCAGCTGCTCTAGCTGTTGAGAAACAGTTTTCAGACGGTTGTACTTCAGTTGCAAATCAGAATCTTTGCGAATGATGTTGTATAGCGCGTCTTGTTCAACTAAAGAAAGATCTCCATCAAGGTCACGCTGCATCCATTCCCAAATTTCCTCGTTGGTCATCAACCGATTCCCCCTTTCTGGTAGTCGTACAGAAGTTCCTGCAATTGTTGTCTAGCCCGGAACAAATACGACTTTACCGTGTTAAGCGGCAAATCCAATGCTTCCGCAATTTCCTGGTAGGATAGATCCTCCAGATAACGGAGTACTACGACCATTCGATACTGCCTCGGCAGTTTTCCAATGGCTTCCTGAATGTCATTCGACAATCCAGTGAGAAGGATTTCATCTTCTACGTTGTTTCGATCAGGGATTATCAGCTCATGCTCGTCAATTGAGACCGTTTCCTTCTTCGCTCGAAATTTATCCATACAGACATTGCTGACGATTCGTTGAACCCAGGTGGAAAATTTTGCCTTTTCCTGATAGGTGTCTAATTTTCGATAGATGCGAATAAGCACTTCCTGGGCAGCATCGAGTGCGTCCTGTTCGTTCCCAAGAATATAGTAAGCGCTGCGGTAAACGGAGGTCTCAATGGATCGGAGCAGATCGACTAGCGCATCATGATCCCCGGACTGCGCTTTCCTGATCAACTCTGCTTCCTGCATATTCTCCTCTCCCCCCTACAGACGGATCGTTCAAAGAAAAGGTTGCAACCACATTATGTATTGGATCCTTGGGTCTTCCAAGCCATTCCATTCGGCGTAATGATCAGCGTCACAGCACCGTGCCTGTCGGTTCTATACACCTTGGATCCCGTTTTTTTTAATCGTTGTAATACTTCAGCTGATGGATGACCGTAGCGGTTATTTGCACCCACTGAGATAACCGCCGTTTTGGGGCGCAATGACGCCAGCAATGCATCCGTACTAGAAGTATCGCTGCCATGGTGGGCTACTTTTAATACATCGACTTCCGGTAACCCATATTGTACAACTCGCCTTTCCCCGTCACGTTCGATGTCGCCGGTGAACAACACCGATTTTCCGTACGCGGTAAGCTGCAGCACGATGGAGGCTTCATTGCCGGAAGCTTCTGATGGTTGTCCCGGTTGTAGCCATCTCCAATCCACACCCGGAGCATCTGACCACGACTGCCCGGGTCTTCCCGTCAAGATTGGAACTCCCTTTTGGTGAAACTGTTGAAGAACTTCTCTCTCTTTTCCCTCTGGTGTATCGCCATTTACTAGAACCTCCCCAAAAGAAAACCGGGGTACGAGTGCAGCCATTCCTCCGATGTGATCCAGGTCACCGTGCGTCAGGACGACACGGTCGATGGTCTCGATCCCTCGAGCTCTCAAAAAGGGGAGAACGATATCTTTTCCCACTTCAAAAGGATCGCGTTTCTCCCTCCATGATTCACGCACGGGGAAGCGAATGGTCCCACCCGCATCAATTAAGTATACCTTCTGATTACTAATTTCGACAACGATTGAATCCCCCTGGCCCACATCCAGAAAGGTAATTCTCACTTCCTGATCACCTGAAAACGGCTGCCTCGCCAGCACTAAGAGCCCGATATATAGGGCTAAACAAACGATTGCATCTCTTTGCCGATGATACCCCATCTGCCACAAAATGGGCAATACGAACAAGAGTCCTGCATACAGCAAGAGCCACCACCAGTCAGGATGCGGCCAATGAGAAAAGGGCATTTCCATTTGATTCAACGCAAACAAAGGCTCATGCAGCCACTGCAGAAGGTGAGTCGATAACAACACGGGCCAACTAGCCAAAAACGGATGAATCATACCCACTACGAGAGCAATATATCCCAACGGCAAGACGACCATGGAAAGGATGGGGGTAACGATCAGATTGACCAGCCAAGAAAGAGCAGAAAATTGATGGAAATGATAAATCAGAAACGGAAAAGACACCGCTTGTGCCGCTATCGTAACGGCGACCAGCGTACGGATCCACAAAGGGATTCGGATGAAGATGTGTTGGCTGAACGGCACGAAAATGATGAGGCCTAGAGTGACCGCAAACGAGAGCTGAAATCCGATATGCCAAAGTTGGCACGGGTTGGCAAGCAGCATGACGATGAGCGTGCCTGCCCATACGTCCTTGCCGTCTATCCTTTTGCCCAGCACCTGACAGGCAAGTCCGACTCCTCCCATAAGCCCAGACCGCACAGCCGAGGCGCTCGCTCCGACAATAAACACGTAGCCAATGAGCATGCTGACCGTCGCTGTCAAAGCCCATCTACGGCCAAGTCCGGTTCGTTCTAATGTCCACATGAACATGCTGCTGACAAGCGTGACATGCAAACCGGAAATAGCGAGAACATGGCTCAAACCCAAATCCGCGTACATTTCTGCCAGTTCGGGGTTCACATCGTCCCCTACGCCCAGTAGTAATGACTTCATATAACCTGCCACTTCGGGATCGTCAAAGAGTGACTCGACTCTACTTGCTGCATCGTCCTGCCAGTTTTGAAACTGTGCCCACATTCCGTTGCTCGCTTCTACCTGCACCGTTCGATACGATGCTTCGCCTATCACCTGTACTCCTTGCCAGTACAAATAACGCGAATAGTCAAAGGCATACGGATTGCGAGCTCCTGAAGGTACGGATAGTCGAACATGGCCCGACCATGCACTACCTCTCCTCCATGCTTCTGCCTTTTCTGCTTCTTCTTCTTGATCTAGCTTGATTCGGATGGCCAATCGTTCTGTTCGACCTATTTTATTCCAATTTTTACCACTAAATGTCCACTCTTGAACATCTAAATAGAAACGAGCGACATCTCCATCCCGGATCACTGCCGAATCAATTGTTCCACGCACCCAAATGCTTCGCTCTTGCTCCGCATACGGCTTTAACTCCGATTGATGGAGAATCTCGTACCCAGTAAAATAGAGACCTGATAAAATAGATGTGAATACATAGAGTATGATGCACCTACGTAGTGAGTCGGGTATCGCTGTGATCATTGGAACAGCACAGCCGATTGCTGCAGCAGCCAACAGCCAGGCTGGGTGCAAGTAGGCAGACAGTAACAGTCCGAAAACCATTGTGATGCTGGCTCTGTACAACGTCACGCTCACTCCTCCGTCCCTTTGTCGAACCATTCTTTCGTATTCCCGAGTATATCCTGTTGCACGGGGACAAAAATAGGAATGTAGAGGCCTGCAAGCTACGTTTTCGATGAGGTTCGTAGGCATTCGGAGTGATTGCACTGACTGTCGATACGTGATAGAGTTAGCAGGAGCAATCCAGTGAGAGGAAGAGTCATTTCATATGTGTGGAATCGTATCACTCTATAACAAGCGGCAAACGCCTGTCGGGCAAGAAGCGATCAGCGCGATGACCGGTGTCATCCTGCACCGGGGTCCAGACGACGATGGTTTTCATCTAGAGGATAACGTCGCCTTGGGCTTTCGTCGTTTAAGCATCATTGACGTGGAAGGCGGACACCAACCGCTGTTTAACGAAACACGAGACATCTGGATCATTGGGAATGGGGAAGTCTACAACTACAAAGAATTGCAACAATGGTTAAAGGACATCGGTCACGTCTTTCAAACCGATTCTGATATCGAAACCATCCTGCACCTCTATGAGGAAGTAGGAACAGACGCGCCTAAGCACTTGCGCGGTATGTTCGGATTTACTATCTACGACTCTCGTAAAAAACGCCTTTTTGGTGCACGTGACCACTTTGGAATTAAGCCACTCTACTATGTGGAGACAGCTGATTCTATCGGCGTTGCCAGCGAGATCAAAAGCTTGCTGGAGCTGCCGGGCCTGACTCGGGAAGTGAATCATACTGCTTTTTACCACTACCTCACCTTCCAATACGTACCGGATCCAGAGACCATGTATCGCGGCATTTACCGCGTACCACCGGCTCACTCGTTCATTGTAGAAAACGACCAGATCAGACTGGAACGTTACTGGGATGTCGAGTTCAATCCGGATGAGAGCAAACCGTTCTCCTATTATGTAGAAGGAACTCGTAGTGTCCTACTCGAATCGGTTGATAAACACCGTATTAGCGAAGTATCGCGTGGGGCATTTCTCTCCAGCGGGGTAGATTCCAGCAGTATTGTCGGTATGCTACGTACATTTGAGCCAGTCAAAACCTTTTCTGTCGGTTCTGACATTCCTGGCTATAGCGAGCTGGACTTTGCACGACGAACCGCACAATATTTGGGCTCAGAGCATCACGAAATGGTCGTTAACGCCCAGCAATATATGAACGAGCTGCCTCGCCTCATCTGGCATCAAGATGAACCGGTAGCGGATCCTTCTGCGATCTTGCTCTACTTTGTTGCACAGATGGCCAGCGAGCATGTAACCGTCGTTCTTTCCGGAGAAGGAGCAGATGAATTCTTCGGAGGCTACAACATTTATCGGGAACCAAACTCCTTGAAAATGTTCTCTGGCATGCCTGGCTGGATGCGCAACTCCATCGGCTACATGGCTGAACGCCTCCCTGATCAGGTCAAAGGAAAGAACTTCCTGATCCGCGGATCCAAAACAGTGGAAGAGCGTTTCTTCGGTAATGCATTGATCTTTAGTGAAGAAATGAAGAAGCGTGTCGTCATGGATGACATCGCAAACTCGGGCTCATATGTTTCCCCGTTCACGATTACGGAAGAAATTTACAAGCGCGCTTCTCAGTACGATGACGTGACCAAGATGCAGTACTTGGATATCCACACTTGGCTTCGCGGTAACATTCTGATGAAGGCAGACAAAATGACGATGGCAAACTCCCTGGAGCTGCGCGTTCCATTCATTGACCTGAAAGTCTTTGAATTCGCTGCGACCATCCCAACGAAGTACAAAATCGCTAACGGAACGACCAAGCATGTCCTGCGCGAGGCGATGAAAGACTTCCTACCACCAGAAATCAAGATGAGAAAGAAACTGGGCTTCCCAGTTCCAACTCGTCACTGGCTGAAAAACGAATTCTACAAATGGGCGAAGGAAATCATTTTCGAATCCAAAGTGGACGATTTGATCAACAAAGCCTACGTTCTCTACATGCTGGATGAGCATCGGGAAGGCAATGCCGATTACAGCCGCAAAATCTGGACAATCCTCGTCTTCATGCTGTGGCACCAGATCTTTATCGAGCAAAAACACACGTTTGACCCGTACGTTAGTCCAAATGTAGATATTCGACGTAAAAAGAATTCGCTCCAGCACATCGGATAAAATAGATTTGCACACCCTCTCTTACTTTTCGTAGCATCGTTGATAGAGAAGCCATCTTCTCTGTCAAGACACTCGAAGCCGTAAGGGAGGGTTTTTTGTGTTACTGGAATGGTGGGAGCGTTATCGGCGTATCATTTTGTGCTTTGGTGCCATCTTTCTCATTGGAAGTAGTCTATGGCTCTACCAGGCACGCTCAACGGAGCATGCTGGTATGAATTCCCAGCTTCCCTTGATTGCCCCAGCATACGCTTCTGAGGAATCCACGCTGCTATCTGAGGACACCCCCTCCCTCGAAGTCCAAAAAGAAACGACTCTTTCCAAGCCCAAAGAAACTCGAACCATAGATAAGGAAGGAACTCCCCCTCCTATGTTCGTAGACGTAAAGGGACATGTCAAACAGGCAGGGTTGTATCAATTGGACACAGGTATGCGGGTCGCTGATGCCATCGCCAAGGCAGGAGGAGCAAAGCCAGATGCTGACCTCGAGCAAATTAATCTGGCAGCACTACTCACAGACGGGACGGCAATCGTCATCCCCGCTAAAGGAGACTCACAAGCAGCGCAGATCACGCCTACAGGTCTTTCCCCTGCGACTTACAAGCCTGGTGGTGTCAGTCTTTCTGCACCCGCCACAGATGATTCCATCCAGCTCAACACAGCAACCGCTGAGCAATTAATGAGCTTGCCTGGCATCGGTGAAGCAAGAGCGAAAGCAATCCTCCGTTATCGTGAGGAAAAAGGCCCCTTTCGTTCCCCAGATGAGCTGAAAGAAATCGAAGGCATCGGCGATAAGATGTACGATCGGATAAAGGATCGTATACGGATTCAGTAGGTCCTCGGATTCTGCGGTCATGATGCATGCTCAGGACACATACAATGGGGAAAGAATAATGGATGGAGGTATGGACATGGATAGGATCGGGTTCATCGGTACAGGCAGCATGGGCAGCATCCTCATTGAAGCGTTGCTGTCAGCCAAAGCCCTGTCCCCCGGCCAGATCATCATTAGTAACCGCACTCCCGCCAAAGCGGAACAACTGGCTGAACGTCATCCCGGATTGGTCATTGCACCGAGCAACGCCGAGCTCGCCAAGCAAGCCCCGGTTTTGCTACTGTGTGTCAAACCACTGGAATATCAAGTCATGCTGGAACAGATCATTCCTGAATTGACACCGGAGCACCTCTTGATTACCATCACCAGCCCTATCAAGCTCACACAGCTGGAAGACATGGTTCCGTGCGCTGTCGCGAGGGTCGTGCCGAGTATTACAAATGCTGCATGCAGCGGAATCAGCCTCTGTGAATTCGGCTCTCGCATAGATGAGTCTCAAAAACAGTACATTCTCACTCTCGTCACCCACATCAGCCATCCTACACTGGTCTCTGAAGCTTTTCTACGAGTCTCCTCAGACATCACAAGCTGCGGTCCTGCTTTTTTGAGTTACATCCTCCAGCAAATGATCCAGGACGCGGTATCCGAAACAGGAATCGCCCACGAGGCTGCTACTTACTTGACCACACAGATGTTCATCGGTATGGCAGATCTTTTAAAAGAGGATATTTTTACACTCCCCTCCTTGCAACAAAGGGTATGTGTACCCGGAGGCATCACTGGTGAAGGTCTCATTGCTTTGCAAAATGGAATCCCTGGTGTCTTTGCCGATGTATTTCGCCGCACACATGCTAAATTCGCCGAAGATCAAGAGCTGGCGGAGCGCAAACTGTCCAATCAGCATCCGTAAATTAGAAAACTTGGCTACGCCAAGCATCTGGCGGAGCCTTAGTTGCACTTATACTGGATAGGATTCTTTTAAATTCCTATCTGTGCAAAAAAGGAGTGGAAGCCTGCTCGAGCACAGGTCCCACTCCTTTTTCTCGTTCTACCTTAACGAATTACGATATTGACGAGCTTGCCAGGTACCGCGATCATTTTCACGATCGTCTTGCCCTCGATCAGCTCTTTGATCATTTCGTTGGCCAGTGCCATCTCTTCCATTTGCTCTTTGGTCGAATCGGAAGCGATGAGCAGTTTTTCTCTGTTCTTGCCGTTTACTTGCAGAACGATTTCCACTTCATCCTCTACCAGCTTGGATTCATCGTACGTTGGCCAAGCTTCGTAAGCGATCGTTTCGCTGTGTCCCAGTTTTTCCCACAGCTCTTCTGCGATATGTGGGGCGATTGGAGACAGCATTTTCACAAAGTCTTCCATGTATTTCTTCGGCAGTACGTCTGCTTTGTACCCTTCATTAACGAACACCATCAGCTGGGAAATCCCCGTGTTGAAACGCAGGCCTTCGTAGTCTTCCGTTACTTTCTTCACGGTTTGATGGTAAACGCGCTCCATCCCGGTTACTTTGGACGTATCTACGATCTTCTCGTTCAGTTCGCCACTGTCGCTCACAAACAAGCGATAGACGCGGTCCAAGAAACGACGAGCACCGTCCAGGCCTTTGGTAGACCAAGCGATGGAAGCATCCAGAGGTCCCATGAACATTTCATACATACGCAGTGTATCTGCTCCATGGCTGTTCACGATGTCATCCGGGTTCACGACGTTCCCTTTGGACTTACTCATTTTTTCGTTGTTCTCACCCAAGATCATCCCTTGGTTGAACAGCTTTTGGAACGGTTCCTTGGTTGGTACGACGCCGATGTCGTACAGGAATTTGTGCCAGAAGCGGGAGTAGAGCAAGTGCAGTACTGCGTGCTCCGCACCACCGATGTAAATGTCGATCGGCAACCATTCTTTCAGCTTATCTGGATCTGCCAACGCTTTGTCATTGTGTGGATCAATAAAGCGCAGGAAGTACCAGCAGCTGCCTGCCCACTGAGGCATGGTGTTAGTCTCACGGCGAGCCTTTTGACCTGTTTCCGGATCTACGATGTTAATCCAGTCGGTGATGTTCGCCAATGGAGATTCACCAGTACCCGATGGCTTGATTTCTTTTGTTTTTGGCAAAATAATCGGCAATTCTTCTTCGGGAACGACTTTCATCGTGCCGTCTTCCAAATGAATGATTGGAATCGGCTCACCCCAATAACGTTGGCGACTGAACAACCAGTCACGCAGACGGTAAGTCACTTTGCGATTCCCTTTGCCGTTCTCTACCAGCCATTCGATCATTTTGCTAATCGCTTGATCTTTGTTCAAGCCATCCAGGAAACCGGAGTTGATGTGTGCGCCATCGCCCGTATACGCTTCTTCGGAAATGTCTCCACCTTCGATTACTTGTTTGATTGGCAGATCAAAGGTTTTCGCGAACTCATAGTCGCGCTCATCATGCGCTGGTACCGCCATGATGGAGCCAGTACCATAGCTGATCAGTACGTAATCGGCAATCCAGATCGGCAGACGTTCGCCATTCACAGGGTTGATGGCATATGCACCCGTAAAGACACCTGTTTTTTCTTTCGCGAGGTCTGTACGCTCCAGATCGCTCTTGCGTTTAGCTTGTTCCAGGTACGCATCCACAGCTTCTCTTTGAGCAGGAACGGTAATCTGATCTACCAGCTTGTGCTCAGGTGCCAGAACGGCGTAGGTCGCACCATATAAGGTGTCAGGACGAGTGGTGAATACGGTGAAGGATTCATCATGACCTTCGATACCGAATGTTACTTCTGCCCCTTCAGAACGGCCAATCCAGTTGCGTTGCATTTCCTTGATGCTCTCTGGCCAGTCCAGATCTTCCAGGTCATCCAAGAGACGCTCTGCGTAAGCAGTAATTTTCAAGACCCATTGTTTCATCGGACGGCGTTCAACCGGATGACCTCCGCGTTCGCTTTTTCCGTCGATGACTTCTTCATTCGCCAAAACAGTTCCCAGAGCTGGGCACCAGTTTACCGCTACTTCGTCGATATAGGCTAAACCGTGCTCATACAGCTTGGTGAAAATCCATTGGGTCCACTTGTAATAATCTGGATCCGTTGTATTCAGCTCACGATCCCAGTCGTAGGAGAAGCCCAAAGATTTGATCTGACGGCGGAAGTTGTTGATATTTTGCTCCGTGAAAATAGCAGGGTCATTCCCTGTATCCAGCGCGTATTGCTCAGCTGGCAAACCGAACGCATCCCAGCCCATTGGATGCAATACGTTGTAGCCTTGCATCCGCTTCATACGGGACAAAATATCTGTAGCTGTATAACCCTCTGGATGGCCTACATGCAAACCCGCCCCAGATGGATACGGGAACATATCGAGTGCATAAAACTTCTTTTTGCCCTCGTCTTCTGAAGTTTTGAATGTCTTGTTTTGCTCCCAATATTGCTGCCACTTTTTCTCGACGTTACGATGACTAAAAACCATGGTAAAGCACTCCCATCCTAAATGGTGATTAGAAAACTTGGCTTCGCCAAGCCTAAAGCAAAACAAAAAAACCCCACGTCCCCATCGATTGACGAAAAGGGACGAGAGGTTGTGTTTACTCCCGCGGTACCACCCAGATTGGTGAACAATGATCATTCACCCACTTGTTTCCATCCGTAACGGGGATGATTCGCTATCCCTTACGCAACCGATTGTACTCGGTCTTGGGGGAAAGTGCTGGGAGGCGAGTTCAGATCACTCCGGATTGACTTGCACCTGCCGTCAACTCTCTAATACTCGGAGTTAATACCTACTATTCCTCTTTCAACGCGTCGAATTTTGCAGTTATAACACGATTATAGTAAATGTGAACCAATCATGTCAACGTTTCGGCTTACGTGCTGCAAAAAATAGGCGATCGCTCTTCTCCTGAGGTGGCAAATCGGAGTAATCCGCTGACACCACGATGTCTGTAAATCCAGCATCCGTCAGCCAACGAATCAGTTGGATCGGCTGGTATGCCCGTTGCCAGTGCTCTTCTTCCATACGCTCGTACAGGCCATCTTGCTGGCGGATGAAAAACGTCAGCTGATGTTCCACCTCGAGGCGGAGCGGGTCGCAAAAACATTGCCAAATGTACGAAACTTCGTCGTCCACGTAGGTGAACGTCTCGTCCCCGAAAATGTGCAGCATTTTGTACGGACTATGCACATCAAACAGGAAGCTGCCTCCTGGAGCCAGATGGTCAAACACCTTGCGAAACGTTTCTTGCACATCGGCTTCTTCAGTCAAGTAGCTGAGAGAATCGCACAGCGAAATGACTGCATCCGTCTGTGGCAGGTCCAGCTCGCGCATGTCCTGCTCCACCCAGATGACGTCTGCCTGTTCCTGGCGCATTTTATCATAGGCGATCGCCAGCATTTCAGCAGACAAGTCGACTCCCGTCACACGATAGCCGCGCTTTGAGAGCGGGATGGCGATCGTGCCCGTCCCGCAGCCCAGGTCAATTACATGCTTCGGCTTTTCCCCTTTTTCCCAATTGCTTTCTACCCAGTCCAACCATTGGTCATAAGGTGAATCCGCCATCAGCTTGTCATACACAGCCGCCATATGCGCGTACGCCATGTTGATTACCCTTCCTCTGAGAAGGAAACGACCTCTGCATCCTTCCACAGACGCTCCAGGTTGTAAAACTCACGATCTTCACGATGGAACACATGAATCACGACGTCACCCAGGTCAACTAGCACCCAACGTCCTTCGTCAGCGCCTTCGATCCCGCGGACATTCGTACCGCTTTTATGAGCCTGATCGCGAATTTCTTTGACGATCGCCTGTACTTGACGCTCATTGTTCCCATGGCAAATCATAAAATAGTCTGCGATGACAGATAGATTTTTAATATCCAACACCATCAGATTCTCTGCCTTCTTGTCCTCAGCAGCTTTCACGACCAAACGAGCCAAATCTTCTACTGTTTTAACCATTAAACCCTCCTACTCTTCCTTTTCGGGAAATCAAGTCGTTATATGCCAATAGCGTTAACGGAAATACCGTCTTTTGCTTTTCTATCAAAAAATGCATTGTACTACCTAGCGCGAGAGCCAACGCAGCATCCAGATCTTTTTCTGCTTGCTGGCGGATTTGCTCTACACCGGGAAAATTGCGGTTGGGTTCTATATAGTCTGCCACACAGACCACTTTTTCTAACAGAGTCATACCTGCTCTTCCAGTGGTATGGTAACGGACTGCCTGCAATATATCAGGGTCCGTAATGCCGAGGTCTGTCTGGATGACGATCGCTCCAGCAAAAGCATGCCAAAGCTCTTTCTCCCCTTCCAGCAAATCAGTCGGCATATCGTGGCGCACGAGAATTTCAAACATCTTGTCAACAGGCCAGCACTTGCAGTAATCGTGCAGATATCCTGCCAGCTCCGCCTTCGCTGGATCGGCACCGTAGCGTACGGCTAGCTCCTTGGCCGATTTGGCAACTCCGAGTGTATGCTCATACCGTTTATCGTGCATTTGCGCCCGCACCAAAGCGAGCAGCTCCTCCCGATTGCTCCATTCATTCATAGAATCGGTTCTCCTTTATATAACGCTCGACGGAACGAGGGACCAAGTATCGAATACTTTGTCCTGCTGCTGCTTTCGTCCGAATGAGCGTGGAAGAAATATCCCAGACAGGCATCTCGACGAAGGTCACATTTTCATTGGATACACGATCTACTTCCGAACCTGGTCTCGCCAAGCCGATAAAACGAATCATCCGACTTAACTCCTCGAAACGATACCATTTCGGCAAGATTTCCACCATGTCTCCCCCAATGATAAAGGAAAACCGGCAGTCAGGAAACTGCTCCACCAGCTGCACGATCGTGTCGTACGTATAAGAAGGACCTTCACGCCTGAGCTCCACATCGATCACCCGAAACGATTCGTGGTCCGCGACAGCCAGCTCCACCATTTGCAGGCGTGTGGTTGCGGAAGTAAGGCTGACCCTTGTTTTATGCGGTGGAATATGCGTGGGCATGAACCACACCTCATCCAATCCAGCTTGCTCTCTCGCTTGCTCTGCGGCGAGAAGATGGCCGCAATGGATGGGATCAAAGGTCCCCCCCATAATTCCTACATGTTTGATCCGTTCGTTCATGACATTTGTTTACGGCAGCTTGATCGTCTTGTTTTCCCGTGATTCTTTATACAGTACAACAGTATGCCCGATCAGCTGTACCAATTCCGCTCCAGCACCTGCCGCCAAATCTTCCGCGACTTCATGCTTGTCGTCATTGTTGTTTTGCAAAATCGCTACTTTGATCAATTCGCGTACTTCCAACGCCTCTTTGATCTGGGTAATCATATTTTCATTTACGCCACCTTTTCCTACTTGAAAAATAGGGGTAAGATGGTGTGCTTCTGCGCGCAAAAAGCGCTTTTGCTTGCCGGTCAACATCGGCATGCCTCCTCTTTTATTCCGTGGTATGGTATCATTCTGCTGTTTTGGTCAATTGTTGCAGGACGGTGTCTCTCATGACTTCCGTCGGTGCTTTCTTTCCTGTCCATAGCTCAAACGCCAGCGCTCCCTGATTGACGAACATCCCTACACCTGAATGGACACGAGCGCCAATGGCTTTTGCCTCACTGAGTAGCTTTGTCTCCAGCGGATTGTAAATCAGGTCACTGACGATTAAGCGATCGTGCAGCCATTCACTAGGGACTGGCATTTCGTTTACATTCGGGAGCATCCCGATCGAAGTCGTATTGATCAAAAGAGAAGCATCTGCAATCGCTTCTTTCCCTTCTCCTTGTTCCACGATTCGGGTGGAAACGATGGATTGCAGCGACTCAGCGAGAATCGTCGCTCTTTCACGGGAACGGTTGATAATGCGAATTTCTTTTACGCCTTTTTCTGCAAGGGTAAAAGCGACCGCACGTGCAGCTCCTCCCGCCCCTACCATCGTGACTATCTGCTGGTCGAGCTCTATTCCTGTCTCCTCCACGAGAGAACGCACATACCCCATACCATCCGTGTTGTAGCCGATCAGGCGGCCATCATTGATCACAACAGTATTCACGGCACCAATGCGTTTGGCCAGCGGGTCAATCTCATCGAGCATTGGCATGATCGCGACCTTGTGAGGAATGGTCACGTTGATACCCTTTAGACCCAGTGCGCGAATACCCGCTACGGCATCCTCCAGGCTGTTTGATTCTACATCAAAGGCCACATAAGCATAGCCCAGTCCTGTTTCTGAAAATGCGGCATTATGCATCATTGGCGATTGTGAATGGGAAACCGGATGTCCGAAAAGACCAACCAGTTGTGTTTTACTCGTAATCATGATGCTCTCCTACCCCCTAATGGCTCTCTTTTGTAGCACGCAAGGAACAAGGGCGGCGCTATTCTCTTTGGAGGAGCTAGATCAGCCCTTTTCTTATCCCTACGCTGACGCCTTTTGGCGCATGAACCACGACGCTCGCGTCATGCTTGCCTTGCAGGCTAACCCAGCCCAGTCCCGATATGACAATGTCCGTCGTTCCTGTCGGCCTAATTTTAAACGTATGCTTGATAAATGGCGGTAACGCTTTTGCTGCTTCCTCGCCAGTCGGTGGGACAAGCAAGCTGCCATGGTGCTTCTCCATGACTTCATCGGCTTTATCCAGCTTGGTACGGTGGATGTACATATCGTTATCCACATAAACGATGAATGGCTGACGCTGCCCTTGTACGAAATCGATGCGGGCAAGGCCACCCAAAAAGAGCGATTGTCCGTCATTCAGCTGATACACCTTGGAGTTAATCCGGCTATTTGGCGTAATTTTACGCAAATCTGCTGGAGGAATCATGTGACCGATCTGGTCTCGATTAATAATTCCCGGAGTATCAAAAATGAAGCGACCGTCTTCCAGTGGAATCTCGATCTTGTCCAGCGTTGTACCTGGGAACGGAGAAGTCGTGATTTCCAGCTCAGCTGCCCCGTAATCGTGCAAAATGCGGTTAATCACGGTGGACTTCCCGACATTGGTCACCCCGACAATGTAAACGTCGCGACCTTTTCGCAGCTCGCCGATACGGGCAAGCAACTCATCGATATGCTGGCCTTTTTGCGCACTGATCAAGACGACATCCTCAGGACGAAGACCGCGTTCCTTGGCTTCGTGCTGCATCCAGTTGCGCACACGATTGAGATTGATATTGCGCGGGAGCAGATCCACTTTGTTGCCCACGAGCAAAATTGGGTTTTTTCCAACAAAACGCGGCAAGCCCTTTAGCCATGAGCCTTGGAAATCAAAGATGTCTACGACCATGACAACCAGGGATTGTGTGGAACCGATTCCATCCAGAATCCGCAAGAAATCATCATCCCCCATGTTGACAGGGGCTACTTCATTGTAATGCTTGATACGATAACAACGCTGACAAATCACGACTTTCCTGTCTAGCGCTGACGGGGGCGCAAAGCCCGGCCGTTTCGCATCTTCCGTCTGAATCATAATACCGCAACCGGCACAGGAAACAGACGATTGTTCCATCATGCTTTTCTCCTCCACGAAACCATTCCTTTCCGCTCCATCCAAATAAGGGCCAAACGTTCCATCTGACGGTTGAAACGAGTCCAAAAACCATCCGTCTGGGCAACCGGGACGACCAAAATGGTATGAAACCCGAGCCGATTTCCTCCCAGCACATCCGTAAACAATTGATCGCCAATCACAACCGTCTCGGCAATCGTGACATTCATCTGCCGCACCGCCTGCAAAAAGGCCCGGTTCGTAGGCTTACGAGCCGCACTAATAAACCCGAGATTGAGTGGATTGCAGAACCGATCAACACGCTCCTTGTTGTTATTAGAGACGACAGTGACCTGAATGCCTGCGTCATGCAAGCGTGCAAGCCATTTCTCGACCTCGGGAGTAGCAAGCGGCCTGTCCCATTCAACGAGCGTATTATCCAGATCTGTAATCACTGCGCGAATCTTATTTCGTTTCAATTGATCTATATCAATGTGGTGGATCGAGTCCACGAACTGATTGGGCATCAGCTTCTGTAAAAGCACGGGGCACCTCCAAATGATGTGAAGCATTCAACCGCGATTTCGGCACCTACTATACCATAATGGACCACTCTGTTGCAAAAGAAAAAGCGGTAGCCCTGCTTGCATTTGGAATCTAATCCTTGTAGAATGGAATTACTAAGAAAACTGTTTTTGTTTATTTAGTTTTCTGCAAGTGCAACGGGTAAGGAGGCGGTGCTTTATCAAAGACAGGATCATGCGTGGTTTTATCGAGGAGATTCGGGAAAAGGGCATGAAATTTTCCATGGACGATTTGGCCCGCAGACTCGGAATCAGCAAGCGAACGCTCTATGAGCATTTTTCTTCGAAGGTGGAAATATTGGAGACCATCATCGAGCACACGTTTGAGGAAGCGGATGAAAAGACGAAGCGGATCGTGGAAGACGAAGCCATGACGCTCATCGAAAAAATAAGAGCGGTCATGATGGTATTACCGACTCACTATGAGTTTTATGATTTGCGCATTCTCGAACAAATGAAACGATACTATCCTGAACAGTATGCGATCGTGAACACCCAACTCTCTGATGACTGGGCCATGCTGCGCCAGTTGATTGAGCAGGGGATTCGGGAAGGTCTCATTATCAACATGAACGTGACGCTCATGATGAAGCTGATTATCGATGCGTGCAATTCGACCCTCGACCAGCGATTCTACACCAAAAATCAAATTACGATGCAGCAGTCTCTCGAAGCAATCGCCGATTTATTGCTGTATGGCCTGGTGCCAGTGGATAAAAGATAATTCTTTTATTCCCTTTTTTTACGAAAACTATTTAAACGCTAATAGTTTTCGTAGTGACACAACTTTCTTTAGAGGTGAATACCCATGACATTCTTTCCGAAAATGACCAAATCACAACGGATCGGACTTCTTTTCGTCATTCTGATCTTGTTTATTGACATGATGCTCTATAGCCTATTAATTCCCATCGTCCCGTATTTTACGGAAACGCTGCAGCCTTCCTCGACGATGATGGGGATATTATTTAGCAGTTACGCAGTAGCCATGCTGATCGCGACTCCTATTTTCGGCCCGATATCTGACCGTATCGGTCGTCGCATCATGCTGTTGATCGGCCTGATTGGGCTTGCTTTGTCTACGATACTCTTTGCTTTTTCTGACTCACTGGCGCTATTGATCACTGCCCGCTTTGTACAGGGGCTAGCTGCCGCTGCCACCTGGCCGACCGCTCTGGCTTTACTGGCCGATCTATTCCCGCCTAAAATGCGCGGTGCCATTATGGGGATCGCTTTGACTGCTATCTCCACAGGAACATTGTTGGGTGCTCCAATCGGTGGCTGGTTATTCGAAGCGAGCGGTCATCGTACTCCGTTTTTGGTAGCAGCTGCTTTTACTGTGATTAACCTTGTACTAGTCTACTTTTTCCTCAAGGATGAGTCTTCCAGAAGCGAAAGCGAAAAGCTGCAGGTAGGCGGTTTCTTGCGTCATCCACAGGTCGCCTTTATCGCTGGTGTTGTCCTGCTCGCAGAAATCTCCCTGTGCCTGCTGGAGCCTACGCTCCCAGTCTTTTTGACTGAGAAGCTGAGTATTACGCCAGCTACAATCGGCCTGTTATTCGCCATCATGACGCTCGCTTACGGGCTCATTGCTCCTGTCGCTGGCTCGCTGTCAAGCCGCGTCAACCCGTTTACACTCATGTTTGTCGGTATCATCTCCCTGGCCGTTTTCATGCCGTTTTTGGCGTTGGCTGAAACACTCTGGCAGTCTGCACTGGCCATGGCGCTCGTAGGTGCCAGTGTCGGCTTTACCCTCTCCCCTACACTCGCCACCTTGGGAGAAATCATCGATCGTGGGGGAAGTGGCGCATACGGAACAGCGTATTCCCTGTTCAACATGTTTCACGGTGTCGGGATGGTCGCAGGTCCGCTTGCCGGGGGAATTCTGACAGACGTATTGCCAGCATCTGCAGCGATCATCATTGTCGCCGCGAGCGTTTTCAGCTTTGGCATTCTGATGTACGTCATGCTCAGATTCAAGCAAAACAGTCTCACCCGATCGGCTGGTAAAGAAATGAAAATGTAAGAGACGACAAATCGACGAAACCCCCGTGCTACTCATCCAGCACGGGGGTTTTTTACTTTATGGCTTAGGTTTTTTCGTTTTCAGTCTGTTCATTTTGCCTGACTTCCATTAACCGCTTGACGGTTTCTTTGGGCGTCCAGCATTGGAATTGATAATCGGGTCTTGTCTCATACGCTAGTCGAGAGCAACGGTACGTGACATTCCCAGTGATCTTTTCCACGCGAAAGTGTATACAGGTCGCGCAGCAATGAAACGGATTATGCCCTTCCATCAGCTACTCCCCCTATCTTCCCTGCTTCCAGGGAAACATCGACAGCTGCTCATAACGCTCCTGCTGAGGCTCCGCAAAGTTAGAGAAGCCCACCCCAACTAGTCGCACTCCTGGCGCATAATCAAAGACATCGAGTAAATCGTCCAGAAGATCCTGCCAATTGGCATCTGCCATCGCTTTGTGCTGCTTCGTTCTCTGCGTGAAGTCTGCGTACTTGATTTTCAACGTGATGGTCTGGGGTATGACACCTTCTTGACGAATGTCTTCCTCGACTTCTCGCAATAAGGAGCTCGCTATCGGTGCTATCGATTCACGATCATAAAGGTCAAAGGGTAGCGTGGTTTCACGGCTCAGCGACTTGGGGGAGCGGTCTGTCACGATCTCCCGATTGTCTTCTCCCCTGGCTCGATGGTACAAAGAACGTCCCATTTTGCCAAATAGCTGAATGACTTCCTCCAGCGATAACTGCCAAAAGTCCTCTACTGTCTCAATCCCTTTTTTGGCAAGAAGTTCTTGCGACTTTTTCCCGACGCCGTTCAAAGTACCGATCGGCAAAGGTCGCAGCACGTCCAGAGCCTGCTCCGGTCGGATAATGACAAACGCATCCGGCTTTTTCAGATCACTTGCGATCTTGGCCAACGACATGTTGTAGGAAAGTCCGATACTACATGTCAGACCTGTCTCTTTACGCACACGTCTTTTGATTTCCCGTGCTATTGGGACGGCATTCTCGTAATCCGATACGTCCAGATAGGCTTCATCCAGCCCAACCGTCTGATAGCTCTCCGTATAGGAGGAGAAAATCTCGCGAATCTCTGCTGACTTTTCCACATATCTGGCATACCGAACGGGCAAGAAGATCCCTTGGGGGCATTTTTTACGTGCCAGTGCAATCGGCATAGCAGATCGAACTCCGAACTTGCGGGCCTCGTAGCTGCAGGTGGACACAACACCACGGTTACCTGTGCCTCCGACGATGGTCGGTTTTCCACGCAGCTCTGGTCTGTCCAGCTGTTCGACACTGGCGAAGAAAGCGTCTATATCCATGTGCAGGATTTTCTTCATAAGCGAACGACCACCAAACATACATTCTCGTATGGTTGTATTATCTCTATTTTTCGCCTCCTGCGCAAGGTGCAGACGCCTATTGAGCAAACTTCAGAAATTTTTCCAAGTAATGTCAATACTCAGGTTTCCGATAGGTCTTTCCTTCCTCATTACCTTTTCTTTCGTTGCGAGTTCTGGCTTGCGGAAACAGACAAGATCCTCGTGATACCCAAAGCTTCGGCATATTTCAGGGCGAACCGTATGTATCCCACATCGATCCTTGTGCAAATCATAGAATATGCACGTACCAAAAAATCTCGGTTGATTTTCTAGCTCTTCACGGATCTTTCGTGGCATGGATTTGATCTTCTTTTGTATTTTTGTAAGCTCTTTCTCCGTGATTGGAACAGGACCACAGCATAGACCTTTACAACCTTCACAAGGTAATGTATCCATCTACTGTACAACCCCTCGAAATGTTCTTTAGCGATGATTTTCTTACAGAACATTATGTAAGGGCTGAATGAATTTGTAAATAATTAAATATTCTACTATATCACAAAACAAAAATATCGTCAACGTACTTTTGAATACTTGAAAGATGCTACTTGGACAAGACCTGCAACAGCTCGGATACTGGCGGATTCCCTTTTTTGGCGTAGAGGATTGTCCCGTTTTTACCAATGATGTAGACGATCCGCTGTTGAAAGAACAGCCCCAGGATTTTGCCGACGTCATACGCCTGACGAATAGTCTGGTCCGCATCCACAAGTAACGGAAAACGATAACCAAACTTACCAGCAAACGATTGCTTCTTTTCTAGCTCTGCAGGATTTACGCCAAATACCACGGTGTCCACGTGCTCAAAATCAGCATAATTGTCTTGTACGGCGCACAATTGTTTGGTACATACCGGGGTGTCGTCTCCAGGATAAAAGATCAAGACGATATTCTTTTTGCCTACATAATCACGCAGATCGATCGGACCCAGCGTGCTGTTCGCTTGAAATAGCGGGGCTTTTGTACCTGTCTGCAGCATATTTACCACCTCTTCGCAGTCATGACAATCATTATTACCCACTAGTATACCTTTCCTGCAGACAAAGAAAAACCGCTCTACTAGCTAGCAGAGCGGTTTTGTTCTCTCTATTTTGTTTGCAGCTTTTTTTGTTTCACTTTCGCGACAAACGCCTCTGCCACCTTCAGCATATCGCTGTCATGGCCCCACATGCGCTCTGGATGCCATTGTAAGCCGACATGCAGCCCGTTTGTGCTCTCAATCGCCTCGATAACACCGTCAGCCGCGCTGCCTGTCATCGTAAAGCCAGGAGCGACGTCTTTTACCGCCTGATGATGCGAAGTGTTTACCAGAATTTCCGACTTGCCGATCGCATCTGCGACAAACCCTGGCTGGAGTGTGACTTTATGTGCGCCGTATTGGCGTGACCCTTTTTGTGCGTGTTGGAATGCTCCCGGTACTTGTCTCGGAATATCCTGAATCAGCGTACCTCCGCAAGCTACATTCAGAATTTGCATCCCCCGGCAAATGCCGAGAATGGGCTTTTTCAACTCGAGCGCCAGCTTGATGACCTCAAGCTCTGCCACATCCCGCTCATACTCTATATTCCCCAGCCCTTGCAAAGGCTCCTCCCCGTATAAATGCGGTGCAGGGTCATCGCCACCCGTCAAAATCAAACCGTCGAGCGACTCGATCATGGCTCGAAATGGTGCATCCGGGTTCGTCAGCAACGGCAGGATGAGTGGGATGCCGCCGCAGCGAGCGATCCCTTCTACATAGCCTGATCCAACGTAAAAGTACTGGTCGAGATTGTTATCCGGGAAATACATCTTCGTACACGCCACACCGATTATCGGACGCACACACGTCACTCCCTATTTTTATTTCTTTTCATTGGATGCGTATTTGAAGTCAATGAATCCGAGCGCGTCGACTACAACATCTTTTACGCTGTCTTGCTTCACCCATGCATAGGTGTAGTAGTAGATTGGCAAAGCAGGCATCTCATCCATAACGATGGCGTCCGCTTTTGTGAGGATCTCATTGCGCTTCGCTACGTCGCCTTCTTTAGCAGATTGGGCCAAGAGGTCGAGGAACTCTTTGTTTTCCCATTTTGAGGTGTTCAGACCGCCTTTGAACACTTCCAGGAAGTTGATCGGATCGTTGAAGTCACCGATCCAGCTACCGCGACCAATCATGAAGTTGCCTTCTTTCATTTGTTCACGGTGTACTTTATTTTCTTTATTCACCAGTTTGACTTCGATGCCGAAAGCTTTTCTCCATTGATCCTGGATGACCGTCGCGATACGTTGGTTCGCTTCAGTCGTATTGTAGGCAATGGTGAGCTCAGGCAGCTTGGTCAAGCCTTCTTCCTTCATACCTTCTGCGAGCAATTTCTTCGCCGCTTCTACATCACCATCTTTGATGTAGCCATTCGGGTTCAGCGTCATCGTCGGAGGCAAAATTCCCAACGCTGCCGTACTCTTGAACGGAACGACACTCTCGGTAATTTCCTTACGATTGACCGCAGTGGCGAAAGCCTGGCGAATTTTCTTGTTGTCGAAAGGTTTTTGTGTCGTGTTAAAAATGTACCAGTAGGTTCCTGCTGTCGCCTGCGAGTGCATTTTTCCCGAATCTTTCAAGGCATCGAGTGCGTCGAGCGGTAGATCACCCAATGGGGAGCCCGCCCAGTCCAAATCCCCGTTATCGAACATCGCCAATTCGGTGTTGGCATCTTCAATCATATTCACGGTGAGTTTGGACAGCTTAACGGAATCTTTGTCCCAATACGTGTCGTTTTTCGCAAATTCGATCTTGGACTTGTGCTCCCAAGTCTTCAGAACGAATGGACCGTTTCCTACATAGGTCTCAGGCTTGGATGCCCAATCCTTGCTCGCTTCCACTGCTTTTTGATTCACTGGGAAGTACGTGACAGAAGCGACTAGCTCTGGGAAAAATGGTGCTGGGTTTTCCAGTGTTACGACCAGTGTTTTGTCATCCGTCGCCTTGACGCCGACATCTTCTGCTTTTGCTTTCTTCGAGTTGTACGCTTCCCCGTTTTTCAGGTAGTACATTTGATACGCGTAGGAAGATGCTGTTTCCGGGTTCAGCACTCGTTTCCAAGCGTATTCAAAGTCATGCGCAGTGACCGCGTCTCCATTCGACCACTTCGCATCACGCAGATGGAAGGTATACGTGAGTCCATCTGGTGCTACTTCGTACTTCTCTGCGACCGCCTCTTTCAGCTCGCCCTTTTCATTCAGGCGCAATAGGCCATCAAATGCTGCACGGGCAACAGACATCGAAGGGATATCTTCTGCCAGTCCAGGGTCGATCGTGTTAGGCTCACCTGTGCTCAGGTTGACCTGCATCGTTTGCGGGGTGGCTTGTCCGGACGCTGCTGAAGGCGTCTCCCCCGGCGTACTTCCTTGAGGTGTGCCACAGCCGGCAAAAGCCAAGCTCGTCAGTAGCACCGCACAAAATGATAGTCTTTTAAATCTTTTCATGAAAAAAACCCCCGTCTCTGGAATATTCCTTCTTGATTGTTAGGAGCATGACTAAATAATATTATCTTGAGAAAATTTTGTCTACACGAAAAAGGAGATGGAGCAAATGCTCTCTAATCTATCCACCCAAATCTCGCAGCTCGTCGAAAATGCAGGCGGCGAATGGGGCATCTATCTGGAAGATTTACACACAGGTGAAAAACTGACGTTTCAAGAGCATCAACGCTTTTATGCAGCGAGCGTTATCAAAGTACCGATCATGACCGCCGTGTTCGCTGAAGCTTACGCGGGCAACATCGCATTGGAGCAGACAATCAAGCTGCGTCGCGAAGACTTGGTGGGCGGTGCTGGCGTACTGCAGCACATGACTCCGGGTACAGAATTGACGGTTCAGGATCTGGTCACACTGATGATCATCCAAAGCGATAACACAGCTACCAACATCATGATCGATCTGGTCGGTACAGAGAGCATTCGCAACGCCATGAAGAAAACGGAAATGGTCAACAGCCAGTTCTACAACAAGCTGATGGTCGTGCCTGCTGAGCTGGAAGGCTACAACGAGATCACTGCCGCAGATATGGGGGCGCATTTCCGCTATTTGGCTACTGGGAAGGTCCTCTCGTATGACAGCTGTCTGAAAATGATGGCGATCTTAAAGCAACAGCAGCACAGAGACCGCATTCCTAAGCATTTCCCAGATCCGGACGGCGATTTCATCGGTATGGTTCCCAAATGGGAATTCGCCAATAAAACAGGCTCTGTGACAAAGATTACCCATGATACAGGCATTCTTTTCATGGGCTCCCACGCCGTCACGATCTGCCTGCTCAACAAAGGGCTTGAGCAGAAGCCAGCTGCCGATGTGATGGCCGAAATCGGACGCCTCGTTTACGATTTGTATCAGCAAGCATAGTCTTTTTTGGACCCGCCATCGCTCTTTGGCGGGTCTTGTTTTTCGAGTCGTTTTCGATGGGCGAAAAAGCGGGCGCCCCTCTCTGAGATCCGATTGAGAGAAACACCCGCTTTCCTTATTGGATTATTTTTCCAAAATCAACTTAGAAACATTCCATGCACTCGAGAAAGAGAGCTCAGACAATTGTCCCTGACCCTCACACCAGTCACCTGCAAAGAACAGGTTGCGGTAATCTGGCAAGCTCGTGGGCATTGGCTTTTGGTTCATGGTCCACTTGATCTCCTGCACGATTGCACGAGTGGAGACACGTGGAACAACCAACTGCTCACGCCAGCCGGCAAAGTGTTTGTCGTACACAGCTTCGATCTCCAGCTTACGTTGTTCGGCCATTTCTTTGTTCCCCACTTCCGACTGACGCATGTAAGCAGTCGCCTGCAGCAGCTGTCCGCCTTCTGGAACACAAGTCTGGTCATAGTAGGAGATGTCCGTGATAAAGATGTTGTTTTGCTTGTCGTAAATATAAGAATATGGAACATCGATCCGTTCTTTCAGACCGATATCATACACGACTACGACAGTAGGCTCATACTCGGCGTGTTGGGCAATCGCATGCTCCAGGCGCGTTTCTGCAAACACCTTGACCATCTCTTTCGGCGGAATACAGCTGATGAATTCGTCTGCCGTAAACTCGCCCTCCGGCGTTACCACTCCCACTACGTGATCCTCTTCTACGTGGAACTTCTCTACCTTTGTTTTCGTCAAAATAACGCCATTGTTCGCCTCGATGACGCGGACAAATTCGTTGATCAGAGCTTGCCAGCCTCCGCCGATATACGCTACTGGCTTGTTCGTCTTAAACAGACGGCTGTAGTACGAAAAGAATACGTCTGAAGGGATTTTTTCCGGTTCACGTGTGAAGAAGTTGGAGGATGCCAGTGTCAGCATCATTTCTTGGACTTCCTCGTTCACATTTTTCTTTTCCATCCATTTTTGAATGGACATATGTGGATGCCCGGTTTCCATTCTCAGCATCGTTTTCAAGATTTCAAACGTAAACAATACTTTGTCCAAGCCTTTCAACAGCTTTGTCTGAAACAGCCCTTGTACGTTGGCTGGAACCGCTGTCAGATCGTTCCCGATATCGTACTTAGCTTTGGTCGGATTAAAGTCTTGCCAATCAATGTGAAGGTCCAATTCTTTTTCAAACGTTCTCAAAACGGAGCTGTCCCGGGCATAGATCGCATGGGCACCAAAGTTGAAGTTGAATCCTTTGATCTTCAACGTTACGGCACGACCACCTAATTGTCCGCGCTCCAATACTGCTACTTTTTTGCCTTTCGACGAAAGATAGGCGGCACTGGAGAGACCAGCAAGTCCTCCGCCTACAATAACAACGTCATAGTGATTGGTTGTCATACACAATCTCCCCTACGCTACTCTCAATGTTGTAACCTGGTTCAAACCCTCTCCTAGAATAAGGGATGTATCACATGGAAGTCAACTATTATTGAACTGTGTCTATTTTTATACTGGTCGATACCAATAATTTCCTTATGCATCACATGCTATAATGGGGTCAAATCTGTAGAAGGGTGTTTTCGATGATGACTATCGCTTCTCCCATTCCCGCCCAGCCCACTCTGCCAGCGTCGTTACCCGGTATTCGGGAGACCAACGAGCCGCTCATCCCTCTCAAGCAGTATGCCCCTGTGATTCACGTATATCCAGCTTATTATCATGAAGGCTTACCTGGTTCGATGTCTGATTGTCTCGTACGACAATCCGTCGTTGAGCGATTATTACGTGCGGCCAGCGTATTACCTGTGGACCATCGTCTGGTTGTTTTGGATGGTTGGCGGCCATTAGAAGTGCAGCAATCCTTGTATGATCGTTTAAAAAACCAGCTTCTCGAACAAGGCTGGACGGAGAGTGATGCTTTCTATGAGGAGCTGCATCGCTATGTCGCCCGTCCCACCAATAATCCAGCACGGCCGCCCCGCCATTTGACCGGTGGCGCTGTCGACCTTACGATTACAGGACCTGACGGGTGGCTCGACATGGGTACACTTTTTGATGATTTCAGCGAACGTGCCAGTACCCGTTTTTTTGAGTTATATGAGCCTGCAGAGAATTATGAGCTGCGAATCCGAGACAATAGGCGAATGCTCTATCATGCCATGATTCATGCCGGGTTTACGAACTATTCGGATGAATGGTGGCATTTTGATTTTGGAAACCAGGCCTGGGCTGTCGTGACGGGAGCACCTATCGCTGATTACGGTGGCATTTTACACGGGACGTGAGGACGCAAAAAAGCAGGGGTTACATTCCCCTGCCAATCCTGTTCTTCTAGTTCTGTTCGTTTCTTCGTGTCATTTGCTGCCAGACTGTCCCACTGGCAGCTTCTCCGCTCTCGATTCGCTCCACAGCCATCTGCACCTGCAGACTTACTTCGAATTCCAGATCATGCTGGGCTGCACGCAGAGCAGGGAGCGCGGTCTCATCCCCGACTTCAAATAGGAAGCGTGCCGCACGCCAGCGCACCAGCTTGTTGCGATCATGCAGCGCCTCACACATGGATGCCGTCGCCCGAGGGTCGCCCAGATCGGATAGGGTGTCTCCAGCCGTACGTCTGACGGAAACGGAGTCGTCCTTTAGTGCTTGGAAAAGCAGCGGGAAGACTGCGTCTCCTCCTACCATCCCCAAATAGACAACCGCCAGTCTGCGGATTGACGATTTTGAATCACCGAGCGCTTTTTCCAACACTGGAAGATCTTCCTCTGTAGGCTCCATACGATCCAATGCAGCATACCGATTTTGCCAGTCTGGATCATCCAGCATGTCCAGGGTAACGATTTTCTTTTCGCGGACAACCGGAGCAGGAGCTTCACCTTCGCCGAGCTGCAAGGCACGCTCGACCAGTTCTTCCACACGCTCATCTGGATAGGAAGCCACGATTTCCTGTGCGACTTCTTCCCCGATCTCTCTCAGGTCACCATAGCGTACTCCATGCTCCAACCACTTGCGCTCCATGATCAGATTCGGTGATGCTGAGCCTGCTCGCATCGCTGCCTGCCCGAATCTCTCTGGCAGGGCTGCCCGGATTTGCTCCGTCCCCATCGTGACTTTCACCTGCATGGGTACTTCCCGAAACATTTGAATGAATACTTGCGCCTCGCCAAATGCCGCTCCTTCCGTCGCAGCCAAGATCGGTACAGCCGTCCCCTCACCTGCCTGGAGAATCTCACGGGACTGAGTCAAGATGCGTTGCCAATCTGCATTTGATTTGCGCTCCAGAGCTAAGAAATCGGCGGTATGAAAGATCGAGGTGACGCCTTCAATTGCCAGTAGCTTCCCCATGATTTCTGGGAATTTCGCTACATTCTCTTTTGTATAGACATGTTGGACACCATCTGGTAGACGCTCGTCAACGTTGAGTTTCATCACGTTTGGACTCGGCGTAGGTTCGATGGACAACAGTTTCATGATTCGTCACTCCTTTTTCCGCACTCCTGTGTAGATCTTCTTTATCGTAGCACGGATTCGAACCTCATATCCAATCTGACGTGCACCTGTGAACAGTTTGCAAGCTTACAGTGGCAGCTTGTAATAATCGTTTGCCGACTTGACGACAAAGCCACACGATTCATATAGACCCAATGCGCTACTATTTTCGCTTGCGACCTCTAGCGACATTTCCTCGTAGCCTTTTTCCCTGATAAAGTGAATGGCTCGCGCCAACGCTCGGCGGCCGTATCCTTTCCCTTGATGATCAGGATGAACGCAGAATCCAAAAATGAACCCTTTCCCTTCCGAGATGTTGGTACTGAGCTTTCCGACTGGTTGATCGTCTACCAATATCAAATAAGTCGTCGAGCTAGACTCCACTTCAATTCTTTTGCTCATCTCACGTGCTCGGTCTTCCTCCATCTGAAAGCCATGGACATTCAACCAAATCAAGGTCTCTGAATCTTCCTTACCAGCAATGCGCATCTCGATATAAGCAGGTGCAGTGGTAGTCTTTTGCCCATCGAAATCCATCCAATACTCTGAAAAATCGTACGTTGCCCCGAATTTCTCCATACACGCTTTACCTGACAGCGACTCCCTTTGGACGATGAACAACTGATTCGGTATGCTTCTCTTCTCGCATTCTTCGGCGGCACGAGTCTGCAAGGCACGGAAAATTCCTTTTCGACGATAGTCCGGATGCACCATACTACTTACTTCTGCTTCTTGGCCATGAAACACGAAGAGCCCCAAAAAGCCAACCAGTTGCCCATCCTCATAGCACAGAAAATCTTCGGTATGCTCGCCGGAACGATTGCCCAGCATATCCGGATTTACTTTGAGATCGATTCCATCATGATCGTTGCACACATTCACCAATTGTTTCACTTCAGCCAGCTCTTCTACTGACAGCTTGCTCGTTCCAAGTAACTCATATCCCATTCCTTCAAATCCCCCTAGAAATAATGTCGTTTCATTTCAGCAACCATTTCCTCCAAATTGTTCGCGACCTGCGGAATCGAGTATCCTATGTAAAGGGGTGAAGTGACAAAGCGTGGAACCACTTTTGCGACGAGCTTTTCTCCCCACCGGTAAAAGAAGAAATTGTAGCTCAGGCAACGGCGATTGACATGGTGGAGAATCCAGTGCGCCAAGATTTGCAGGTACTCCGCCATCCTTGGCAACCCTTCCCAATCGGATAGAATCACATTGTACTCAAAGAAGCCTGCGCGTGGATGCGTCGACAGTGTGCACTCCACTCCCCGTCCACGGTCGATGAGAATTCCAGCAAAATCACTTTCCTTTACTTGACTGCGATAATCGTATTCATTCAAGCCAACAATTTGCATATGCGGATGGCGGATGCTCCCGCCTGAATACGGGCCGTGATTCTTAAAAAAGAGCACGGATTGAAACTCTCCACTCTTTTCCAGCTCCATCCATTTTTCTACACCAAATGCGAGCAGATCGTGCACATGTTCCTTCGAATAGAGGGACCAATCCCCTTCACAATCATCCGACTCAATCAAAACGGTCTGATAGGTATCTTGCAAAACCGGATATTTGTTCATCAGCCAGATCATGGACCCACGCTGCTCCAGCACATTGGTGAGGCTGTTCGTGTCGCAAAAAGGACAAGCGGTTTCTCGGTTAATTACGCTCTCCGGTTTTTTTCTGCCAATGTGCATGTTAAAGTGCAAATGAGTCTGCGTCATCCAAGTGTCCCTCCTAATTGCCACCTCCTTCCACTTTACACGGAAATCAGGTGAAAATCATTTCGTTTTTTCTCTTCACTATTTTTATGTAATTATCTTCACAAAAGTAAGTATAAACGTTACGATATGCTTATTGAAACAAGTTTCACGAGGAGGTCTCTCATGATTGACGTACGAAAAGCAGGATCGCGTTATACTGCTGATCACGGCTGGTTAAAAAGCAACTTCAGTTTTTCCTTTGCTGATTATTATGATCCCGACAATATGGGATTTGGACCCTTGCGTGTATTCAATGACGACAGGGTAGCGCCCCAAACCGGTTTTGGCTCTCACCCGCACCGGGAAATGGAGATCGTCTCTATCGTCCTCCAAGGACAGCTCGGCCATCGAGACAGCACGGGACGTCAAGAGGTCGTTCGCCCTGGTGAGGTACAACGAATGAGTGCGGGCACAGGCGTCGTCCACTCAGAGATGAATCCGTCTGCTACAGAAGAAGTAAAGTTTTTGCAGCTCTGGTTTGAACCGGCGCAATATGGATTGACACCTTCCTACGAGCAAAAAGCGTACGAACCTGCGAAACTGCTCAACCAGCTTCTTCCTGTCGTATCGACGGAAGGTGGCGAAGAGATTGCCAAAATCCATCAAGACCTGACGCTGTACCTCTCTCGCCTGGAGGCTGGACAGACGATTTCTTTTGAACAAAATACCCAGAGACGCACGTACCTTTTCGTCATGGAAGGTGAACTACTACTCAATTCGGACACTTCCCTCGCAACACGGGATTCCGCACGAATCACTTCGACGACTAGCCTGGAGATCAACGCGAAGAGCAACGCCTATTTCATGCTAATTGATTTACCATAAGCTCCCGTTCCGCGAACATTTTTTCTGATAGAGACGTAGCCTATTTTTATTTCAATGGGCTGCGTTTTCTTTTTTTATCTCAAAGGGATCGCATACAATGGTAGTAGTGAAGCTGGAAAGGTGTTGGATGAAATGGAAAGATCTTTTTATTATCCGGTCAGCTGGAGCGAAGCCCACAAATATAAATTACTGCTCGACCAGGAAGGTGTCCCGTACGAAATTCAATCCCCGTTAGATTTACCTATTTTGGAAAAAGGCCATCTGGCGATCGTCTTTCCCTCGATCCCCCTTCGCATGTACGCATGGGTGAGAACCTTGTTTTATCGGGACGGCCTGCGCTATCCAGACAAGTACTCAGTCGATTTCGGAGCACGCTAAATCCTTCGCACAGGTACGGCTTTTGGCCACTCACATAGGATAGGGTAGAACCATATCCCGATCATCCTTGGGAGGTGACGATAATGCCGGCATATAACATTCGCATATCGATCGCAAACCTGCGTCTGGATCTGTTTGATGGTCCTCAGTTGGTCCGTTCCTTTCCAGTCGCATTGGGTAAAATAGCAACGTCAACTCCACACGGCGACTTTACCATTGTAAATAAAGTACCTTATCCCGATTCCTACCCCGGCGGTCCCTTGAGTGTTTTCGGTACCTATTGGCTCGGATTAAGCAAGCCTCACTATGGCATACACGGCACCAACAATCCTTCCTCCATCGGCAAGTACGTATCCCACGGCTGCATCCGCATGTTCAATCAAGATGTGAATACGTTGGCCAGCCTTGTCCCTATCGGCACACCTGTCAGAATAAGAGCACAGTAGGCGAACCCCCGGTTTAGCTGGCACCTTCATTCTAAACTCACACCCGAATGAACAGCAAAAGACCCGCCTACTACCCGAGGCGGGCCTTTTTCACATGAGTCGCGAGTTCTTTTCATCCGTTGTTTCTGCTTCTTCTTCACTAGAATCAAAATACACTAGATATCTTCTGGCTTGCTTGTACATGATAGACAACGTCAGTTCCCTTATCTTGTTCATTACTACATCTCTTTGATCTGGTTGAAGCTCTACGGCGAGCTTCTCTTCTTGCTGGGCTAAATAAGCCATTACCCATTCAGGGTCCAACTTGTAGGCAGGCAAACGACAGCGACTCCTCTACTAAGTAATCTACTTAAGTCTACAGAAGCCGGCAGTCATTTCACAGCCACAATTACTGGCTACATACACAGAGATTGGCACAACAGTAGGGACTTATTGGGGCTCCCAACACACAAATTCACTAGGGTGGCTGCGAATGTACATGCGAGCATCGTCAGACGCTGATTACGAGAACTCCTGACGAGTGTACGCGATCCAACCAGCTCTGTTTGCATCCCATCAAACCGCTCTTGATTCATCTCTATTACCATCAGATCACGCTCCCCTGAAAGAAGTATACATGAAAAACCCCCAAACGAGATTCTCTCACTCATTCGGGGGTGGAAAAAACTCACTTTCCTTGTTCCAGTTCTTCGATCATCGCGGAGAGCTCTGCCCAGCGCTCAATTGCAGCTTCCAGTGCAGATGCTACTTGTTGTTCTTCGGCGTACAGCTTCTCCACTTTTCCGTAGTCGCTTCCTGAAGCTGCGATCTCTTCCTTCAGCTTGACGCTGCGATCTTCTAGTGATGCGATCTTTCCTTCGATCTCATCCCATTCCTTTTGATCTTTGTAGGAGAGCTTTTTCGTGCGGTTGTTCCCGCGGTTGGCACTACTGCTCTCACTCTTGTCGTTTGTCTCCGAGACTGCCTGTGTGGGAACTGCCTTTTCTTCTCGTTGCTCATCCAAATACTCAGAGTAATTGCCCGTAAAGTGGCGAATTTTCCCCTGGCCTTCAAAGGCAAACAAGTGGTCAACTGTTCGATCCAGGAAGTAGCGGTCATGGGAAACCGTAATGACTGCCCCTGGGAATTGCTCCAGATAGTCTTCCAGAATACTGAGCGTCTGTATATCCAGATCATTTGTCGGCTCATCCAGAAACAGCACATTCGGCTCGCCCATCAACGTACGAAGCAAATAAAGTCGGCGGCGCTCTCCACCGGAAAGTCTGGATATCGGGGTATACTGCATGTGCGGTGAAAAGAGAAATCGCTCCAGCATTTGCGAAGCTGTAATCGCTTCTCCGTCGTTGGTATGAATGACTTCTGCCGCTTCTTTTACATACTCAATCACGCGCAGCTTTTCATTCATTTCTACGCTGTCTTGCGTGTAGTAGGCGATCTTGACGGTCTGCCCCACATCGATCGTTCCCTCATCCGGCTCCAATCTTCCTGCCAGCATATTGAGAAGAGTGGATTTTCCGCTGCCGTTTGGACCGATAATACCGACACGGTCTCCTGGCAGAACAATATAGCTGAAGTCTTGAATGAGCTTGCGGTCGCCATAAGCCTTGCTGATGTTTTCCAGTTCGATGACCTTTTTGCCTAATCGACTAGCCCCCAACGCCATATCCATTTTGGCTGCCGGGCCTTCCACGACACGATCGCGCAACTCCTCTGCCCGCCCTACACGCGCTTTTTGCTTGGTCGTCCGAGCCTTCGCTCCACGCCGCAGCCAAGCTAACTCCCTGCGCAACAGGTTTTGACGTTTGCTCTCTGCCGCCGCTTCGTTTTCTTCCCGCTCTGCTTTTTTCTCCAAAAACGTCGCGTAGTTGCCTTCGTAGCTGTAGAGCTTGCCCCCGTCCAATTCAAACGTCCGGTTTGTCACACGGTCCAGGAAATAACGGTCATGCGTCACGAGCAGTAATGCCCCTTTATATCGGGACAAATACTCCTCCAGCCACTCTACCGTTTCATTGTCAATGTGGTTTGTCGGCTCATCCAAAATCAACAGATCTGCCGGTTGAATCAGAGCACGCGCCATAGCGACCCGTTTTCTTTGCCCTCCAGACAGTTCCCTTACCTTTTGGGTAAAATCGTTCAAGCCCAGCTGCGTCAAAATCATTTTTGCCTGCGTATTGCTCTCCCAAGCATCTGCTGCGTCCATCTTGGTCTGCAACGAAAAGACGCGCGATTGCTTTTTCTCGTCGTCTGGAGAAGTCTGCAGATCAGCTAATGCTTCTTCGTATTCACGCAAAAGCTGGATCAAGGGGGAGTCTCCGTAAAATACTTGGTCCAAAATGGAGGAATCCTCATCGAAGCTCGGATTTTGTGGCAAATACTCGACGTGGAACCGATTGGCGTGCACAAGCTTTCCGCTATCTGATGTGTCGAGCCCCGCGATGATTTTCAACAGGGAGGACTTCCCGGTGCCATTTACACCGATCAAACCAATCCGCTGTTGTTCGGCGATATGAAAAGAAATGTTATCGAACAGTACTTTCTCTCCATAGCTCTTGGAGAGGTTCTCAACAGATAATATTTGCATGGTAGTCACCTGTACTTTTCTATTTGCCTGGATGCAAATGAATGCTATATCCGATGGTAACATGTTTTTCGAGGAAGCTCTAGGGAGGAACACATGAAATTGTGTGCACGAGATATTTCGTCGGACAGATTATTTGGAAACAAATGGATCATTCTTAATTTTATGGTAAAATCAGGATATCGCGTCGTGTCCTATTTTTCGATTTTCCGTAAAGGAAAGCTATATGTGAAACCATTACGCACTGTCATAGGCGTCGTGCTCTGCACTTGCTTATTTGCTACCCTCCCTGTGGCTTCACTGCCCAAAGCTACTGCCCTCACTACCAACAGCTATGAGGAAGCGATCAAGACTGCCCCACCCGGTGTCAAGCGTACCGTAAAGCTGACAGCTGAATACTTTGGAATGACTGACTTTACCGTGAATCTGCAGGACTCCCGGCAGGTCACACTGAACAATAACTCTTTCGACTCCAGCCAGACAAATCGAGTTCCCTCATCCGTCAGTCTGTTCTTTTCAGAAAAGGATACTAAACTGACTCAGTTGACAACTACTTGGGGGAAAGGACAAAAAAGCAAATCTGCCGATCTCGAACATGCTGTAAGCTCAGACGCAGACTTCGTCGAATCAGTCATTGGAGAAAATTTCACCGTTGCCAACCATGCCACTGCTATTTTCGAATCGATGGCAGAAGTGTCCGTCTATCCGATTGTGAAAGATATTCCTGTCCAAAAGTCTGTCGGCCGTATCCTCGTCGATTCTGCTGGCAACATTTCTTCCTATCATCGACTGAATTCAACCATTGACGAGCGTTCTCTTCCTTCAAAAGCAGACATTCTTTCGTCGGAGCAGGATAAGCAGGCCTTTGCCAAACAGATCAAGCTGGAACTCGCTTACGACGATGAGCAGGGATTGTATCATTATGTTGCGCTACCATATGCCTCTATCGATGCAAAAACAGGTGAAGCAATCGTATCTGACATTCCATTTGTAGACTCCAGCTTCACCGTCGGATCTGCCACGAAAGAACAGACTATTTCGTCCGATACCGTAAAAATCATGGCCCAGTCCTTTTTTGGCTTGAATCCAGATGGGTTGACAGCATCCAACAGGCGAGAAAGCCATCCGAATGAGACGCCACTTTCCATACATACTGTAAGCGCGGGCAAACAGACGTTAGTCGTTCGATTCAATGAAAAAACCGGAGAGATGCTCACCGTCGAATCGGAAAACTTGAGTAGCGAACGCGATTCCACTCTTGCAACACCAGCAGACGCAAAGAAAAAGGCACTCCGCTTCATAGAGCAATATATCCCTCTGAAGAAAGGCGATTACTTCCTTCGAGAGACTTACGTCGAACCTGGCCAAATGAAACAGAGTTCCAACAAATACACTATGGAGCTCTACCCAAGCATAAATGGCGTGCGAACAACCAAACCGATCGTTGCTCTCTCATTAGACCTGAATGGCAATGTCATGACTTCCGTTACTACTAGGGCGCATACTACCTCGACCGCAGCTACTCCAAACGTTCTTTCTGCTGATGAAGCAAAAAAACAATGGCTGAAAGCACTTAAGCTGGAGCTAAACTACGTATTCAAGGATCCTCAATCTGAAGAGCCGATATTGGCCTACGTTGCGTCTATTACCGCCCATGCTCGCTATGTAAATGCCATTTCAGGGATCGTCTCTGCCTATCAATAAGGAGATGCAAAAGAAAAAACCAGGGGTATTGGTCCCCTGGTTTTGTTTGTTCACGATGGTGCTAGCGAAGGGATTTGAACCCCCGACCTGCTGATTACGAATCAGCTGCACTACCCCTGTGCTACGCTAGCATGGCGATTACAAAAAATATTTTAGTAAACTCATCGCCAAATTTCAAGGGGCACCGTCACAGGTTTAGAATTTTATCCGTTTCCTGGAGCAAAGATCCGATCAGCATGTCTTGAATAACCATATCTGCCCATCCATCCAATGGGGTAGGCTCACGATTTACGATCACCAGTTTCGCTCCATTTTCCTTTGCCTGTTGCGGAAAAAAGTTGGCAGGACTAACCACCAGGGAAGATCCGAAAACGATAAACAAATCAGCCTCGTTCGTCCATTCCTCCGCCTGCTCCAGTGCTGTCTGAGGTAGAGACTCGCCGAACAAAACAACAGAAGGGCGCATAAACCCTCCACATTGGCAGTGAGTCCCCTCGGCTGCCAAATACGTTTCACTAGGGCGCTCATTTTGACAGAGCGAGCATCGGACCGTGGCAAGGGTACCATGTAGTTCTGCTACGGATTCGCTCCCTGCTCGTTGATGGAATCCATCTACGTTTTGAGTAATGATCCCACGAATCAATCCACGTGTTTCCCAGCCCGCCAACAGCTCGTGTCCTGCATGCGGCAAACAGGAAAGCAAGCCTTCGATACGCATCCGATAAAACTCGATAAACGCCTGCCTGTTGTGATGCATCGAATGGGTGCTAGCCAGCTTGGTCGGATCTTGCCCGCTCCACAATCCGCGCTGCGAACGAAAATCTGGCAATCCGCTCTCTGTTGACATCCCTGCCCCCGTAAAGACTACACAAGTGGACGCTGCTTTGATCCACTCTGCCAACTCAGCCGACTGATCCATGCTCTTCCCACCTTCACCCGTTTCCATGTTTCTCATATTGTAGTAGATAGAGATGTATTTTGTACACTGAGGAGGGTGGCTTGTCGATGACGACGTATTTCGTTTCCGATATCCACGGCCAGTACGAAGCGTTTCAAAAAACGCTTCAGGATGCTTCCTTTTCACCCAATCAGGGAGATAAATTGTACGTAATCGGAGATATGATCGATCGTGGCCCACAGTCGAAAGAAGTGCTGCTAGGGTTGCTCGAACTTCGCCAACCCTATCCGCAGCAGGTCTTCCTCATCAAAGGCAATCACGAGCAAATGTTTGAAGATTGGCTCACTGGGCGAGGAAACGCCGAGAATTATCTCCGCTTTAATGGTGGCGACGCAACGCTTCGTTCTCTGTTGGGCAATCACCCCCTGCGTCGAGCTTTTGTCGGAGGACTTCCTACCCCCGGAATCCAAGAAGAAGCGCGACAAATCATTCTAACCAAGTACCCGTTTTTGCTACCTGCCCTGAATTCACTTCCCCTGTATATCGAACTTCCTACAGACGAACGCACGGGTGCTCCCGCCGTTCTATTGGTTCATGCAGGCGTCAGACCCGGCATTCCGCTGGCAGAACAGAATCCAGAAGATCTCTTGTGGATCAGGGAGCCCTTTTACGATTATTATCAGGGAGAAATGCCAATCGTGTTCGGTCATACACCCGTTCCCAAACTGCCTGGTTATCGTGGGACAGGACCGTGGAGACGGGATAACATCATCGGGATCGACGGAGGCGCTGCCTACCGCCGCGGAGTGATGCTCGTGAAGTGGCCTTCCTTGCAATCCATCTTTGTACCGATTCAAGATGTTCACCCCTATCCAATCGTGCAAGTCAACGGGTAAATCGGCAGTTTGACCAAATGATATATTGTCTCCTGTCCGTTTTTACACTACAATGGGTAGTGGAATCGGGCGACCCTTTGCTGGACAAGCCCGTACTCTCACCCTGTTTTTATAATCAACTTCCCAATCGCACTATGCTAAGATGAGGACGAGGTGTTTTTATGAAGCGTGCACAAGCCATGGAACAAGCCATGTTTGCTTCCTGGGGAATCGCCCTGATTGCCACAGCAGGCAGTCTGTTTTTTTCAGAAGTGCTGAAATACATACCGTGTGACCTGTGCTGGTATCAACGGATTCTGATGTACCCACTGGTCATTTTACTGGGAGTAGCCTCCGCGAAAAAAGATTACAAGATGTCCTTGTACACCTTGATTCTTTCTGTGATTGGCGGCTTGATCTCCCTCTACCACTATTTGATTCAGAAGGTACCCGCCTTGCATGAGCTCGGCAATGCGTGCGGCATCGTACCTTGCAATTCTGACTACATCAACTGGTTAGGCTTTATCACCATTCCGTTTCTCGCTTTGATCGCGTTTGCGTTGATCATTGTGCTGCAAATTATTGTTTTGAAAAATGGAAAGGAGCAATAATCCATGAAAAAAATTATTTTTTTCTCTATCCTTGTGGCGGCCCTGTTGATCGGCGCTATCGTCTACTCAGACATTTCCAACCGCCAGCAAGCCGCAGGAAACCCTTATGGAAAGACCACTCTCAACCCTGCTACTCTCGCGCAACTGAGCGACCCGCTGTATGACAACCTGATCATGCCTGACGAACTAAAATCGCGTCTGACCAACAAGGAAGACATGTTTGTCTATTACTACAGCCCGTTGTGCGAACACTGCCAAGCCACCACTCCGGTCTTGGTACCCATCGTAAAAGACATGAAGATCGACATGAAAAAACACAACCTCTTGGAATTCAATGCCAGCTGGGATGACTTCCAAATCGAGTACACCCCAACCTTGATCCACTATAAAGGTGGACAAGAAGTAGCTCGTCTGGTCGGAGGACACGAAGCCAACGAGTGGAAGAAGTGGCTCGAAGAACAGACAAAATCATAATGCTGTCTCCAGCCTCCCGCTATCCAGTCGGGAGGCTGTTCTTGTATGAACGGTGACATTTATGTGAACACTCCGGTTATCTTTGGAAGAAATAGCCCGAATGAGTCATTAGGCTTTTCCTTACCTTTGCCTATAATGATGAATGGGGAAGATCTTGGATATCGGAGGTTTGTTCATGATGATTACCTATTTGACAACAACCTTTGGCTTTCGGGCGACATGGAACCCGGAGCTGATCGTCCTTACTGCTTTGCTGGGGATTGCTTACTTTTCATTCATTGGCCCTCTTCGCCATACCTTTGCCCATGCTACACCAGTACCTTTGGGCAAAAAATGCCTGTTTGCAGCTGGCCTGTTGCTTTTTTACTTTGGAATGGGAAGTCCGCTAAACGTCGCCGGACACTTTCTTTTTAGTGCCCATATGCTCCAGCAATCCATGCTGTATCTGGTCATGCCCCTACTCATGCTGGCCGGAACACCCGCGTGGCTGTTGCGTCCATTGATAGAACGAAAATGGTCCAGGAAGCTCTTGAGCGTATTCAGTCATCCCATCCCTGCGGTTCTCTTGTTTAACGCCTTGTTTTCGTTTTATCACATGCCTGTTATTCTAGACATGGCCATGAATCAGTTGGCCATGCACAATCTGATCCACCTGCTTTTGCTCTTGAGTGCCTTGCTGATGTGGATGCCCGTTATTGCACCATTGCCCGAGATTCATCGTTTGACCGAGCTGCAAAAGCTGGCGTATATCTTTGCGAATGGGGTCCTGATAACCCCAGCCTGCGCCTTGATCATTTTCTCTGCAACCCCTTTGTACGATACCTATGTGAGTGGCCCAACCATGCTCTGTGCCCCATTTTTCTCCGCTCCCATCGACAAATCGATGTTTGCCGTTCCGTTGCAAGCTCTTGACGATCAGCGGTTAGGTGGTATTATCATGAAGCTGATGCAGGAATTGACTTACGGTTCGGTACTAGCTTATGTGTTTGCCTCGTGGTATCGGAAAGAAAAGGATCAGCCTGACGATCAACTCCTTCCTCATTAAACAAGCAATAAGGAGGCTTGCAATCATGCCCGTAACACCTGTCGCCGCGATTCGGCTAAGACGGTTGCTATTGTTTTTACCAGTCCTCGTACTCGTGGCACTGGTTGCCTCCTGGTTTTGGGGCGGTTCGAAAAACGTCACGGCCACATTGCCTTCCATATCATTAGAAACGCTGGATGGAGATGCTTATTCTCTCTCTCCCAAACCAGGAAGCCTCCGCTTAGTCGAGCTGATTTACACGCGCTGTCCGGATGTATGTCCGACGACGACCGTGAAAATGGTGCAGTTACAGAAACGGCTGAAAGAGGTCCATTTGATGGGCAACGGTATCGAGTTTTTGACCGTGAGTATCGATCCACAAAACGATACGCCTGACGTATTGCGAAAGTACGCCAATCAGCTAGGGATCGATGCGCATGGTTGGTCCATTCTGCGCGGAGATGATCGTTCCATCCAAACCGTAACCAGCTCGCTAGGCTTCATTGCCAGCAAGACAGAAGATGGATTTATCACTCATACCACCAGCACTTATTTAGTCAATGAAAGCAACGAAGTAATTCGCAAATTTGGCATGGGAGATGATTTTGATCCCGAGCAAATTTATCAGCAGCTGATGAACTTGAAAAAGGAAGGAATGTAAAGATGAAACGGTATTATTTCTCCCTACTCTGTATGCTCGCATTGATGGTGTCCGCCTGTGGCAAGGACGACCAGGAAACAGCACTCCCCTCTTCCGAACCGATCGATGCAGCCTTCTCTATGCAACCAGCAGAACCGGCGAAAGGTGAAACCATCACGTTTTCGGTCAAGGTCACACAGAATGGCACTTCCATCGATGATGCCAAAGAAGTCAAATTTGAATGGTGGAAAGATGGCCAGGAACAGCACGTGACGATTCCCGCCACGCTCCAGGCGGACGGTGTCTACACTGCACAGCAAACGATTGATGAACCTGGCTCTTACTTTGTTTACTATCACGTGACGGCACGCGATTTTCATAACATGCAGAAAGTAGCCTTTTCTGTAGGAGATAGTAAGCATGCAAGCGGAACAGATAATGGCCATTCAGGACATGCCCAGCCTACTGCGACTCCATCTAAGCATGAGCATGGGAATGGCAGTGACACAGCCAGTCCAGAGCACCCAGCAAGTGGTGTCGACTTTCACTTCATGCCACCTGAGACGATGAAAGCGGCAGAATCCGCTTCCTTCACTGTTCATTTAATGAAAGAGAATCAAAGTTTTGCCCAAGCGGCCGTGAAATTTGAAATTTGGCAGGGAAATGAGGAGAAGCACAACTTCATCGATGCAACCGAGACGCAGCCAGGCCAGTACAGCGCAAATGCTGTTCTCCCTACAGCCGGCAGCTATACCGTCAACGTGCACGTGGAAAAAGGCGAAGTCCATGACCACAAGAGCTTTCCCCTATCCGTCCAATAAGTGTTGAGGAAACGAAAAGGCGCATCCCCACAAGTTCTTGGGAGATACGCCTTTTTCCGTTAGCATGTAAAATAAGCAATCCTGTCTATATCTGTGCCGTAATATTCCCAGTGGTTACGTCTCCAACGATAGCCTGCAACGGAATTACGGCTGACGTGAATAGGATAAAACCAGAACGAGTTCCCATTTCTCAGCCACACATAGGTATAGCGATATAAGCACGGATAGAAGCTGCCGGCGTCAATGCGGCGTGTGCCACCGTATCCACGCGATCCTGGTGAACTCGGCGTCCTGCTTGGCGGCGGTCCCGAGGGCGGTGGTGGAAAACCTCCAGGTGCCCCTGGTGACCCTGGATAATCTCCGGGGGGCGGCGGGGGCGGATAACGATGTGACATGACGTTTCACCTCCTACAAGTCTCCCTATAGGAAATGCAGCAAACGCGGATATGGCATGTGCGTTTGCCATCGGTCATTCACCTATTTTTTCCGCTCCTGTCTTCTATGCCTTTATCCCGCTAGCTTGCAACCGCGCCAAATAGAAAAAGGACAACGCTCTGGCGTCATCCTTTCCTTGGTAACGGCTACTTGTCTATTAGTAAGGGCGTCCACCCATGATAAAACGGTATTCCCAATGTGTACCTGTGAAATCCGTTATTTTGACGCCACCCGACTCTTTGGAGAATGTTTGAAGCAGTTTGTTATCCCCCATGTAGATGCCAACGTGGGTGATGCTTTGCTTCGGCACGTTAATATTTTTATAATCTGACTCTTTCCAGCCTTTGTAGCTCATAAAGAAGACCAAATCGCCTTTTTTCAGCTTACTGATGTCAGTAGTGTAAGTCCCGTGACTCTTTACATAGTTAGCCTGGGATCTTGCTCCTCCATTGCCCATGTTAATGTTGGCACCATCTTTGTAAGCCCACATAGTGAATTCAGAGCAGTCCATCGTCTTTTTGTTCGATCGAGTCGATCCGTATTCGTACGGTGTCCCCAAGTATTTCTTCCCTGCTTCAATGACTTTATCCCCGATTTTCGATGTCTCAGGAGTCGTAGTTCCAGGATCCGGGGTAGGGCTAGTGCCAGAATCTGCTGGGAGTACACGACGTACCCCTACCAATTTTGTCGAGTAGTCACTTACTTTTTTGAGAACAACAGCATCTTCGCCTTCGGAAGAATAAATATATTGGTTATTTCCAATGTAGATGCCCATAAAGCTCGGCGCCCCTTTGCCAGTTGAAGAAAAGAACAGCAGGTCGCCCTCTTGCATATTGGATTCCGTGACCTTCTCCCCAGCCTTGTAGAGCTCTGCTATCGTGTCATCTACTTTGATTCCTACTTGTTTGAATATGTACGTCGCCAAGCCAGCAGATCCAAAAGAACTAGGCCCTGTTGCGCCATATTTGTAGTCCTTTCCGATCAAGGTATTGGCAATTTTGACTACCTCTACTGATTTAGCAGAAGATTGCGAATCCACAGTCTGCGCTGCTGCAGCATGTCCACCTTCTGTGAGCATGAGCAAGGATGTACTCAGCATGACGGCGACAGTCGATCTTTGTAACCAATCTCGTTTCGTCATTCGTTCTCCTCCTGGCTGTGTCTACCCCAACGGATTGGGTACGGAACCAGTTTACTGAAAAAATGGTAGTCCTAATAGGCTGAAAATCTTTCCAATCGAGGATTTGATTACATAGACGGATGACCAAAGAACTACCTTCATTCTAAGTCGTTACCCTTTTCAGTATCGTAAAAAAAGCCCTTGTCCTTCAAACAGACAAGCGCTTCTTTATCGAAACGAATGGGTTATTTTTTGTGCTGTCGGACTTTCGCTGTTTCCTTACTCAAAAAGAGGACGGTTTCACCCATCTTCAAACGGTGAGAGCCTTTTACGAGAAAGGTGGTATCCGGCCCGATCCGTTTGGACAGCAAACGATGCAGCCTCTCCTTCGTCTGGCAGTGAACCACCCGATTCGCAGGAAATCCGGATCGTATGGCTGCGCGTGCGATATGACGAGCGCTCGTCCCCAGCGTATACAGATAATCCACATTCTTTTGGCTCAAATATTGTCCGACATCTTCATGCCCTTTCACGTCGTAATTACCCATCTCCAGCATCGTTGCCAAAACAGCTACCTTCTTCCCACTTCCAACCTGACAGAGCACATCAATCGCAGCTTTGGCAGCATCCGGATTGGAGCTGTAGGTATCGTCGAAGATTTGCACATTATTTGCGAACCGATAGTGAGTGAGCCTTTTTCGCTGAGGACGGAATGTGAGCAAACCTTCTCGAATTGTCCCTGCCGAAAACCCCAACGAATGACTCACAGCGATGGCAAACAAGGCATTGTAAATATTGTGCTCCCCTAGTGTCGGCAGGTAAAAATCCTCTTGTGTCCCGTCTACCAAACAGGAGAACCGAATTCCCTGATCATCGATTTGGATATTCGTTGCGCGATAATCCGCCTCTTGCTCGATCCCCACGGTAGTGAAAGTACCCACAAAATCCCCTACATACGGTTGCTTGGTCATCTCACGCGAATAAGGGCAATCCTGGTTCAGAAATACCCTCCCAGTCGCGTTCATGTAACGAATAAGCTCTGATTTTGCCATGGCAATTCCGCTTATCTTCCCGCCAAATTTGCCGATATGTGCTGTACCAATATTCGTAATGACGCCAATGGATGGTTGAATCATTTCACAATGCCTCTTGATGTGACCACTGCCCAAGATCCCATATTCGAGTACAACGGCTTTATGCTCGTCTGTAATACGCCTGGCGTGCGCGCGGGTATTTCCTAAAAAGTTTTTGTTATACATCGATTTATAGATGTTCCATCGCCTACTCAGAATGGAGGAAATCATTTCTTTCGTCGTCGTCTTACCCGCACTTCCCGTCACAGATATCACGGGCTTTTGGAGAATGAGTGTCTTCCTAGGTGGTACTTTCGCTTTTGTCTTGGCGTTCCTTTTACCAGTACCTTTCAATCGTAATTTCCCCCTCTACTCTGTCCTCACCATCGACTTGAATATTGTATGAGAAAGAGAGACAGCCTGTATGGACCTTTATCTATGAAAACGTTCCGCTCTCATCCAAAACAAGCAAAGCGTTCCCTGAATAGAGTAGAAAAAGAGGGGGGAAGCCTATGAATCACAGAGCTACGATTGCCGCGGTAGGCGATATTCTGATGTGGAGGGAACAGGTCGATTCTGCGAAAATACCCGGAACGGAACACTATTCCTTTGCAGACATGTTCGCTCCTGTCGCTTCTTTCTTACAGGGTGCAGATTTGACAATCGGCAATTTGGAAACGACCTTTTCCGGTAGGACACAACCCTATCAAATTGGGTCGGCTCGCACAGGCTTTCCCCGGTTTAATTGTCCAGATGAGCTGGCGAGTGATTTGCGACAGGCAGGATTTGACGTACTGACGACTGTCAATAATCACTGTCTAGATGGAGGACCCTCTGGTCTGCTCCGTACACTCGATCTACTCGATCAACACCAGATCGCTCATACGGGGACATACCGTAATCAACAAGAAGCATCGTCCTTTCTCATCCGGGAGGTAAAAGGTATACGAATTGGCATACTGGCGTACACCTATGGAACCAATAAGCAGCAAGTTCCTCAAGACTCACCATGGCTCGTCAATCTGCTCGATCAAGCTGTAATCGAACAGGAAATCTTCCGGTTGCGCCCACAAGTCGACTTACTGATCGTCTGCCTTCATTTTGGCGTAGAGTTTCGCTTTGCTCCCACGCAAAAACAACGCATTCTCGCTCAGAGCCTTTTGGACCGTGGGGCGGATGTCATACTCGGCGCACACCCTCATGTGCTGCAGCCTGTGGTTACGCCGATCATTGCAACAACCGATGGCAGGAAGAAACGCACACTCGTCGCTTATTCGTTAGGAAATTTCACATCAGAGAAAATGCTGACGTTTGATCAGTCGCAATGTGGTGCCATTCTGCAGTTTACTGTGGAAAAGGACGAAAAGGGTGAGACGACGATCATCGGCATTAATGTCGTCCCTACTTATTCTCAACGCTTTTTCTCTGGTGGGCGACCCAAATTTCGTGTCATCCCAATGAGAGCCTACTTGAGAAGACCAGACAAGCACCTGACACTTCGTGGTCGAAGGAGATTAAAGCAGCTGTGGAACCGCGCGACTCAGATCATCGGAAGCCGTTTTTTGTAAGAAGCCATTTTGTATAAGAACAGGGGGCGTGTATTTGCACGCTCCTTTTCTTTTCTTTCCTACATACCACTACCTGCCATAAACACCTCTTATCCATCCTCGTACCCGGTGTAGAACGATTCTTATGTGTACTTCGTATGTAAAGCAGGCAACCATCCCATCACAAGCGTCCAGTCGGCCAACCTCAACCATCACTTAAGTTGCTACGTCAGCGAACGAAGCCTTTGTCGCCTTTGCCAAATTTCCGATGGGGAGTTCGATTTGCACACCGATTTTCCCACCACTCACGATGATCACTTCTAATGATTGGGCACTCTCATCGATAACTGTCGGGTACATCTTTTTCATCCCAATCGGCGAGCAGCCTCCACGAATATACCCTGACACGGCCGTGATGTCTTTGACTGGAATCATCTCTACTTTCTTCTCATTCACTGCTTTCGCTGCCTTCTTCAAGTCTAGCTCTGATTCGACGGGAATCACAAAAACGTAGTACACCTTGCTAGCCCCTTGGGAAATCAACGTCTTGTAGACAACGCCTTTTTCTCTTCCGATTTTTTGTGCGACGGATACTCCATCGATTTTGCCGTCATCCGTCGTATATGTCAGCATCGTGTAATCCATTTTTTCTTTGTCCAGTATGCGCATTGCGTTCGTTTTTCCTTGCTTCATGGTTATCTCCTCTACTCGTCCATTTTTCCATTTCATGATTCCCCTCATTATAAGGAAAATGGCCTGATTGCAAAAGAACGTTCTCTCCTAGATACGGCTGATACTGATCCGGCTGTAAAAAAACTCCTGGAGCAGCGCACTTGGGTCATTCTTGTACGATGCTGTGAGCTGAAGTGTCAGCTTTGCCATTTCTGTAGGAGTCAGCTCTAAATCACAAGAAAAAAGGTACACATTCTACACGCGAATGCATACCTCTCACGAATCGTTTGTACTCGCTGTTTACTTGACTCGGACCAGTTGTTTTCCCAGATTTTCTCCGGTAAATAGCCCAAGAAATGCATCCACCGTGTTTTCAAATCCTTCAGCAATCTGCTCACGATACTTCAGTCGCCCTTCTTTTACCCACTCAGCTAATTGAATCGCTCCCTCCTCAAATCGCTGAAGGTAATCACTGACGATAAACCCTTTCATCAACGAGCTCGTTATCAATAACTGTGATTGCATGCGCGGACCAAAGTCTGGCTTCGTCATGTTGTACAGAGCGATCTGCCCACAAATGGGAATCCGAGCATGCTTGTTCAACAGTAACATGACATCGTCAGAAATTTCCCCACCTACATTATCGAAATACACATCCACGCCATTCGGGCATTCTTTTGCTAATACAGCCCTTCGATCAGTTGCTTTGTAGTTAATGGCTGCATCAAACCCCAACTCATCGATCAAATAACGAATTTTAGCATCTGAACCCGCAATTCCAACCACTCGGCAGCCTTTGATTTTGGCAATCTGGCCTACTACCGTTCCTACTGCTCCTGCTGCACCCGAGACCACGACGGTTTCCTCTGCTTTTGGCTGACCGATATCGAGCAGTCCGAAATAGGCTGTGAGTCCTGTCATTCCCAAAATTCCAAGCGCAGTCGTGATAGGTGCGAGCTGTTCGTCTACTTTCTTCAATTGATTTGCCTTTGCCACGGCATGTGTCTGCCATCCGAGATTGCCAACAACGATATCTCCCACCTGGAATTCATCCGCTTGTGACAGGATCACCTCACCGACAGCTCCACCCAAGATGACCTTTCCCAGTTCATACGGTGGCACGTAAGACTTGCGATCGTTCATTCTTCCTCTCATATAAGGATCGACAGACAGGTACGAGGTACGGATGAGCACTTCCCCTTCTCCCGGTTGAGGCAATGGACCTTCCTCAAACTGAAAATCCTCGATAGTAGGCATACCAACGGGACGTTTTGCCAAAATAATACGCTTGCTAGTCTCCTGCGTCATAAGCATTTCTCCCTTCGTTTCCAAGACATTTTCACTTCCCATATTCTTCCCTTATTGTAATTGGAAAGAACGAGATTGACTGGAAGTATTTTTCTCTGTAAAATGACATCGTAACCACCAAAATAAAATTGATGGGTTACATATAAACTGAAAGGGGTGACTCTCATGCTGTTTATTCCAAGCATCACACAAAAGGAGAGATTGAAGGATGATTACATTTCGCCCCATTTTTGTGCATGAGCTCCATGCGTTTGCAGCAGTCTCCACCCCCACCCATCGACATCAGTCAATCATTGATTATGTCCAAGAAATGTTCACAAAAGGTGCCATGCGTCCAGAATGGTGCTTTATTTTGGAGAGAGAAGGGGTGGGGATCGGACGTGTCGCTTTTTGGACATTGCCAGGAAAAGACAGCCCTTCTGATATCGTTCTGCTGGATCTTCCTTGGGAAGATGAGAACGGCTCGGAACTCGCTGAGCTTCTGTGGCAGCATCTGCTTGTGACTTGCCGACAGATGGGTGTCCAACAGCTCGGTTATGTTTTGGACTCTCCCGCGATGGCGCCGCATTGGCAGGACCATGCAGAACAGCGACAAAAGATTTTGGGCAATCTCGGATTTCACCTACAAAGGGAAACATCGCGGTTTGAGTGGAAGAATAATCCTGGCATCACTTCTGCTCCAAACGTTTTGCCTCATATGGATGAGCGTGTTATTTATCGTAGCTTGTCTGAAGTAGGTGAAATTGCTTTTATTGACGCAATCATGCGTGGCTCTGCGTCTACACTGGACCGTCAGATTGCGCAGGAACGTGCAGAGTATGGCCCCCTCTCGCAAGCACAAGAGATCTACCAAGATTTGCAAGGTATGTCTTATGAACCTGACTGGTGGGAGCTCGCCTATACACCAGATGATCAACTGATCGGATTCATCATCCCTACAAGAAGTCCCACTTTTGCGACGATTGGCTACATTGGTGTGCTTCCCGAATTCAGAGGGCGCGGGTATGTCGATTTACTGTTGAACCGGGGATTGTTCTCACTCGTTCAAGCTGGCGAAAGTTGTATTCGCACAGACACCGATTTACAAAATCAACCGATGGCGAACGCCTTTTTGCGAGCAGGCTTCCACCTTTTTGCCCAGCGCAGCGAATATCGTTTCCGTAGCTTTGGCTAAAAAGCAAAAAAGGGTGGGATTGTTTATGCAATCACACCCTGCCCTTATTCATGAAGTTATAAAGTTCATCTGTATACTTGCTGTCTGCCTATGTCTATTACGGAGCCACATTGACAGCTTCTTCGGAGATAATCCGTCTCAATAGCTCAGTCGCTTCTTCACGATCCAGTTCTCGCACGAGTTCGATCTCGCTAATCAAGTTTAACATTGCGTTGTCCAACATGATTCGATCGCTCGTACCCAGCACCTTGTTTCTGCTAATGAATTGTAAATCGCGAATCACTTCTGCCCCTTCGTAAATATCGCCACTTTTCAACTTCTCTGTGTTCATTTTTAAGCGTTGCGCTGAGTTCACCGACAGGTCTGGTTCCCTCTCATGGAAAGCAGCAAATACTTGTTCCAATGTCTGTCCATCTACAATACTGCGAATTCCCAGAGCGGACATTTTTTCAACAGGAACCATGATGTCGAGCTCTTTCAACAACATGTGCAACACAAAATAGAGATGCTTTTCCCCGAGAAACTCTTTCTCCTCCATGGCTTCAATGATGCCTGCACCATGCATAGGATAAAAAATCTTGTCTCCAACTTGAAACATACGTCCACCTCCTTTACTTCCAACTCATTCATTATAACACACTTTCAAGAATAAAAATATTTATATTATCATAAGATTTTATTTCAAGTCAATATTTTTCTTTGAATAATTTTACTAAAAGTGTATTGTTTCCCCTACTTAGAAAACTAGCCAGTTCCCTAAAGAAAAAGCCAGCTACAAAACACGGTAAAACGTGCTGTAGACTGACTTTTTGTACATGTGACTTACAGATGGGACCCTCCACTTGCATCAATCAATTGCCCTGTTATCCACCGACTATCGGACGAGGCTAGAAAAGCTGCGATATCCGCTACGTCACCCGGTTGCCCCCACCTTCCAAATGTGGAGAGGCTCGCAGCGAAATGACGCCCATCAGGATCTTGCAACGTTGCTGTGTTCATGTCTGTATCGATGATTCCCGGCAAAATCGCATTTACAGTGATGTTACGCGGTCCGAGATGTTTCGCTAAATTAGATGTTACGGTGTTGATCGCGCCCTTTGAGATGCTGTAACCGAACAGATTGGGAAACGCAATCCTCGTGACAGCTGAGGATATATTGATGATCCTCCCTTCCTCTCTCATTCGTGGCAACGCTTGCTGAATGAGAAAAACCGGAGCCTTTACATGAAGGTTCATCACTTCATCAAAGGACTCTTCCGTCGTCTCCTCGATCGTAGCATACTGGCCAATTCCTGCATTGTTCACCAATATATCAAACTGCTTTCCTCCCGTGAGTTCTTGAAGCAATCGATCCATCTCCTCAAATAAACCGTGGATACCTTGTACGGATAGCAAATCCGAACCAATCTCAAATGCGGACCCGCCAGTGCTCTTTATTTCCCGTACAACCGTTTCCGCTGCATCTCGATTTTTACCATAATGAACCGCCACCAATGCCCCTTCCTTTGCCAGACGCAATGCAATCTCGCGACCAATTCCTCTGCTTGCTCCTGTCACGAGTGCAACCTTTCCTGCCAACGTAGCCATATACTCATCTCCTCATTTTTTCATTCCTTACACATTCCTTTTTATCACAGAGTGAATTTTGAAATGTTGCTCTCCCATTCACTGGAAACTGTCGAGGAGAAAAGGATTTTGTTGTTCACATGGTGAAGTAATGGTCGGCAATTAATGAAATGGTGGAGGCGACAGCGATGTACGCAAGTGAAGGAATCAAAGTCATCAAACTTGAGATGAAGGTGGAGGGTGGACTGTTCGTTGTCCATACAGGATTGCTGTGGGATGAAAACGAGGCCATTCTCGTGGATACGGGTATTCCCGGACAACTCGATGTAATCAAGAGTGTGGTCGAACAAGAATCTATTCCATTTCAAAAGTTGAAAAAAATCATCATTACACATCAAGATCGAGATCATATTGGCAGTCTGCCTGAGATTGTCGAAGCCTTTGATGGAGCTATCCAAGTGTGTGCTCACGAGGTTGCTATTCCCTACCTTGCTGGAGAAACTCCTCTGATTAAGAGCGGTGCTCTCGTTCCTCCTGTCAAAGTCGATCAAATCCTCCAAGATGGAGATATCCTCCCCTACTGTGGTGGGATCCAAGTAATTTATACGCCAGGTCATTCTCCTGATCACATTTCGCTGTACCACATCCCTAGTAAAACATTAATCTCGGGTGATGCACTCACAGCTCAAGAAGGTGTACTCATGCCGTTCAATCCCGACTTTACCCCTGACAAAGCGACAGCCTTACAATCGTTAGCCAAACTGGTGGACCTGGAAATCGAGACCGTAATCGCGTATCACGGGGGAGTCTGCACAGGCGGCATCAAGGAGCGTTTATTGGAAATCATTGAAAGCACTCCCGTTTAAGCACGACGAAGAAACCAGTCTCACACCCCTTTTGTGTGAAGACTGGTTTCTTCGCTCTTATCGTTTTAGGCCATTCTCTGGGTCTCCCGTGCCCCTCCTAGTTTAAAGACAAGAATACCGCCGACGATCACGAGTACACCGAGCAATTGATGCAAGGTAAAAGGAACCTTGTTTAGCCCTAACCACCCCAGAGAGTCCCACAAGAGGGCAAATCCGAGCTGGGATGTCAACACGATCGAGATCGCAAATGTAGGACCTAGACGTCGGATCGCCTGCACCATACAAGTCACTACGCCCACCCCGATCAATCCGCTAAACCAGAACCATGGCTGCATATGTGGCAAGACAAACAGTCCCTTCCCTTCAAAGAACAACCCCATCGTCATGGAAGCCAGGAATCCCATCCCTAACACGAATGCAGTCGTCGCCCACGAACCCACACGTTCATTCACCTTACTATTGAATATATTTTGCAAACTGATAAACGAACCCGCGAGCAATGCCAATCCCATGCCGATTACCATCGTTGTTCCTCACTCCTATTCTCCTGTCTTTAGTCTGGCTGTGATTCATAAATATTGTGATGTGCCATCGCACGCAATCCTTCAGCGTTTTTCACCAAGATGAATCCTTTGCTGCGCTCGACCAATCCGTCAGTACAAAACTGCTGAAGGACTCGATTCAGATGTCGATAGCTGGTTCCAAGCAAATTAGCAGCGTCCATCATGCTCGTTGCGTTCAATTGTCCGTTTAGCTCAGCATCCGTATCGTCAAAAGAAACCGCGAGCAAATAACTTGCTAATCGCACTTCCACCGGGTACATCAGATTAAAGCTCATGGTCGTCGATTTCACGTAAAATTTTCGCGTGATGTGGTCCAGGAGAAATTGCAGCAACTGTGGATCACCTTTGCCGTATTTGTGTAACCAGCGATGTGCAACACCTAGCATCAGGACAGGAGATACAGCCTCTACCGTGTTGACAATGTCGGTTCCCCGGACGTATTCAATGTCCCCGATTAGTTCGAGCGGTGTTTTGAAGGAAAGAATCAATGTTTTTCCTTCCACCGAAGTGGTGTACACTTTCAGCTTCCCCTTTAACAGCACATACAAATTTTGCGGAACTTCCCCTTGGGAACAGACGAGCTCTCCTTGCTCAAAGCTATAGAGCGACAAATGTGGTTTCAGTTGATCATTAAAGACCGATTCCATTTGGTGAGCTTGTAAATAATGATGCAGCTGATCCCGATCTAAGATTTCTTTCATCATGCGTTCACCTCTACCTCTAGCCTCTGTGCCGTCCGATCTCAGTCGTATTATAGCTTTAGTATCACCACACCGGCGATCATCATTGCGATGCCAATAAACTGCGGCAGGCGCATCTTCTGCTTATTTACTCCAAGCCAGCCTCTACTGTCAATCACAAAGGTCAGACAAAGCTGGGAAATGAGCAGGGCTGATACGGTAAGCGTAACTCCCATCTGTTGAATTGCCGTGATATTACTGAATATAATGATGGCCGCGAATGCCCCCCCAATCAAATACAACGGCTTTACTTGTCGGAAGCCTCGCCATTTTGCATCACGGACAAGCAGCAGAATCAACAACGCCGCCACGAATCCGGTGAACTGAGTAATCGTTGCTGTTTGCCATGTACCTATGCTAGCACTGATCCGTGCGTTTGCTACTCCCTGTAGGGTAAGAAACGCCCCTCCTGCTAACGCAAAAAGACTCCCTTTCATATTGTTGTTCCCTCCACTTGCTTTTTCCTTTATTAAAGGACAGAAACGATTTTGGAGGAAGGACATATGTCCTCAACAAGCAAAAAACCGCAAGACTGGCACACTACCTCGTGCCGATCTCGCAGTTCCTGGCTAACATGTTCAGCTTTCCACGCTAACGATTCTGTGTCTGCTTCGTTCGGTAAAACTCATTAAACAGCTTCATCAGAGCTCGCTTCTCAATCCGAGATACATACGAACGCGAGATGCCCAGCTCACGAGCAATTTCCCTCTGCGTCTTTTCTTTATCCTGATCCAAGCCAAACCTGCCGATAATCACTTCTTTTTCCCGATCATCGAGAATGTGGATGTGCTGATAAATCTTGTTGGACTCCAGCTTGAGCTGCACCGCATCCACTACTTCATCTGTTTCTGTACCGAGAACGTCAATCAGCGTGATTTCGTTCCCTTCTTTGTCAGTTCCAATCGGGTCGTGCAACGAAACGTCCTTCTTGGTCTTTTTCAAACTGCGAAGATGCATGAGGATTTCATTTTCAATACAACGCGCTGCGTAGGTAGCCAGCTTGGTGCCTTTTTCCACCTGGTAACTCTCGATCGCTTTGATCAATCCGATCGTTCCGATGGAGATGAGGTCTTCACTGTCTTCACCGGTGTTTTCGAATTTCTTGACAATGTGGGCGACCAGTCGCAGATTATGCTCGATCAGCTTGTTGCGAGCGTACGGATCGCCTTTTGCCATCAGACGTAAGTACTTTTCTTCTTCCGTGTCAGGGAGTGGTTGAGGAAATGCGTTGTTCTTGACATAAGCCACGAACATCAGGAGCTCTTTGAATACTAACGAAAGTGCCGCAATAATGCTGGACATGGCTGCCACCTCCACGTCTGGGATAGCTTACTCCTATGCTTATGTGGGCGGTAGCCTATATGTGCATGTACGCCAAAAAGGACAGTGCAATCCTTACCTTTCCCATAACGTTTACACAATTGATTGCCGATAATATATATAAAGACCTGCGAAAACCTACCACGAAAGGATGGGACGCCTATAGAATCTTTCATCATTGCAGTCCATTTCGTCTGACTATCCCATCAAACTAGTGCAGGGTGATTCTTATGAATGCTTCCGAAATAATCGGACTGGCGGCACTTTTGCTCGTCCTGATTTTCTTTTACACCCGTATTCATTTTCCTAAACTGCGGAGCATGTTCACTCTGATCCTTGCCTTTGCCAGTGCTGGCTTGGTTGGGTATTCCAGTGCCTCCAGTATTGGGATCGGATGGACAGTCAGCCTCGCATTATTGATTTTTTTGGGTGTCGCGATCTCAGTTATCTTCCTACAAAAACGAGAGGATCGACAAATCGAACAGCATTTTGAGCTGGCGCTAAAGTCGGAACAGCCCCAGATTGTAACGCCAACTCAAAAATCTGCCGCTGCTCCTCTCCCGTCACCTGTCCTGGAAGTAGCCGTGGCGCCCATCGGCTCCGCACCTGTTGAAACACTCCCTATCGAGCTTCAGCAGGATACATATGATGTGACGGATGTTTCTGTTACTGACAGTGATAAGCTAGAAGTTTCTCGCCCTGCCGAACAGCCGGATATTCAGATGCACGCGTTGTTAGAAGAGGTAGAGGTGGTCAACGAAGCCTCCGAAATTCTCAAGGGTACAGAAGAAGCTGCGCCTGTCCAAAACGAGCCCATCTTGGAGCCTTCAGTGGAAGCTTATGTAGAGGAAGTGCATGGAGAATACATTCAGGCTGAGGAAGTTCAGGCAGAAGAAGCTCATGTAGAGGCAGTTCAAGCAGTGCACGTTCATCCAGAGGCACAGACACCCAAAGTAGACAACACGATCTTACCGGAAGAACGCAATCGCATCCAAACCCTTTCCGCAAATGCAGAACAGGCACTGCAGCAAGGCGACTATCTGCGTGCGTATCAATCACTCCGGGAGGCTCTGACCTATAATCCCCCGGCGATGGCAACCTACATATTGAGCCGTCAGCTGGTTCAAGTCTTAAACGAAATGGGTTTGTATGAAGAAAGCATCTCCGTATTGGAGAAATGCTTGAACGAGACCCCTTCTCTGTCTTCTAAAAAACGAGAAGAATTTACCAGACAAATTTCCTACCTGGAAGAACTGATCCAGCAGCTGCAGATCGAAAATAAACGGAACCTGTCCTGGTCGCTCGTTCCTCCTTCCATCCATCAAAAAGTAATTGCACATATTCGCTCGTTGTTTGCGAGCAACAATGAACATTCTACAGCCATCCCATTTCATTAGAGGAGCAACGATATGAAACAGAGTAAAGAAGTATTAGGCAAACCAATCATCAGCATTTTTGCAGGAAAAGAAATCGGCAAGGTCAAAAACTTCGTCATCAACCCGGACCTGCGGAGCATTGAATTTATTATCGTCCAAAACGATCAATGGGATTTTGGGATCAAAGCTGTGCCGTTCAAACTCGTAGAGGGGCTAGGTGACTACGCTGTCACCATTGATTCGGAAAGTGCAGTCATTGATCTGGCGGACATCCCGATTGCTAATGAGCTGTTGAGCAAAAATATCCAAATCAAAGGAACACGCATCATCTCTCGAAAAGGTCATCATCTGGGACAAATCTCCGAGTACTACTTTGATCCCGAGACAGGAAAAATTTTGGGTTGTATTCTGGATAAGCCTGACGCTCCATCCGTTTTGCCAGAAGCAGCCGTCATTACATTTGGCAAGGAAATCACCGTCATTTCCGATGAAGGCGACCAGCCACTTGTTTCCGACGAAGCTTTCCGCAATGAAAAGATAGAGACTGAACCAGCAGCAATAGAAGAAACCACGATCGCACAAGAACCGGTGTCTTCTGCAGTTGACGAGTTAGACCTGGAAGAATTAATCGGAAAAACTTTGTCTGCAAATTTGTATGACCCTTCCGGAGAACTCATTGCCGCAGAAGGCTCTGTCATTACCGCAGAGATCGTCAATCAAACAAAAGCAATGGGAAGCAACAAAGCATTAGAGCTGGCTTTGAAAGCGGCAGAGTAGATCCTTCCACCATTACCCGTATATCCCTAAGACCTCGTTCGCCCATTCAGGCAATTGGCCAGCGAGGTCTTTTTTTGATTGTAGTTATTGGTAAAATAATGGAAATTCATTTAGGAGGTCCTCGATGCTTGATTTTGGAGCAGTCTCAATCGAATGGGGTACACTCGCGGTTCAATTACTATTCTTTCTCTTGTTTTTTGGCTTTCTAATTGCCGTCATTCTTCTGATTGTGGAGTGTACCAAAAGAATGGGGAGTCGAAATAAATGGAATCAACAATCGATCAAAGCTCTGGAAAAGCGTGTAGCGGCTCTGGAAGAAGAGAGGGATCGTCCAAAACAGTAAAAAAACCGCTCCCTGGGGACGAAGAGAAATCCCTTTAGGAAACGGTTTTTTATTAAACCATTACAGCTAAATTTTTGACCATATGGCTGAACAGGTGCCCACTCAACATGATCGTTCCGTCCTGTTGATAGCCGATGGATTCATACAGCTTGCGAGCCCGGTGGTTTTCTTCATCCACCAGCAAGGCGATTTTGTCATGCCCTCTTCGCTCACTTTCTTTTTCAAAAGCTCGCAAAAGCTCTTTGCCAATCCCTTTTCCTCTGTAATCCCCTCGAACGACGACAGTATCCAGATAAAACTCGTCGTCTCGTGCCTCTTTGACAATATGGGGAGTTTTTCCGGTTTCTCGTTCTACATGTTCTACTAAAGGGCTATCCAGCTTGTCTGTCTGGCTCCCATGGTAAAACAGTGCCAAACCAATTGGCTTGTCCTTATCCATAGCGATAACAGCATTCTCGTAGCTGAGCCTGTTGCCCGTTTGAGCAAAAAATTCGCTCATGACACGAATGGCCACATCTGCCTCTGCTGTCCCGGTAAGTGTGTGCGCAACGTCTCCAATCGCTTCATAGATGAGCGGCGCTGCAAAGTCTGCATCCGTAGGGGTTGCCTTGCGTATCATGTAAATGTCCTCCTTGTGTCCACGGGTGGCGTCCTCTTAGCGTTCTCATCTACATTGTGTCACAATCCTCTGCATGGGTCGAGACGTACGCGACATCGTTCACAGAACATCAATAATGAAACCGCTCTCAATTGGAGCGGTTCGTTTTAATCCTTCTTTTATCCAATCATTTTCTCGATCGTCAGTTTACGCTCATAGCGCAGGTCAACAAATTCTCCACTCCGTCGCACCAATGGACGCATCGGCTCATCCTGATGAATCAAAATGACCTCCACCTCTTCACCATTGCTCAAACGAGCACGTGCCCCTACGTAGAGCAAGGCAATATAGCGAACGAACTGGGAGACGATCTCGATGTTCAGCTTGCCGTTGCAAGCTTCCTTCCAGAGGAGCTGTGCTGCCTCAAAAGGAGATGTCCTTTCTTTATAGACACGGTCGGAGCAGATCGCATCAAACATGTCCGCGATCGCCAGCACCTGACATTCGATAGGAATATCGTTCCCATTGCGGCGCTCCGGATATCCCGTTCCGTCCAGTCTCTCATGATGGAGCAGCGCACATAAAGCAAGCAGTTCTGAGCCGCCTACCATCTCTTTAATCATTTCGTAGCCGTATATCGTATGCTTCTGCACCTGTGTAAATTCTTCCTCAGTCAGCTTTCCTGGCTTGAGAAGAATTTCCTTGGGTACCTTCATTTTGCCCAAATCATGAAGAAAGCCAGCCGTACCCATAAAGGTGATGCGATCTTCACTCCATTTCATCAAGCGAGCTATCAGGGAACAGAGAATGCCCACATTCAATGAATGCCGATAGGTGTAGCTGTCTGCCCCTTCCAGTACGTATAGAGAACGAAACAATCCCAATTGCTTCATGGATTGCTCCGCCACCTCACAAAAAATGTCCGAGAATTGCTCCAAGTGTGGCGTCCCATTTTGGCTGACCTGATCGAATAACGAGCGGGTCTTGTCCAGCGCTTGTACATAAGCAGCTATCGTCTCTTCATCTGCATCCAGCTCCAGGAGTTGGGTCGTAATCTGCTCGCCTGTCCCCTCTGAGAGAAGCTGCTGCACTTCCACTTCCCAAATTCGCTGTTTTTGCAGCAGTTGTACATGTGCAGACGTAATGATCGTATCTTGAGGAAGAAGCAAGATACCATTATCCGTATAAAGATCTACGGCTAGCATTCTTCCCACTAAGGAATTGTCTACTGGTGCCAAAGACATAGGATCAACCTTTCACACTCTTTTTCTAAATTATAGAAAGGAAGGATGTCAGTTACAATCTATTTTTTGAGATAATTCTAAACTTTATACCCAGGGGGGACGTTCTGCCATCCTGTTACATATGATAAAAGGCGTAGCGATAGGTGATTCAAGGAGGGACATCCGTCTCATGACGATTCTGTACATCACTCCGAAAGCTTGGAAACAGATCGAGTCAGCTGTAAGAAAAGACCCCTCGGTCGAAACCGGAGGGGTGATGATGGGCTATCCCATGGATAATAATCGATGGGTCGTTACTTATGCGAGTGAGCCTGGTCCAAAGGCCATCCAGCATCCCAAGTCCGTCTATTTTGACGACGGACATTTAGGCAAGCTCGTTCGCAAATTGAGCAAGACTCGTCAATGGCAATACCTCGGTGATTGGCATAGTCATACGATCAAACGGCTTTCACCCAGTAAAGGTGACAAGAAAACCATTTTGGAAAAAGCCACGCAATCCATATACACTTCCCCTTCACCGCTCATGCTGATTGTCGGCTTGGGGAAGCAGAATCAGGTGCAGGCTAGAGGCTTTATTCTGGGGAATTCCCTGCGTGAGGTTGGGAAGATTGAGTTGTTTGATCGGCAAGTTCATCAACCGCGCGGCGAAACATCTCTGTAGCCTGATTTTTTCCCCAACTCTGCTGATTTTCTGCGACGACGCAAATGGCATACCGAGGTTGATCAAAAGGTGCATAACCAATGAACCAAAGGTGGTTCAACGATTGATTATCTCCCCCAGTTTGTGCGGTCCCTGTCTTGCCAGCCACCTCCCACGGAGCGCCACTCAGGGCTAGACCCGTACCATCTGTCACCACTTTCCTCATCATTTTTCGCAGTTTATTTGCTGTGACGTAATCAATCCCTTGAACAGGAAGAGTCTGCATGGGGAATTGATAGAATGCTTGACCATTGCGATAATTAATTTCATGGACCAGACGGACTTGTAGCGGCTGGCCTCCTCGTAAGATAGATACGACCATATTCGCCGCTTGCAAGGGGGTCACCCGTACATCCCGCTGACCGATCGCCGTCTGAATCAGGACGCCTTCGTCTTGGCGGGATACCCCTTGGGAGAATATCGCCCCTCGCTCTTCCCCATCTACCTGCTTAAAGCCATCGAGCTTAAATAAATGAGAGGTAACATGCCCCACCTGTTCGGACAAGCCCAAGCGCCGCGCATATTCTTCCAGCTTTTCACCGCCCACTCGATTGGCGATCTGTGCAAATGCGATATTACAGGATTGGGCATACGCTTCCTCCATCGTCACACTGCCATGTCCTTCCTTTTTCCAACAAGAAAAATGATACTTGCCATATTCACCTGTGCAGGTAAAACGATCTGTGGGTAAAACGACTCCTTCTGCCAGAGCCGCTGCGGCAACGACGGTCTTAAAAATAGAACCCGGTGGTAGCTGTTTCGCTGCTCTGTTTTTCCAATAGTCTGTAGTCAGGTCCACCTTGGTCTGATCGTAAATGGGTCGACTTACCATCGAGCGCACATCTCCCGTTTGTGCGTCCAATACGACGATGCTCCCTTGCTTTAATCCTACCTCATCTGCTATTCGTTCCATGCTTCGCTGTATGGACACATCCAGTGTCGTGGTGAGCGAGAGCGGATAGTACTCGTTATCCTGCTTCGAGTAACGGATATCGAGGCCACGCAGCGGTTTTCCTTGTCCGTCCACATAGTAGGACAGGATCGACGGTTCCACGCCTTGCAGGAATCGATCAAAGCTGCGCTCCAGCCCAGAAGCACCAATCATACTGTCCGCATTCATCTTTCCACTTTCCCACTCATCCGGATAAAGAGATTGCACCAAATCAGGATTCTGATTGATAAAGCCGATGACATGCTTGGCTACCTCTTCCTGGCGATACCTCTCGGTTACTGCCAGAGCTACGATACCAGGAATCGCGAGTGCATTTATTTGTTCTGCCTGGCGCTCCGTGAGCACGACAAGCCGTCCGTCATCCTTACGCAAGAATAGTGGGGCTTTTGCTTTTTCCATGATCTCTGCCAGACGTTCCTTTGGTTGGGAAACGACCTCTGCTACGCGAGCCATTCCATCTGTTCCCTCCAGACTTCCGCGTGCCAATGGAAAGAGAATGAGCGCTCGATGCTCTTCACCTGTAAAGGCGTATCCGTTGCGATCCCGTATATCACCACGCCCGCTATGGAGCATGATACTTTGCTGTCGTTGTTTAACGGCGTTCTTTACCAAATCAATGCCGCGCTTGGTAAAGCGATGAGGCGCTCCCAACTGGATCCACCACAGCCGTGCAATCAATCCGATCCAGACCAGCGTCATTCCGAGCAAGACCAGAAAGTGTCGCCGCTTCAATCGTCGTTCCAGTTGCATGGAATTTCCCTCCCTGGCTTTTTTAGCCAGTATTGCCCGAATCAGAGGGAGGAAAACGAGCCAAACAAAAAAACACGCCGACAAACGCGGCGTGCAGAGTTAAATTGATTACGTATTGGCCAATTGTTGCTTTTCGAGCAAGATGTTGCTGATCTTCGTAGACAGCAGATCGAGAGCAACCAAATTGTAGCCACCTTCTGGAATGATGACGTCCGCGTAGCGCTTGGTCGGTTCGATAAATTGAAGGTGCATCGGCCGCACGACATTTAGATACTGACTGACTACGGAATCTAGGGAACGACCTCGTTCTTCGATATCGCGAGCGATCCGTCGTACGATCCGTACATCAGCATCCGTATCGACGAATACTTTAATATCCATCAGATCGCGGATACGCTCGTCTTCCAAGATCAGCATCCCTTCCAGAATAATGACATCCTTGGGATCGATCCGGATTGTTTCCTTTTTTCTCGTATGCAGCTTGAAATCGTAGATCGGCTTTTCAATAGCCTTTCCTTGTAGCAAATCCTGCAAGTGGGACAGCATCAGATCATTATCAAATGCCAGAGGATGATCGTAGTTAGTACAGTAACGATCTTCCATACTCAGATGGTCCTGATTCTTGTAATAGGAATCCTGCTCAATCATTGTCACACTATCATTTTGAAACTGGCGAAACAATTCTCTGGCGACGGTCGTCTTTCCAGATCCACTGCCTCCAGCTACCCCAATCAATACGGGGTTGCGCATGCCTCATAACCCCTTCCCTATTTGGCATCCAGGCAATCTATACCTCGGATTCGAGCGTTGTGTCTGATTTCTTCTTTTTCAGGCTGACAGCGAGGCCGTCACCTACCGGAATCATGGTAGTTTCCAGTTCCGGGTGCTCCATTAAGAGAGTGTTGTAGGCGTGCAGCTTTTCTATCATCGGACGCTGACGTTTTGTAGCCTCGTCCGGTGTCGCAACCAGCCCGCGGAACAACACATTATCGCTTATCACTAATCCACCTTCACGTAGCAGAGGAAGATATAGATCGAGAAAAGCCCGATACTGGCCCTTGGCCGCATCAATAAACAAACAGTCAAATTGATAAGAATCTGGCAGTCCCAATGTAGCATCCCGCAACAGGATTTCGACACGTTCTGAAACCCCTGCTTCTGTGATATTGGTACGTGCGCGTCCGAGTCGATCCTCGTCAATGTCCATCGTGACGATACGCGCTTCTGGAGCCGCCTCTGCCAACCAGATGGTAGAGTAGCCGATCGCCGTTCCTACCTCGAGTATGGCTGTCGGACGATGCAACAACAAGAGCATCCGCATGACTTGCGCAGAGGGAAGCTGAACGATCGGAATATTTTCCGCTGCCGCCTCCTGCTCCAGGCGTGTAAGTAGCGGAGAACGCTCGGGAACCAGTCCCGACACGTAGTCATCTATGGCCGGATTGGTAATCATCTTTTCACTCCTCTATCTTGCAACCGGATTATTATAGCATACCTCTTACACAAAAACAGAGGAAACCTTGGTCAGTTTCCTCTGCTTTTCTCGTTATTCGCGTTGTGCTCCTCCAGTGTACGAGAGAAGTAGTGCTCGAATGTCCCGTCTTTTTTCGTTACATAGAAAAAGAAGTCATGCTTGGCTGGTTTTACCACCGCTTCGAGGGATGCTCTGCCCGGATTGGCGATCGGTCCTGGTGGAAGTCCCGGATTCGTGTACGTGTTATACGGACTCTTTACCTTTAGATCTTCAAACGTCAAGCGGTCCCGCTGCTTGCCCAGTACAAATTGCACGGTGGCATCCGCCTGCAACGGCCATTTATCTCGGATTCGATTGTAATAGACTCCCGCCACCAATGGTCTTTCCTTGTCGACTGTCACTTCTCGTTCTACGATCGACGCGAGATTGACAGCCTCGTCCATTGTCAATTTTCTTTGTTTCAGCTCGTTCGTCCACTCAGGCTGCCATTCCTTCTGAAACTGAGCCAGCATCTTCGACACGACGTCATGAGCCGTTGCTTCTTTCTTCACTTCATACGTTTCGGGGAACAAATATCCTTCCAGTCGGTGCATGCGCTCTTTGCTGGCAGGAATCTGTGCGACAAACGGGTATTCTGGAAATGCACCTTGATCGACTTCCTTCAAGAAAGCGGCTTTCTCAACAATGCCTTCCTTGTCCAAATGGTCGGCGATTTGCTCGATGTTCCAGCCCTCAGGTATGGTAAATCGCTTTGCACTGACAATCGTTTTTCCTTCCGTCATATCCAGCAGCAAAGCATCGATCGCTTGTCCGGTTGTAAACTGGTATTCCCCTGCTTTAAGGTCGGGGGCAACACCTTTATACTTCACATAATAGCTGAACATGTCTGCATTTCGGATCAATCCTGCATCTTCCAGCAAGCGTCCGATTTCCCGTACGGATGAACCTGACGGGATGATTACGTTTTTGGCGGCTTGTGCACCTTCGACCGGCTGCAATTGCTGATAGACATACAGGGCCGTTCCCCCAACAGCCACTACCATCAGCAAAAAGAGAGCGACAATCCAGCGGAAAAGGCCTCCGCCTCGTCTGCGTCGCATGACAACAGGTCGATCCGCCTGACGATCAGGCTTCACTGACATGGGTTTCAAGTTCGAAATCCTCCCTTTAGGGTCTCTTCTCTCGATCCTAATCATTATACAGGAGGGTTGTCTACCTTGTCACTGTGTAGGATATTTTAGGAAAAAAGCACGAATCATGTTGAACAAAAAAAGAGGAACCCTTAATAGGGTCCCCTCTCCATCCTTTTAAATACCGTCTTTCTCCAAATCAGCAATCAGCGTCTCGAATGTGGCTTCCACTTGCTCCCACTCTTCGTCGTCCTCGATTGGTTGCAGCATGTCCGTGCCATCGTAACGCAGGAAGTGAACCTCATACTCTTCTTCTTCTTCCTGGTCAACGGGTACCAATACCAGATAGCTGCGGTCTTCAATGTCAAAAATGTACATGATCCGGAAGTCACGCGGCTCCTCGGTACCTTCTTCTGTCAGGGCAATCACATCGCCCACTTCGAACTCCTCAATCATCTCTTCACTCATCGTGGTCACCTCGATTTCGCGTCCATATATCCTTGCAGGATTAATGTGGCCGCCATTTTGTCTATTACTGTCTTGCGTTTTTGACGACTGACGTCAGCGGAGATCAACATACGCTCCGCTGCCATCGTCGTCAGCCGTTCGTCCCACATGTGGACAGGAAGAGACGTTCGTTCCTCTAAAAGCTTGCCGAATGCCTGGCACATTTCCGCCCTCGGGCCGATTGTACCATTCATGTTTTTCGGCAGACCTACAACAATTGCGCCGACCTGATATTGTGCAATCAACTCGTGCAGGCGAGCAAAATCCTTTTCCTTGGATTGTCGCTTGATCGTTTCTACCCCTTGGGCAGTCCAACCGAGCTCGTCGCTAACCGCTACACCAATTGTTTTATCGCCAACATCCAATCCCAATAATCTTGTCATGTCTACAGGCTTACTTGCGCTCTGACAAGTAAACGGTCACCAACTCTTCTATGATTTTGTCCCGTTCCAATTTGCCAATCAGGCTGCGCGCGTTGTTGTGGCGTGGGATAAACGCCGGGTCGCCAGAAAGCAAGTAACCGACGATCTGGGTGATCGGGTTGTATCCTTTCTCCTGCAGGGCTTTGTACACCTCTGTCAATGTCTCTTGCACATCCGCCGCATTCGCTTCCTTTGGCACCGTGAACTTCATGGTATTATCCAACGAACTCACAATCAACACCTCGATTTCGTTTGAGACTTCTGACCCTACTTGCTACCAATTGTATTCGACTTCTCTCGACCCTACTCCTTGTCGATTTCGCAAATTTATCGTCCGGCAGTGTGTTATTTCGCCACCGCTTGACTTTTCACGAACTCAGCAACTGCATCGAGTGCTTCCTGCAGCTTGGATGGATCTTTCCCACCTGCTTGCGCCATGTCTGGACGACCGCCACCGCCTCCACCACAACGTGTTGCAACCTCTTTAATGATCTTACCCGCATGGACGCCTTGATCCATCAGGTCTTTCGTCACCCCTGCTACGAGGTTTACCTTGTCACCATCTACTGCACCGAGAACAATGACAGCTGAGCCGAGTTTGTTTTTCAGCTCGTCTACCATGCCACGCAAATTATCCATATCGACTGCCGAGACGCGAGCAGCCAGTACATTCATACCATCTACCTGTTGCAATTGATCAGTCAGGGAAGCCGCCTCGATGTTACCCAGTTTGGCACGCAGTGATTCGTTTTCGCGCTGAGCTTCTTTCAATTGCTGTTGCAGGCCTTCCACACGTGCTGGAGCTTCCGCAATCACAGGTGCTTTTAAAGCGTGTGCGACTTCTTTTAGCGTAGCAAATTGCTGGTTCAGGAACTGATAAGCACCGCGACCTGTAACAGCCTCGATGCGGCGCGTGCCCGCACCAATTCCACTCTCGCTCACGAGCTTAAACAGCCCGATTTCCGCTGTGTTGCTCACGTGGCAACCACCGCACAGTTCCAAGCTGTAATCGCCTACTTTTACGACTCGCACGACATCTCCGTATTTTTCGCCGAACAACGCCATTGCACCCATCGCTTTTGCTTCTGCCAATGCTTTGTTCGAAATCTCAACAGTGAGGTTTTCCCACACTTTTTCATTGACGATCGCTTCGATGCGCTCCAGCTCTTCTACCGTGATCGCACTGATGTGCGTGAAGTCAAAACGCAGTCTTTCAGGAGCTACCAGCGATCCCGCCTGGTTGACGTGGGTACCCAGTACATCCTTCAATGCCTGATGCAGCAAGTGTGTCGCGGTATGGTTTTTGGTGATGGCCAGTCGCGCTTCACGGTTCACCTCTGCACGGACTTCATCGCCTTTGCGCAGAGTACCTGCTTCTACTGTAACAGAGTGAACATTTTGGCCTTTAGGACCTTTTTGTACGTCTGATACACGTGCTTTGACAGAATCAGAAATCAGATAGCCTTCGTCATTGATCTGTCCGCCGCTCTCTGCATAGAATGGCGTCTGGCTCAGAACGACTTGCACAGTCTGACCTTCTTCTGCTTCGTCAGTCAGTTGGTTCTCGAAAATGATCGCTTCTACTTTACCTGTAGCTACCAATTCAGTATAACCAACAAATTGACTCGTAACCGTCAGCTCGGACAAAGGACCGCCCTGGATCTGCATGCTGTCCACATCTTGACGAGCTGCGCGGGCACGCTCACGCTGTTCTTCCATCGCTTTTTCAAAGCCATCACGATCAGCAGTCAGGCCTTGCTCATCTGCAAAGTCTTCCGTCAGGTCAACAGGGAATCCGTACGTATCGTACATTTTGAACACATCTTGACCGGACAATTGTGTTTTGCCTTCTGCTTTCGCGTTTTTCACCATTTCGGAGAGGATTGCCAGTCCATCGTTCAAAGTCTCGTGGAAACGCTCTTCTTCCGCACGAATGACTTTTTCGATGAATTCGCGTTTTTGTACCACTTCTGGGTAAAACTCGCCCATCATGGTACCGACTGTTTCGGTCAGGCTGTACAGGAATGGTTTTTCCACGCCCAGCTTTTTACCCATGCGTACGGCACGGCGCAGCAAGCGACGAATGACATAACCACGGCCTTCATTGGAAGGCAATGCGCCGTCACCGATTGCGAATGCGACTGTACGAGCGTGGTCAGCGATCACTTTCAGAGCAACGTCCATTTCCGGGCTTGTTTTGTATTGCACACCGGAGATCTTGCTGGTTTCTTCAATCAACGGGAACAACAGGTCTGTTTCGAAATTGTTGTCCACCTCTTGAATGATGGAAGCCATGCGCTCGAGACCCATACCGGTATCGATGTTTTTCTTAGGAAGTGGCGTGTAAGTGCCGTCTGGGTTGTGGTTGAACTGGGAGAACACCAGGTTCCACACTTCCAGATAGCGTTCGTTCTCGCCACCTGGGTACAGCTCAGGATCGCTTGGATCATTCCCGAACGCTTCGCCACGATCGTAGAAAATCTCCGTGTTCGGACCACTTGGCCCTTCACCAATATCCCAGAAGTTGCCTTCCAGCTTCACGATGCGCTCTGCAGGAACACCGATCTTTTTGTTCCAGTATTCAAATGCTTCATCGTCTTCCGGGTGAATGGTGACAGAAAGCAGCTCTGGATCAAAGCCGATCCATTTTGGACTGGTCAAAAACTCCCATGCCCACTCGATTGCTTCTTCTTTAAAGTAGTCACCGATAGAGAAGTTCCCCAGCATCTCGAAAAACGTCTGGTGGCGAGCCGTGTGTCCTACGTTTTCGATATCGTTGGTACGAATGGATTTTTGCGAGTTGGTGATACGTGGATTATCTGGAATGATGCGGCCGTCAAAGTACTTTTTGAGGGTCGCTACACCGCTGTTGATCCACAGCAAGGAAGGATCGTCGATTGGAACCAAGGGAGCGCTAGGCTCAATGCGATGTCCTTTTTCTACAAAGAAGTCCAGGAACATGCGGCGGATTTGATTGCCTGTCAGTTTCTTCATTTACATTCTCCTCTAAAGAAAAAATAAAAAAAGCCCCCATCCCCTCAGGGACGAGAACTGTTTTTTCTCGCGGTACCACCCTGCTTACAGGCTTGTGCTGCATCTCATCCAGCCAATGCCTGTCGCTTTGCGGCCTTTAACGGTGCCAAGCCGCCGGTTTTTGCCCGGTCTTAGGAGTAGCCTTCTGTCGCACTTCTTCTGGGCGCTCTCTCAACCATGGAGCGTCCTCTCTGTAGAAGGTCTGCAACATACTCGTTCCCTCATTGATCATATCCAGTATTGCTTTGTTCGTATTATAAATTTTTTTGGCGATCACTGTCAACTTTCATGCATCATCAAAGCTACTCGGCTGATAATGACTTTACATACGGCCAGAACAGGGACCGCAACAATCAGGCCGATGATCCCCCCAATGGCTTCCCCTGCCAGCAATGCCATGATGATTAGTAGTGGATGAAGGTGCAGGGAACGGCCGACGATGTTCGGAGAAAGAATGTTCCCCTCTACCACCTGGATGACGATATTGACCGCGAGCACAAACAGAAGCATTTTAGTTGAGATGGTCAATGCAACGACGACTGCCGGTGCCGCTCCGATCAGTGGGCCGATATAGGGAATAATGTTCGTCAAACAGACAAAGGTCGCGAGGACAAATGGATATGGCATCCCGACCAACCAGTAGCCCAGATAGGCAAATACACCAACGATCAGAGCGACCATCATCTGTCCGTGTATGTAGTTTCCTAGCGATTCGTTAATATCCCGTAAGACAGAGAGTACTTGTTTGCGGTAGGCTCGGGGAACGATCGACATCCCCGCTTCATGCAGCTCCTTCATGTCTTTCAACAAATAAAAAGCGATGAATGGGACAACGGCATAGGCGAGAACTTTCCCGACTGAATTGCGCGCGTTGTTCACTAGTTGTGTGACGGTGTGGGACATGCGCTCGTGCGACTGGACAATCACACGATCTACGCCATGTGAGATGCTATCTGGCAGAAAGTATTTATGGGCTTCCCATTCGCTCATCCACTTGTAGTACCATTCCGACAGGCGGGGCAAATCATCAGACAGCTCCACCAGCTGCTTCGTAAAAATCGGAATGGCATTGACGACTGCAATCGCAATAATGAGGACAAACGAGCCGTAAATGAGCAAAACGGCCATGAGCCGCGGAACTCTGCGCCTTTCCAATACCTGTACAATTGGATGAAGCAGGTAGGCAATAATGAGGCCGACCACAACAGGTACCAGGACTTCTTCCAATAAGTGAAGCAATTGAGTCAAGACAGGTCGGAGCAGCCATAGTAGATTGCCAATGATCAACAGAGTCGTGAGCCAAATGGCCGCGGCGAACAAGCGACTGCGCCGAAGTTCATCCACGCTGACAGACCTCCCTTCGTCTTCCATATCTACTAGAGTGTCTCAGCCACACAAAAAACATGTACCCTATTGACACATCGGAATCCTCGAAGTAGTATGATAATACAAGTGGATATCTCCAAAGGGGAGTAGCTTTTTCGCAACATAGTCGTCATTACGGGAGAAATCCCCGGCTATGTTGGCAACATGTTCCTAATGTTGTAAGCAAGACCTTTGCCTAACAGGTAAAGGTCTTTTTCTGTTTTTTCACGACCTTTGCCTGTCCAGGGAAAGGTCGTTTTCTTTTTCCCCCTTTTAAACAAACTATAAGAGGTATCAAGAAAACGGCCGGAGGATTTTTACTTTCCAAGGACGAGGAGGAAGAGAAATGGAACTATTGTTTACCCCTGAGTTTTGGTCCGCACTACTCTCTATTGTAGTTATTGACCTAGTGTTGGCCGGTGACAACGCGATTGTCATCGGGATGGCCGCTCGAAATCTCCCTGCTACTCAGCAAAAGAAAGCGATCATTTGGGGTACAGTCGGCGCAATCGTCATACGTGCTCTGGCGACCTTGGCGGTAGTCTGGTTGCTGAAAATCCCTGGTTTGCTGCTCGTCGGTGGATTGATCCTTGTCTGGATCTCGCTGAAGCTGCTGGTACAGGAAGACAATCATGAGAACATGAAAGCGAGCGGAAGCCTCGGAGCAGCGATCTGGACGATCATCGTTGCGGACACGGTAATGGGTCTGGATAACGTAATCGCCGTCGCTGGTGCAGCACATGGTGACTTCTTGTTAGTCATCATTGGATTGGTCATCAGTGTTCCGATCATGGTATGGGGAAGCACGATGATTCTGAAGGTCATGGAGCGGTATCCGCTTGTCATCTACATCGGATCCGCAGTTCTGGCGTATACCGCTTCTAGCATGGTGACTTCAGAAAAATTCTTGGCACCGTTCTTTGCAGCATACCCTTGGGTAAAATGGTTGTTCATTGTCGCAGTTGTGGTCGGCGTACTGCTGACTGGTCGTATGAAAAGTCAGAAGCAAAAACGACTGGCAGAACAATCGTAAGCTTTGTAAGCTAACCCTTTGCTATAGAGAAAATACAAAACACCTCTTACAGAAACTGTAGGAGGTGTTTTTTCATATAAAAAAGCTGACCCCCGAAATAACAGGCGTCAGCTTTTCAATCAAATTCTCCAAATTAACGAGCGACGGCACGCATTAGCTTGCGCCCTGTTTTCACCATACGCTGCATGTTGCGCATGGAGAAGGGCAATCGATTCAGGTTGAACGAAAATCGACTGCGACGACGTGGAGCCATCAAATATCCGATGACGGCCACGATTCCGCTTGTGGCTAGGATGCGCAACAGGCTTCTTACTATCAAGCGTGCCACCTCCAGTTGTTTTGGTCGCTCAAAAGAGCTACATATTCAATTGAGCGGTAACCGTTTGATCCTCGATAAACAGATCATTGAGCGAATGCAACGACCCATCTTCCTCTACTTGGTAGACAGAGGCGATCTGCTCGTTGGTCACGCTCATCTCTATAAAGCAATTCCAGCAGTAGTATTGATTGGTACCAATCTTCCCTACGTCTTTGGAACTGCAATTCGGGCAAATGACACGCATCACGCTTTTCCTCCCTTTCACGCCTGGCTACGAACCTAGTCCGGCACGATCAGGTTTTCTTCCCCGACGATGACAGAAGGCGGAGCGGACAGGCGTTTTCGCCCTTCTGTAACATCCGCAATCCAGCCATTGGACAGTTCGTACCCTACTAGTTTCTCCCAGTTCGCAGAAAAGTAAACGTCTTCCAATCTGCCCAGGAGTTCTCCGGAAGCGGTAATGACCGCTTTTCCTTTTAGTTTTGTCTTTCCCGTCACGAAGCCGACAGGTTCCAGACCGGCGAGATGAGGCAAGGGTGTGATTGCGTCTTTACCCGATACGGTAAGGCAGGACTCCCCTACCGCGTGAATCCGTTCGGTAGGAATGTAGGTACCTTGATGGAACCAGCCCTGTTCGCTCAGCAAGATTCCTTGTACATGCCAAGTGGAGTCACAAAGAATGTCACGGACGGTACCGATCGTCTCACCTGTTTGCAGGCAAACGACAGGCAAGCCGACTACATCCAGTGCCTTGCGCATGTGGGACATCCCCCTTCCGCCCTTTTAGTATCTGGCGAAAGGATGAGTGTCATCCGACGCAAAAGGTTCCAAACTCACTCGAGCTTTAGCCGCTCTTCGAGATAGCTGTACCGTACTCCCTCTTCATCTGTCTCCACAGCTGCACGAAACGCATCCGGCTCACCGCACATGATGAGGAAAGATTTACTCCGCGTTATCCCCGTGTAAACGAGCTTGCGCCTGAGCATTCGGTAATAGCTTTTTACAAACGGCATGACCACGATCGGAAATTCGCTTCCTTGTGACTTATGGACGGAGCAACAATACGCCAGCGTCAGCTGATGATAAGCCGAACGTTTGTACGTTACTTCCCGGCCGTCAAAGGATACGACCAGCATCTCTTCGTTCTCTGCGTTTTCGTTCGGGAAAAAAATCGCAACAATCTCACCCATATCACCGTTGAACACCTGTTCTTCGGCATTGTTCACTAACTGCAGGACTTTGTCACCCGTGCGGAAAGCCGTTTCTCCGAACGTCACTTGCCGTTTCTGGGCAGTCTTTGGATTAAACAGCTCCTGCAGTTCTTCATTTAACCGGTTTACACCAGCGTTACCTTTATAGATAGGGGCCAGAACTTGTACATCTTTTGCCGTATATCCTTTTTTTACGGCCCCAAAGCAAATTTGTTTCACTGCTTCCGGTACATCTTGTGGCGAACTTGTGAAAAATCGCCGATCCGGGGTTGTATGGAGCAAATCTGACGGTACATTTCCTTTTCGCACGTCATGGGCCAGACGGATAATCGTTGACTCTTCGGCTTGTCGGTAAATCTCTGTCAGCTGTGCTAACGGCAGCAACCCTGAGCGAATCATGTCCTGCAGCACATTGCCTGGACCGACAGAAGGCAACTGATCCGGATCTCCCACCATGATGATTTGCATCTCATCTGGTATTGCTCGAAACAACTGATTCGCCAGCCAAATATCGACCATCGACATCTCATCGATAATCAATAAGCGTCCCCGAATCGGATGTTCTGCGTCGTGCTCAAAGCTTTCCCCTTTGTAGCCGAGCAGGCGATGGATCGTCATGGCTGGTAGTCCCGTCGTCTCAGTCATCCGTTTCGCAGCACGCCCTGTCGGTGCGACAAGTACAATGGGAAACGGATTGTCTTCGCTGTACTTTCTCAAGTCCAAGGACAAGCCATGCAGCTGCGAAAATACGCGACATATCCCTCTGATGACTGTCGTCTTCCCTGTACCTGGACCACCTGTCAACAGCATCAACCCGGAGGTAATCGCTTGTTCGATCGCATCACGCTGCGTCTGTGCATATGTGATGGCCAGCTCATCCTCGACGGCTCCAATCGCGCGATAATACTCGGAGGTAGGAAACGACGCGAATTGATCTCTGTTCGAAAAATGGCGGAGTCTTTTCGCGAGACCGAGCTCCGCGAAAAATAGGGAGGGCAAGTAAACCCGATCGTCTTCCCATGCGATTTTGCTTGCAACGAACAGTGCTTCTACAGACTGCGTAATCTCATCCGCTGCGAAGGCATGACCGCCACACTCATCCAACAGTCTCATCGTTTTTTCACAGAGCTCGTCTATAGGCAGATACACATGTCCTTCTGAATACGAAGCCTCCTGCAAAGTGAACAAGGCTGCAGCCTTTACCCGCTCCTCGGACGATGCAGCAATTCCAGTTGAACGTGCGATATCATCCGCCCGTTTGAAACCGAACCCCTGTACATCCTCGATGAGACGGTATGGCTCTTCCTTGAGGATGGTCAAGGTCTCCAGTTTGTACGTCTGGTAAATACGCAAAGCCATGTTGACACCAATACCAAAATCGTACAGAAAGACCATCGCACTCTCCAGGGAGCGATGCTCGATGACGGAATCGTAGATGATCTTGGCGCGTGACTCAGAGATTCCTTGCACTTCTGCCAGGCGCTCCGGATAATCTGCAATGATCGTCAGAGCATCTACTCCCAGCTGCTCCACAATGCGCTTCGCCATCTTCTTCCCAATACCTTGAAAGAGTCCACTCGCTAAATATCGCTCGACACCTGCAATGGTCTTGGGTGTTTCCCGTTCGTAACGTCTGGCCACATACTGTTGACCAAAGCGGGCATGCGTCTTCCAATCTCCGTAAAACGTATATAGCTCATCTGGATGAGGACGTGGAAAATTACCGACAATCACCACTTCTGATTCCTTGAAGGATTCGGTTGTCTCTTCTATCTTTAGACGGATGACTCCGTACCACGTTTCCTCGTTGTAAAAAATTTCTTGTGTAACAAACCCACGAATGTATGTTTCGGCAAACAGGGAAATTGTTTGCTGATCCTCCATCCTACTCCCTCCTTACCCAGCTCATTTCCTATTCAAATACCCTATGGGAAGGAAAAAATCCACTTTCAAACAAAGTGGATTTTGCCAGTAAACTCTTGTTAGATTGTAAATCGTTTTACCTGTTCTGACAACCGTTCTGCCATCTGCGCCAATGTCTCAGCCGCGGCTGTCATCTCTTCGGTTGTTGCAGTCTGTTCTTCAGAAGCAGCCGCTACTTCCTGCGTGTCATGTGCCGCTGTTTCAGCCAAATGAGCAATGCGATCGGAATTCCCTACTAATTTCTCCGTATCGTGGTGGATGGCCTGTGCCGCTTCATTCATCCGGTTCACCTGATTGCTCACATCTTGTACAGCGATTACTATTTGCTGGAAGCTTTCTCCTGCGGAGGCTACACCACCTCGTCCTTCCTGGACTGCCTCCGTAGTCGATCCCATCGCGGTGACTGCTTCCTGAATCTCATTATGTGTGGTATGAATCAAGCTGGCGATTTCCTCCGCAGCCTGTCCTGATTGCTCTGCCAGCTTACGTACTTCCTGGGCAACCACTGCAAAGCTACGTCCTTGCTCTCCAGCCCGTGCTGCTTCGATCGCTGCATTGAGTGCCAGCAGGTTCGTTTGATCTGAGATTTGGCGAATGATCGTAATGATCCCCATAATTTTTTCTGATTGGATCCCCAACTCACGAACGACTTGTTCTGTTTGGCGTACATGGCTCGTAATCTGGTCCATTTCCTGAACCAACAAGCTCAGCTTATTCTCGCCATCTTTGGCCAATTGAAATGCTTGGTTCGCATCGCTATTGACATGATCTGTCGACTTAGCGATTTCTTGAATATCATTACCGATGCGATGAAGGAAATGCGTCGTTTCAAAAACGGTCTGTTTCTGCTGGTCAGAACCATTGGCAATTTCCGAAGAAGCGGCAGAGATCTGTTCGGAAGCACGAGCACTTTCGGAAGCACTCGCCGTCAATTCCTCAGAAGAGGCGGCCACTTGCTGAGACACATGTTGTACCTCTTGTAGCATGTTACGGAAGCCTCCCATCATTTCATTGTACATCGCTGACAAAGCCCCGACTTCATCCCGAGAACGAACCTGTACAACCCCCGTCAAATTCCCTGCTTCCGCTTCCTTCATAACCGCTACCAGTTCTTTTAGTGGTCGCACTAGTTTGTTGACGATGAAAATTCCTGCAACCAGTGCGACGATGGCACTGGCTAGATTGAGAAGAAACATGAGCGAGCGACTGTCTTCGATTGTTTTCAGCAGATCATCCTGGAAACTTCCAATCACCAGAATCCAACCGTTTGGAAGCTCCTGAAAGACCGTCAGCTTGGTCAAGCCCTGGAAATCGTATTCCAGCCAGCCCTTCTTCTTTGCCAATATTTCTTGCATGAATCCTTCCTGTGCGAGCGATGTGTTCTGCACGGCCGGATCCGGATGAAAAATGGCATTTCCTTCTGCATCGATAATATAGGCATATCCGTTCATACCATTTGGCTTGTAATAGCGCTCGGATACTTCCCCAATGATTTCACTAATTTTCTGTTTGTTTCCTTCGAACACATTGGCATCCTGTGTATAGGGAGCCAACTCTCTTGTCTTCATATCCGTTATGTATTGTAAATCGGTCACAGTGAGCTCATAGACGGCTGTACGAGCGTTTTCAAACTGCAGGTAGCCGACAGTCATCAACGGGACCATCGTAATAATCAGGATCGTGAGTACGAGTTTGAAGCGAATTGAGATACCCTTGACGAACATAAATCCCTCTCCTTTATGTGACTGAAGCAGTAGTTCCATTGTCTCACTTCTGCTGCATACAAGTGTATCACTTTCCAGAATCAACCACAATTAGGATGAACCAACTGTCGGAAAAGTGTAAAAAACCAGCGAACATTGTTCTCGCTGGTTTTGTTTCTTATCCAGTAATCGTTGTGGTAGACGTGGGAGCGTAGCTGATGATTTCCAACACGACTACGGTGCCGAGTGCAATGGTTTCTCCTGCTCCTACAGTGATTGCCAGACTACCTACACCAGTACCCCCTGGCGTGTAGACGGAAAGTCCGCTCATTTGCAGCACACCGTTAATGTATACATTGTAGTAGCTGTTGTTTGCAGCCAAAGTCGGCAAGGTCGTCGCTGCCGTGCCATCATCTTGCAGAAAATCAGCTGCATCGATGCTCAAGGTTGCCGGGCCTGTCACCAACGATGGTAATTGACGAAACAGTCGTGTCGCAGTCGGTACAACGTTCGTTACCGTCGATGCTCCTACGACAATTTTCATGATCTCAAGTGCCATCTATATCTCTCCTCCTTTCAGCATACTTACTGTATCTTATGAGGACGTGCTGAAAGCGTGTTGGACAAGTGACGCTTTTCCTAATCCAATTTCTTTGCGAGGAAACTTTGTCCACTCTCATTCCAAAGGCAATAAGATTTTCACGAATTGCAGCATGATCAAGACACCCGCCTGGGGAACGTCTGTTGATTTCAGGAGAAGTGTCCCCCTTCTCACTTCATAAAGGATCGGGGGTTGCAGCATTCCGTTAACAAATAGATTCATGTAGGAGACTTGGTCCGGGTCCATGATTACAGAAGAATCATATTCAAGCAATCGGTCTTGGTCTGTAAATAGGCGAGCTGCCCCGTTGGCGATCGCAGAGTAGTAATACATTTCTGTCTGTAGCAGTTGATTTTGATTGACCTTTCCAGGGAAAATATCCGGACATCCTAACGGGGCAAAAAGCAGCGGCCTCACTGATGTGACCTTTCTAGTCTGCATATCCTCCCCCTCGTTTCTGTCATATGCTCTTAGAATATGTTGCCTCCACCAGAATGGAATTGGCTTTTCGCCTAGCTCTCGACGCAAAAAACCGCTTGGGACTATCGTTCTCCCAAGCGGTTTACTTTTCATCAGTCATGTGTTCACGTAGAGTAATTTAAGCACGTTTCACCAACCGCTTCACGATGCTTGCCACTGCTTCTGCAGCCTGTTTTGCTTCCTCTACCGTATTGGTTATGCCAAAGCTGAATCTAATAGCCGAATGCGTAATGCTATCATCCAGGTTCATGGCATGGAGAACGTGGGATAACTCAAGCGAACCAGACGTACAAGCGGAGCCACTTGCCGCTGCTATTTTCACCAAGTCCAGATTCATCAGCATGGTTTCGGTATGAACCCCAATAAAGCTGACATTGAAGACGTGCGGCATCACTTTTTCTGGATGACCATTGATATGGTAGGCAATGCCTGCTTCTTTCCACACTGCCTCCATCTCTTCTTTCATCCGTCTGTACTTGGAGACACGCTCGTCCATTTCCTCGGCGGTCACTCTCGTCGCTTCGGCAAAGCCGACGATCCCGGCTAAATTTTCCGTACCTGCACGTCGTTTCCGTTCCTGAGAACCCCCGAAGAGGATCGGCGAGATCGGAACCTTCCGTGCCAAATACAAAGCGCCTACTCCTTTTGGACCGTTGATCTTGTGAGCGGAAACAGAAAGCATGTCCACTGGCAGCTGGCGGGCTCGTATGGGGAGCACACCAAACGCCTGCACGGCGTCTGTGTGGAAAATGATCCCTTTCTCACGTAAATACGTACCGATTTCTTCAATCGGCTGAATCGTGCCTACCTCGTTGTTGCCGTACATGATGGAAACGAGAACCGTGTCTGGTCGAATCGCCTCTTTTAAATCAGCCAAACGAACGGATCCTGTCTCATCTACAGGAAGGTACGTCACTTCAAAGCCCGCTTGCTCCAAATATTCGCAAGCGTGCAGAACCGCATGATGCTCCACCTGTGAGGTAATGACATGGCGACCATGCTCTCGTTGTGCCATGGCACCACCGATAATCGCCAAATTGTCTGCTTCCGTCCCGCTTCCAGTAAAGATGAGCGATTGCGGATCCGCATCCATGAAAGCGGCAATCTGGTCCCTTGCTTGCTCCAATGCCTGCCGCGCCTCTCGTCCAAACCCATGAACACTGGAGGGATTGCCAAACACTTGCGTCAAGTATGGGGTCATCGCTTGCACGACTCGCGGATGTACTGGAGTCGTGGCAGCGTGATCAAAATACATCATGTCAGACACGGGTGTCACCTTCTACGTCGCTTGATCATTTGACAGCAAGTCAAATGTAAAACATATAGTTGTCGGAACGGCCATCGTCCTCAAAGCTGATCAAATCTTGCAGCGATGTGGAGTCCAGAACAGAAGAAATGCTATCACGGATTCGCAACCACAGGTAGCGTTTTGCCGGATCTTCTTCTTCGGCGAATTCTACAGGACTGATTGGTCCCTCCAACACGCGAATGACATCCCCAGCTGAAATTTCCTCAGGTTGTTTCGCGAGAACGTATCCACCATAGGCACCGCGAATACTCTTTACCAAACCAGCATTGCGCAAAGGTGCAATCAGCTGCTCCAAATAATGCTCAGACAAATCATGACGCTGGGCGATGCTCCGCAGTGAAGTCGGTCCTTCTCCGTTACGGTTGGCCAACTCCATCATAATGGTCAGCCCGTAGCGTCCTTTCGTTGAAATTTTCACGTAGCAACTCTCCTCTATCTTATCGGTTTCCCCATTTCTTACAGCCTACATGACTTCGCTGTGACAGGACACACTAGCATCCAGGGGGTGAAGTATTATGGCGACAAACAAACGTTCAGAGCAGGGGCGAAACCACCCGTCTAATACCTTGTACGACCAGCCGGCAGGAACCATCGCCCACAAAGCCCGTTACGGTGCCAGTGAGCAGAGCAAGCAGCCGAATGAAAATGGCGATCTACCCAACAAGCCAGGCGGAGATGTCCGGACCTGACCAGTGACTCCCCCTTATTCGGGGGAGTTTTTTTGCGGTGGCAATCCTCGCTCATCCAGTTTTTTTCGCTCTTCCTGAAATCTGCCAATATGTCTTTCGTAGCCATGATCCTTTGGCTGGTAAAAGGAATAGTTTACGCCGTCAGGCAAATATTGCTGAGGTACATACCCATATGGGTAATCATGTGGGTATTTATATCCTTTTCCATGTCCGAGCTTGGCAGCTCCCTTGTAGGCTGCGTCACGCAGGTGGATGGGAACCGGTTTGTGCCCGTCGTTTCGAATCCGATCCAATGCAGCGTTAATTCCGTTGTAAGCTGCATTACTTTTCGGTGCTGTCGCGAGGTAGGTCGTGGCTTGAGCCAGAGGAATACGTCCCTCCGGCATTCCGACCAGTTCCACAGCTTGAAAACAGGCTGTAGCGACAGCGATCGCTTGCGGGTCTGCATTGCCGATATCTTCTGAAGCAGAGATGACCAGCCTGCGAGAAATAAAACGCGGGTCTTCTCCTGCATCAATCATACGCGCTAACCAATAGAGAGCTGCGTCCGGGTCCGAACCCCGAATGGATTTGATGAAAGCCGATATCGTGTCGTAATGGTTGTCCCCGCTTTTATCATAGCGAACCGCCCTGCGCTGAATGGACTCCACCGCAACATCCAACGTAATCAGCACACGTCCGTCTTTATCTGACGGAGTCGTGGTGACAGCCAGCTCCAATGCATTCAACAACCGTCGAGCGTCACCTTCTGCGTAGTGGATCAAATGCTCAGCAGCCTCGGGAGTCAAGGAAACGGAAAGCTCTCCCAATCCGTTCTCCACATCCGTCAGTGCACGATCCATCACCTGCTGCAGTTCTTCATGTGTCAAGGACTGCAACGAGAATATTTGAGAGCGAGACAGAAGCGCCGGATTCACCTCAAAAAAAGGATTCTCAGTCGTTGCCCCGATCAGTATGATCGTTCCCTCTTCCACATATGGCAGCAATGCGTCCTGCTGGGATTTGTTGAAGCGATGGATCTCGTCGACAAACAACGTCGTCCGCTGATTGTCCATCACGAGCCGTTCCTTGGCTGCCTCCACCACTTTCCGGATATCAGCCACGCCAGCCGTGACTGCATTTAACTCGGAAAAATAGGACCGAGTCGACCCAGCAATGACCTTTGCCAAAGTGGTCTTCCCAGTTCCCGGGGGGCCGTAAAAAATCAGCGACGAGACCTGATCTGCTTCGATGGCACGCCGCAATAGCTTACCTGGCGCGAGTATATGTGACTGCCCGATTACCTCTTGGATCGACAGAGGCCGCATCCGGGCAGCCAACGGCTTTTGTTTGCCTCCTCCCTGTTGGTCATAGGCAAACGTAAAAAGATCGTTCATAGTTCACTATCCTTTTATTGGCTGCCAATCCAACAGGTCACGCACAACGACACTCGCCAGAATCAATCCGGCAACAGATGGGACAAAGGCGTTGCTTGCAGGAGGCTGCCGCACTTTGCTAATCGGTGAATTCGGGTTGGAAACGATTTGCTCGCGCACGTCCGAGCGTACGGTCACTGGAATCTCGCGGGAATAGACTACTTTCACTCCCTTGTAGATCCCCGCCTTGCGAAGCTCACGGCGAATGACTTTGGCGATCGGATCGTAGCTGGTTTGTGAAATATCCGCTACCTCGAAGCGAGTCGGATCCATTTTGTTCGCCGCTCCCATGCTGGAGATAATGGGAATGTTGCGTCGTTTTGCTTCCTTAATCAAATACAGCTTGGCAGACATTGTGTCCATGGCATCTACGATGTAGTCCACTTCATGCGCGAAAAATTCACTGGCTGTCTCTTCCGTAAAGAACATATTCAAGGTAACGACTTCGCACTCCGGATTAATGGAGGCGACCCGTTCCTTCATCAGTTCGGCTTTCTTTTGCCCAACGGTATTCAGTGTAGCATGAATCTGGCGGTTGATGTTGGTAATGTCCACGACATCTTTATCTACCAACACTAGCTTTCCTACCCCGGTTCGTGCCAGAGCTTCTACGGTAAACGAACCTACTCCGCCTATGCCTAATACCGCAACGCGGCTATTTTTCATTTTTTCCAAACCTTCGGGACCGAAGGCCAGTTCGCAACGGGAAAATTGATGAAGCATCGTTTTGTCACCTTTCATTTCGTGAGCGAAGTTATTGTCAATCGGAAAAGTAGGATTCCAGCGAAAAAAGGAGCCCCATTATGCCGTGTAGCTCCTTAGTTTTGAACCTGCTCATCGCAGGTGGGTGTCTTGCCCAACCATTACAGACGTCCACTCAAACGGAGGCATGCCTTTACAGTTGCGGACGAAAAACTCCCTAAAAAAACTTTGTGGCTCAAAACTATCGGATTTCACGTGCATCGCAGGGCTTCATTTTAGTATAACCACTGTATCAAATCGTAATGCGGTTGTGCAAGTCGTTACGCCTCTACCTTTTCTTCTTCCGTTACGGTTGTGGCGATGTGCAGATCAGACAGCTGTCTTGGCGCTACCACATCTGGTGCGTTTACCATCAGGTCGGTTGCACTCGCTGTTTTCGGGAACGCGATGACTTCGCGCAGGTTCGTACGTCCAGCCAACAGCATGATCAAGCGGTCCAGACCAAGCGCAATGCCGCCATGTGGTGGTGTGCCGTATTCAAACGCATCGAGGAGGAAACCAAATTGCTCACGAGCTTCTTCTGGAGTAAAGCCAAGTGCGGTGAACATTTTCTCCTGAACGTCACGCTTGAAGATCCGCATAGAACCACCGCCGAGCTCATAACCGTTGAGTACCATGTCGTACGCTTGCGCACGGATTTGGCCTGGATCGGTGTCGAACAAGTGCAGGTCTTCGTCTTTTGGACGGGTGAACGGATGGTGCAGAGCCACGTAGCGCTTCGCATCTTCATCCCATTCTACGAGCGGGAAGTCTACGACCCACAGGAACGCGAACTTGCTGTGGTCGATCAGGCCGAGCTCAGCACCCAGCTTGGAGCGCAAAGCACCCAGTGCATCTGCAACCACTTTTGGTTTGTCTGCCACGAACAGGAGCATGTCGCCGTCTACTGCAGACAGGCGGTTTTTCAGTTCAGCGATTTCTTCTTCTTTAAAGAACTTCGCGATTGGACCTTTTACTTCGCCATCCTGGAAGCCGATATACGCCAGACCTTTTGCTCCGTAACGATTTGCGAATTTTTGCAGGTCGTCGGCTTCTTTGCGGGAGTAGTGACCGCAGCCTTTTGCGTTGATCGCTTTTACTTGACCGCCACCCGCTACTACGCTGGCAAATACTTTGAAATCACTGCTCGCTACCAAGTCAGATACATCGGTCAGTTCCATGCCAAAGCGAACGTCTGGCTTGTCGGATCCATAGCGTCCCATTGCATCCGCATAGGTGAGACGAGGGAATGGAGTCGGGATGTCAATACCGAGTGTTTGTTTGAATACATGAGCAACCATCTTTTCCATCATAGGCAAGATTTCTTCCATAGACAGGAAAGAGGTCTCGATGTCCACTTGGGTAAATTCTGGCTGACGGTCAGCGCGCAAGTCTTCATCACGGAAGCAACGAACGATCTGATAGTAGCGCTCCAGTCCGGATACCATCAACAGCTGCTTGAATAGCTGTGGAGACTGTGGAAGTGCATAGAACTCACCTGGATGCACACGGGATGGCACTAAATAATCACGCGCGCCCTCAGGTGTACTCTTCGTCAGCATCGGTGTTTCTACTTCAACGAAGCCATTATTGTCGAGGTAGTCACGAAATGCTTTCGCCGCTTTGCTACGCAGGATCAGGGAACGCTGCATTTCCGGACGACGAAGGTCCAAATAACGATATTTCAAGCGAACTTGCTCATCTACATCAATGTCATCCTCGATTTGGAACGGAGGTGTTTTTGCTTCGTTAAGAATTTGGATCTCGGAGATGTGTACTTCCACTTCTCCTGTTTGCAATTTCGGATTGATCGCTTCCGGTGCACGGTTCACGACCGTTCCTTTTACCACCAGTACGTATTCGCTACGAACCTTGTCTGCGAGCTCCCATGCACCCTTGTGGTGTTCTGGGTTGAACACGATTTGTACGATCCCGGTACGGTCACGGAAGTCGATGAAAATAACTCCGCCGAGGTCACGACGTTTTTGAACCCAACCATTCAGGACGATTTCCTGTCCTACGTTCTCTTTTGTCACTTCTCCGCAATGTACGGTGCGATATTGCCATGCCATGTTGATATCCTCCACTCAATTCCTTAGTTTGTATGGTGTAATTTAGCGTTCAGCGCGGTCACGAGCTCTTCTCGTTTGAAATCTTGCTGTTCACCTGTTGCCATCTCTTTGAGTACTACTGTCCCATTTGCCAGCTCAGACTCTCCGATGATCGCAGTAAAACGCGCGGACAAGCGATCGGCATGCTTCAGCTGCGCTTTCATTTTTCGATCGAGGTAGTCGAGCTCGGCTGCAATGCCTGCCTGGCGCAATTGATCGACAAGGACAAAGGCTTGCGTTTTTGCCTCTGGTGATTGCACGACCACGAAGCAATCGATGCCTCCGCTGATCGGCAATTGCACGCCTTGCTTTTCCAGCGCCAGCAGCAGTCGTTCGATACTGAGCGCAAATCCGATACCCGGCATGTCATCTCCGCCCAGCTCTGCCACCAGTCCGTTGTAGCGTCCGCCACCACACAACGTTTCTACCGCTCCAATTTCTGCCATTTTGATTTCAAAGGCAGTCAAGGTGTAATAATCCAGCCCGCGTACGAGACGTGGATTTACGTGGAACGGAATGTCGAGAGCGGTCAGATAGCCTTTCACTGCTTCAAAGTGCGCAGCCGATTCTTCGCTCAAGTAATCGAGAATCGAAGGAGCATCCTTGGTCAGTGACTTGCACTTCTCGTTTTTACAGTCGAGAACGCGCAATGGATTTCGATCAATCCGGGATTGGCAGTCTTCACACAGCTCTGTACGTACGCCATTTAGATGCGCCAGCAGATGCTCGCGGTGACGTGCACGGTCATCCAGCGTACCTACACTGTTCAGCTCCACACTCAAGCCCGTCAAGCCCAGCTCCTGGTACAAACGGATCGCGAGGCCAATCACCTCGGCATCAATCGCTGGATCACTGGAACCGATCGCTTCTGCGCCAAATTGAACAAATTGACGGTAGCGACCCGCCTGTGGACGTTCGTGACGGAACATAGGCCCGAGGTAGTACAGCTTCGTCGGTTGGTTTGGAGAGCCGTACAGTTTGTTCTCCACATAAGAGCGAACAACGCCGGCAGTCCCTTCCGGACGGAGAGTGAGGGCATCCGTACTTCTTGGATTCGCTACACTGTACATCTCTTTTTCTACGATGTCAGTAGTCTCACCTACGCCACGCTGGAACAGCTCAGTGCTCTCAAACAGTGGCGTGCGGATCTCCTGATAGTTGGAACGGCGGCACAGATCGCGGGCAATTGCCTCCACGTAGTGCCACAGCTCTACGGTACCGGGCATGATGTCCTGCGTACCGCGAGGAATTTGAATACGCGTCATTCGAAAGAACCCCCATTGAGTTTCAGAAAATGAAAAAAAGCCCCCCGTCGCCTGACATGTAGCCGAAACCACATGTCAGGGACGAGAGACTGGTTTTAACTCCCGTGGTGCCACCCTGATTGAGTGTCTCTCGAAAACGAAAGAGTCACTCCACTTCATAAGCCGTTAACGTCGGCGCACGCCTGCCAGTTACTGAGGAAGCAAATCAGCTTCTACCGTTCACTGCGGTCTTCGGGGATGTCATTCTCCAAGTCGTCCTATGAAAGCACTCTCAGCCACGGCGCTTTCTCTCTGGATATCCGTCTCCTGGATACTTGTTCCCGTCATCAGATCAATTATCATGTTTCAAAAGCTTATTGTGAATCATAGCAAACCTGCTTGCCTTGAGTCAACAGGCGTTATTATAAAACTTTTTTTGCAAAGCAATTACTCTGCCATAGAAGTCGTTTTGCCAAAGTAAATATCGTCGAGATCACGCAGCTTATTTTCCACAAGCACACGGTACGTATCGTTGTACGTTTTGGGATCCTTTGGATTCGGCCAGCGCGTCAGCTTGCCACTTCCTGGCGCCATCAGCTTGGAGACAGCACCACAGCCAAGCCCGAGAATGGTCTGGACCTCTTCCATGATCATGATGTTGTAGATGCTCTCCTGACCCGGCTTGGAGTAGCCTACATTCTCCAGATTCCCCAAGATGTTTTTCTGGCGGTACAAGTAGTATGGATCGTAGCCATTGGCTCCAGTCCACTCGGAAGCCATTTCCATCATTTTACCAATTTCATCCCGACTCGCTACCTTGTATCGTTCTTTGTTTTGCGTCATTTCCGACGCGCGCTTAAATGAGAGTGTGTGCACGGTAAGCGAAGCAGGCATCAGCTTTTCGACCTCTTGCAGGCTGTGTGCAAGTTCTGCCACGCCTTCGTTTGGCAAGCCGATGATCAAGTCCATATTGATGTTCGTCAAGCCCATCTCCATAGCGAGGTGGTACTTTTCGATCGTCTCTGCGACGGTGTGGTGTCGACCGATTGCGTTTAGTGTTTCCTGCGTAAACGACTGCGGATTAATGCTGATCCGGTCTACTTCCCAGCGCTTCATTACATCTAGCTTTTCGCGAGTAATCGTGTCCGGTCTACCCGCCTCAACAGTAAGCTCACGGACATCCTCCATGTGCGGAAAAGAACGGTACATCGTCTGGAACAGCTGATCCATGTCATCGGCCGTGATGCTCGTAGGCGTACCTCCGCCAAAGTAGATCGACGTGATCCGTTGGTCATTCTCCGTAAGCCATTTGCCGAGCTGCTCCATTTCGTAGTGTAGACCTTCGAGAAATGGATTGACAGAAGCAGTATGACTGCGGATTGCATAGGCAGGGAACGTACAGTACGCGCATTTCGTCGGACAGAAAGGAATCCCGATGTACACAGACAGCTCCTGATCAATCCGGTAGAGGTCCGGTACGACCTTCAATTGCCGATCCACGATATTCTGGAGGAGCTGCAGTTTGTATGGACGCAAGATCACATCTTCTTGCAATCGCTGATGCGCTTCCTCTTTCCCGACACCAGCTACATTCATCTGATGCAACAGCTTGGTCGGACGGATGCCCGTCAGAATGCCCCAGCCTTGCTCCATTCCGGTATATTCTTCCAGCATTAAAAGCAATGCGTAGCAAAGCGCCTGCTTCGCTGTTTTGCGCATCGCTTTTTCTTCGCTTGACACATAGTTTCGATTCACCTGGTGTTCGATACGGCGAACACCGTCAAATAACTTACCTGACGCCAACACGCCGTCTTCTCGTACCGTTAGACTAAGTCTGAGCTTTATGCCAGACTCTTCCGTCCATTGATTGACGAATGACAGCTGCGGATCTTCGTAAAACAAAGCGAGGATCAGCGAGAGCTCCCGCTCAAACGCGTGTCCCACGCATGTAATCTGAATCATAGGTTCACCTGCTTTTCAGTATGCCACTCTACATGTTAGCTGACCGAATAGACGCTGGTCAACCATCCAAGTGGCACCACCTACAAGCAATCCGGTCCTTTACTTCCGTTTTCTGCGCAAATGCTGGACATCCCTCACGCTGATGTTGAACTCACTCGACATTTCCACATCGTTTAGCGTCGACTCTTTTTCCAAAAAATCGTGAAAATCGACGGAAAACATCTTTCTGTTTATATCCGTGGCAAATGTCTCCTTTTCTGACTGTCTCACGCCGTATTCCTCCTAGATGCAATGTTGTACCTCTATTATTGCCGCTCCAGCGGAAAAACAACCCATGAAAAACGTGAGGAACTTTGTCGGAAGATGCAGGAAAAAGCAGGGTATAAGGCGAAAGAGAAACATTTACCAAAAAGATGCAAGAAAAATAGATGGACAATAGCAAATCAGCTGGAAAGGATGTCAAATTGTGTTTCGTCAAAAGTTCCTGAGGTCTCTCCTGACTATCGCATGCGCCGTTTCCCTCCCCGTCACAACAGCTTGGGCCGCCGGTTCTGTTCAGGTCTCTGTGGACAAGCTCAACGTCCGTTCAGGTCCAAGTCTTCAGGACACAGTCGTCACTACTCTACCAATGAAAACGGTACTGCCAGTCATCACTACCAAAAACGACTGGATACAAGTGAAACTACCGAATGGACAAAGTGGTTGGGTCGCCAACTGGTTGGTCACGGCTCAGCAAACAACCGCTCCCGTCTCACAGATCGAGAGCACAACCGACAATCTCAATGTTCGCTCAGGCCCTGGTCAGACATACGCTGTCGTCCAGACCATCAATCCGGGTACACGCTACAACATCGTACAAAAGAATGGTGACTGGATTCAGATTCAGCTGTCCGGTCAAACCAAAGGATGGGTTGCTTCTTGGCTGGTCAAGGAAGGCACGGGTGGCAATCCAGCTAGCACGACCCCTTCAACAGGTAACACTCCGGTACCTAGCACCAACACGCCTCCCCCTCCCGCAGCAAATACAGGGGGTACTCCTTCAAAGCCCGGAGCTGTGCAAGGAGCCAGCCTCACGCTGGAATTCGCACCTTACGTATATGCGACTCCCGATGCCAGCACTCCGGCGATTGGTCAGCTGCACGCAGGTGAAAACGTCACTGTCATCACCCAGCAAAACGGCTGGATTCAATTTCCTTACGATGGAGTGAACGCCTGGTTTTCTACAGATGAAGGAGCTGTTCCCACCCTGCCTGCTTCTGGGACAGGAAGCAACTCAAGCTCTACGGGATCGCCAGAACAGCCACCGGTTTCTCCCATACCACCTGCCCCTGCCAAGCAGACAGCCAAAGTAAATACAGATGGACTCAATTTGCGTAGTGAAGCGAATACGACGAGCGCTATTCTCGGTACGCTTGCCATAGGAAGCACATTGACCATATCGGAAAAGCAAGGGGAATGGTACCGTGTACAAGCTCCGGATGGCAAAACCGGATGGGTTGCCGGATGGCTGATCACCGTATCCCAGCCGACAGCTCCTACCCCAAGCGGCCCGTACGTCACTATTATTAATCCTGATACGAATGTCCGCTCCGGACCTGGCACTGAGCATGAAGTCGTCACGCTCGCACAGACCGGCGAAAAATATGCCATTGCAGGCAAAGCAGGCGATTGGTTCCAGGTGACCTTGAGCAATGGTTCGACCGGCTACATCGCAGGTTGGCTCGTATCTGCCAGCGGTGTTCCTGCCGTCGTCAAGTCCAATGAGTTAGTGGGAAAAGTCATCGTCGTCGACGCAGGACACGGTGGGAACGACAATGGTGCCACAGGCTCGAGCTTTTCTACCTTGGAAAAGACGGTGAATTTGCAGGTAGCTCTCCTGCTACGAAACAAGCTTGAATCCGCTGGGGCCAAGGTCATCATGACTCGCCCTGACGATCGTAAGCTGACCTTGCAGCAACGGGTGGATGTCGCTATCGTGAACAAAGCCGATATTTTCGTCAGCGTCCACCACAATACGCATCCAAACACAGCTACAAACGGCTCGATCGTCTTCTTCTACAACCAAGGGAACTCCAGCAAGCTAGCTTCCCTGGTTCAAAACGAGCTCGTTAAAGCGACCAACTACAAAGACTTGCAATCCCGCTTTGGTGATTACTTCGTGTTGCGCGAAAACCCAGTTCCTTCTATCCTGACAGAAATCGGTTTCCTCTCCAACTACAACGAAGAGATCCGTGTACGCTCTGAGAAGCAGCAGGATCTGGCTGCAGACGGCTTATACAAAGGGATTATCCAATACTTCTCCTCGCAAAGCACACAGGGCAGTTAAATCAAGACGAAAACAAGCAAAAAGAACTGGTCAAGACCCCATTTAGTGGACACTAAAAAAAGAGCTAAGCAGCAAGCTGGCGCCGGTACTCAATCGGCGTCAGCTTGTTTAATTTTCTTTGTGGCCTCGTAGAGTTGTAAAAATGGATATATTCCTCAATTCTCCTTTGTGCCTCGTCTACTGTTCGGATATCATAAGGGTAGAGCGCTTCCGTTTTGAGATGCGAGAAGAAGCTCTCCATAGAGGCATTGTCGTAACAATTGCCTCGGCGTGACATGCTGATTTGGGCTCCAACCTTTGGCAGCATGTCGTGATACGCATAGGACGTGTACTGGAATCCCTGATCGCTGTGAACGATCAGTCCAGACATGTCCTCTTTATTTTGAAAGGCTTTCTTGAAAGTCTGCAAAACAAGATCATTGTCATTGCGCTGCGCTAGATGGTAGGCCACGATTTCGTTATTAAACAAATCCTTGACGGCAGACAGGTACAACCATGTATCTCCGATACGATATTGGGTTACGTCAGTAACCCACTTTTGATTCGGTAAGTTGGCATGAAATTTCCGTTGCAATAAGTTTTCAACTACACGTGTCCCTATAGAAGAAGCATAGTTGCATCGATGTTTACGGCGTACTCGGGAGCGTAGTCCCATCTCTTGCATGAGGCGTAGGACCTTTTTGTGGTTAACCCATATCTTGTAGTCTTGAAGTAGAAAGAGCTGCGTTTGACGATATCCGTATTTCCCATCATATTTGCTATAGATCTTTTGAATGAACTCCTTAATTACAAGGTCTTTGTCTTGTGAACTCCGCTTTCTGTAAGCATAGAATCCACTTCTAGAGACCCCGAATAGCTTACATAACTCTGTTACATGGTACCACTCAGTCAATTTCACGATGGCATTGTACTTCTCTTGGACACCTCCCGCATCCAAATTTGTAAACACTTTTTTAGCATCGAATTCTCCCTCTCTAATTTTTGGACATATCGATTTTGATCCATGTATTCGTCACGTCGACCTCTCTGATCCAATAAGCCGAATTCACCCAACTGCTTGAACTTCTTTGTCCATGTAGTGACTCGGCCTCTGTCTGGGATCCCTAGATGTTCCATTATCTTTCGATTAGACCATCCTTCCTCCATGTACAAGCGAATTGCTTCCATCTTGATTTCATGACTATAATTCGTAAACTTTTGCCCCATTTTTGCCATAACGAAAAACACCCCCTATAGGAATCATCGGTTTAAAACACTCGTGTTTTTTCCAATGTCCACTATAAGGGGTGCACTTCAAACGCAGGAACCTTCCCGCGTTCTTTTTTACTTTTACATCTATGTAGTTTCCTCATTAGTAACCGGGGCGTCGCTCCCACGGTTCGACTTCACCAATGATAGACTGAGGCTGATCGGTTTCAATCGCACGAATTACTCCACAGGCGATCTCGTCGTTTGTCAACCAGCGAGCGACTGGCTCTTCCCATACAAAGCCGAGAATGATCCGTCGATACAAGCAAGAATCCACCTCTTCTACGAAGGGTGGTTTGATCCAAGCTCGACTTCCGCACACATGGTACAGTCGCCATTCCTCTGCTTGATAGGCAAATTCGTGTTGAATGACCGACAGCGCTTCTGGTGCCGTATTGTGTATCCACGTCACGGCCACATCAATTGGGCCACGCTCTGATCGCAGCTGCGACATCGCTTGCTGCAGGGCTGTGGTGTCTTGATAATCCAGATCAAAAGGGTAAACCGATCAGGTGTTGATGAAAGCTTCACGTCCCACGTCCACACACCCCTGTCTGATTTACGACTCGACAATCAGTGTAACAGGTCCGTCATTGAGCAAGCGCACATCCATCATCGCTCCAAAGCGTCCGGTCTCTACTTGCAGTCCTTTTTCCCGCAGCTTTTTGTTAAAAAGCTCGTACAAAGGCTCTGCATGCTCAGGTCTTGCCGCCGCCATGAAATTGGGGCGTCTTCCTTTGCGGCAGTCACCGTAAAGCGTAAATTGAGACACAGATAGGATCTGTCCACCCGTCTCCAAAACGGAATGATTCATTTTGCCTTCGTCGTCTTCAAAGATGCGTAGGTTGGCAATTTTATCTGCGACGAATTCCACTTCTTTTTCGCCGTCCTCATGGGTAATTCCTACGAGCAGCATCAACCCGTGCTCGATCTGTCCTACCACTTCCCCTGCTACTGTTACACTCGCTTCCCGAGTTCGTTGAACGACTACTCTCATCGTTTGTCCATTCCTTTCTCTCACGCAACTAATACTCATAGGTAAACAAGAACACCCAATCCACGTAGGATCAGGTGCTCAGAATCCGGCGAACCGAATAAATATCCTTGATGCGCTTGATGCGCTCCACAACCTTTTGCAGATGATCCACATTGCTGATGGAAATGGTCATGTGAATCGTCGCTACTCGGTTTTTGTCCGCTTTGCCACTCACTGCGGCGATGTTCGTCTTGGTCTCTGCTACAACTTGAAGGACATCGTTTAAGAGGCCACTCCGATCATTACCTGTAATTTCGATTTCCACGTTAAAGTTGTGCTTGAAGTCAGTGTCCCATTCGACGTCGATCAATCGTTCCGAGCATTCATCTGTCAGCACGTTCGGGCAGTCCAGCCTGTGCACGGACACACCGCGACCTCTCGTGATGAACCCGATGATCTGGTCACCAGGGACCGGCGTACAGCAACGAGATATACGCACCAACAGGTTGTCTACGCCGCGCACTTTGACCCCAGATTCGCTTTTTCCTGCATGCTGGGCAGGATTTGGCTTGTATTCGGGAATGACCGGATTTTGCTCTTCCCGTTCACGGCGCAGCTTGTCGACCAGACGCGTGACAATTTGCGAAGCCGTAATCCCACCATAGCCTACCGCTGCAAACATATCTTCGGCACCTTGGAAGTTAAAGCGAGCTGCTGCTTCCTTCAGGTTGGTCTCCGTCATCGCATCCTTGATGTCAAAGCTACGGGCCTTGACCTCTGCCTCAACCATCTGCTGACCTTTGGCGACGTTTTCTTCCCGCTTCTCTTTCTTGAACCATTGCTTGATTTTATTACGGGCATGCGCCGACTTCGCCATTTTCAGCCAGTCCTGGCTAGGTCCGTACGAATGCTTGGAGGTCAAAATCTCAATAATATCGCCCGTTTTCATCGCATAATCGAGCGGTACGATCTTGCCGTTCACTTTTGCTCCGATCGTACGATTACCGACGGCCGAGTGAATGCGATAGGAGAAGTCCAGCGGTACAGAGCCTTTTGGAAGCTCCACCACGTCTCCTTTTGGTGTAAAGACGAAAACCGTATCCGAGAACAGATCCTGTTTGAGACTTTCCATGAACTCTTGCGCATTAGGCGCTTCTTCAGAGCCACCTTCGATCATCTCACGCAGATTGCCCAGCTTTTCAGCGAACGATCCCTGAACGACACTCTTGCCTTCCTTGTAAGCCCAGTGGGCCGCGATCCCGATCTCGGCTGTCTGATGCATATCCCATGTGCGAATTTGCACTTCCAGCGGCTCGCCTTTTGGACCAATCACCGTCGTATGCAAAGACTGATACATGTTCGTCTTTGGCATCGCGATATAGTCCTTGAAGCGGCCTGGCATCGGCTTCCACAAGGTGTGAACGATCCCGAGTACTGCATAACAGTCGCGGATGTCATTCACGATGATGCGCAGCGCCAGCAGGTCATAGATCTCGTTGAACTGCTTGTTTTGCTTGGTCATCTTTTTATAGATGCTGTAGATGTGCTTCGGCCTGCCGGAAATCTCTGCCTCAATATTCAGCTCGCCCAATTTCTCGCGGATGGTATCGGAGGCTTCGTTTAGATAAGCTTCACGCTCTACCCGTTTCTTCTGCATCAGGTTGACGATCCGGTAATACTGCTGGGGATTCAAATAACGAAGCGATGTATCCTCCAGCTCCCATTTGACAGAGGCGATCCCGAGTCGGTGTGCCAGCGGTGCGAAAATCTCCAGTGTCTCATCGGAAATTTCCCGTTGTTTCTCCTCTGACATGTGACGCAGCGTTCGCATGTTGTGCAAACGGTCTGCCAGCTTGATCATGATGACCCGGATGTCCTGAGCCATAGCAATCAGCATCTTACGGTGGTTCTCCGCGAGCTGCTCTTCTTTGGACTTGTATTTAATTTTTTCCAGCTTCGTTACGCCGTCTACCAGAAGGGCTACATCCGTTCCAAACTGCTCCCGGAGGTAATCTAGAGTAATCTCCGTGTCTTCCACTACGTCATGCAAAAAGCCCGCTGCAATCGTCACTGCATCCATGTGCAGATTAGCGAGAATGCCCGCTACGGCTATCGGGTGCATGATGTAAGGAACACCAGATTTTCTCACCTGGCCTTCATGCGCTTTTTCCGCCAGCTGATACGCTCGTGTAATCAGATCTATATCCGCTTGTGATAAATACGTGCTAGCTTTTTTTACTATCTCATCAATGCCGGTAATCATAGTTCCCTTCCCTTATCCTCTCATAAGAAAACCTCTATCGAGGCATGCTCAAAGTTGGCCGACCGCGCTGAAGCGGAAAGTAATACCACAGCCATGCAGAAAGCTGATGCTGAGGTATTTGCGTTGCAAAAAGCTTCTGAATGAAGTTCTTTTGAAGGAGCCGGTCGAAGCGTAGTACGGACTCCACTATCAGACTGCCAGAGAACGTTCGACAGGAAACGATAGTATAAAAAAAAAGTCCTGCGAAGCCGGTTCGCAAAATCGGTCATGCGTTAGGATGGAAAATGATAATCATGTCTATTTCATACTATTATCTTGTAAGTCGTTCGTATTGTAAAGCTGATTTCCCTTGTAAAGTATGGACAGTCCAGGAAATAAACAAAAAACGGGCATTTGGCCCGTTTTTTAAATGCTCTTGTATTAATATTGCACCAAGGATTTCACTGGAATATCTCCAATTTTTTGGCGTCCATCCAGGTAGGACAGCTCGATAAAGAATGCTGCACCCACGACTTTGCCTCCCAATTGTTCAATCAGGTTGATCGTTGTTTCGATTGTTCCCCCCGTTGCCAACAAGTCGTCAGCAATCAGTACGCGTTGACCAGGCTGGATCGCATCGACGTGAACAGCCAGTGCATCCTTGCCGTATTCAAGGTCGTAGTCGGCTTTGATTGTCTCGTATGGCAGCTTGCCAGACTTGCGGATCGGTACAAATCCGATGCTCATTTCATAGGACAGAGGCGCCCCTACGACAAATCCGCGTGCTTCTGGTCCAGCGATGATATCAGCCTGAACTTCACGAGCAAATACAGCCAGCTCTTCGATTGCAGCGCGGTAAGCTGGACCGTCTTTCAAAAGGGTAGTGATATCTTTAAAACGAATACCCGGTTGTGGGAAATCAGGAATGACGCGAATGTATTGTTTGAAATCCATGAATAATTCCTCCTAAATGGTGGCAGGTTCCACCAACTGATGAAACGTTCGAATCAAATCATCCGAAGATGAGAACAGCAAGTCCGTTGCCAGCTCGGATTCTTCCTTCCAAGCCTGATACAACTGAGAGCTTTCCAGAGGTCGTTTCCCCTCGGGATTTTGCAGTCGGTACTGTCCTGGCTCTTCTGCCAGCAGACCGAGCTCCATGAAGATGGCAATCATACCGTCCAGCAGATTGCGTTTCCATTTTAGCTTTTTCGCCAATGCGTCCAAATGGATTTGGGGGACTACCGGTACTTGTAAAAGGAACTGGTACAATTGCTTGAAGTGCTCTCGCCCCGGGCAGGATAGTTTTTCCATTCCTAAATCCGGATCTCCAAATAGGCAGTAGATGCGTTCAGCTTGGCTTACTTGGGCTAGAATGGCCTGCAATTCTGTACGCCGCTTGGGCAGGTCGTACAAGACAACATTTTGCAAAATAGGAAGTGGCTCACTCGTCTCCCCTGACCCTACATATACGACAGACTTGGACTGTTCAGCCGAAGCTTTTGTTGTCAGGAACTCGTAGCTTTCCTCTCGAAACAAGATGGTCCAGGAATTCGGCTCAGCTGCAAGCTGAAGCCACTTGTCCCACTTATCTCGGCTTCCACGCCAATCAAACACTTGCTGATGCGGAACCGACAAATCACGGATGGTCAACTGTGGCTTACGATTTCCATTCCATTCATTGACGGAGAGCTCGCCCAGCACGCGAAACTTTGCCTTGGGCGTTACCTTTTTCGTGACATGAGCCCAGTTAAAGCCTATCGCATCAACCGTCGTTCCCGCTTTTTGCAAGGAGCACTTCAAGTGATTGTCGTCTCGACCAATGATGCGCATCCCGGTGGTTTCCACGTCTTCGAGCATGACGAGCGGTGTAGGGTTCCCCATTCCGTAAGGCGAGAGTCTCTCGAGCTGCTCCGCCGCGTCCAGACTGACTTCCTGTATGTCCATGGACACATCGACCTTGGTCAGCGGGGTAAAGTCCTCTGCGGACAACCACTCGCTCGCCAGTTCATTCAGCTTTTGGCGCAATGGATCTAGGTTTTCGGTGGGCAATGTCATCCCTGCTGCCATCGTATGTCCGCCGTAGTGAGGCAGCCATTCCTTGCAAGCAGTCAGCGCCTCGTACATATCATAACCCGTAATACTACGCGCCGAACCTTTGGCAGTGCCTTTGACAGGGTCGATGCCAAGTACGATTGTAGGCCGGTAGAATGTCTCCACCAAGCGTGATGCGACAATCCCGACAACTCCGACGTTCCAGCCTTCCTTTGCCACGACCAGCACCTTGTGTTCCTCTGGTGGATACTGAGCATGCACCATCTGAATCGCTTCTTCGGTCATCGTCTGCACCAGCTCTTGACGCTCACGATTCAGGTCATCCAATGCTTGCGCGCACTTCTCGGCTTCGTCATGATCTTCCGTCGTCAACAGCTTGACCGCTGATTCCGCCGTCTCCAGCCGTCCGCTAGCATTCAGTCGCGGTCCGAGAGCAAATCCGACATGTCCTGCAGACAGCTCGGTATCGGCTAGTCCACACACACGAACCAACGCTTGAAGTCCCACGTTGCGTGTCTGGTTCAACCGTTTTAAACCAGCTCTCGCCAGAATGCGGTTTTCGTCTACCAGTGGAACGAGATCGGCGATTGTTCCCAACGCCGCCAGATCAGCCAAATGAAGGGGGGCTTCTCCCAAAAGTGCATGCCCTAGCTTAAAAGCCACGCCGACACCCGCAAGCATATCAAACGGGTACGAGCAGCCAGGCTTTTTTGGATTAATCACAGCAAATGCCTCCGGGATGACAGCCGGAGGTTCATGGTGGTCGGTTACAATGACCTCAAGTCCCAGTTGGTTGGCGAATTCCACCTGCTCTACCGCACTAATTCCGGTATCGACGGTGATAACCAGCTTGTAACCGCTCTGGTGTAAATGAGCCAATGCGTCTTTATGTAACCCATATCCTTCCGTAAACCGGTTGGGGATGTAGTAATCAAATACCGCGCCCATTTGGCGCAACAGATGTACCATAAACGATGTCGAACTGACACCATCCGCATCGTAATCTCCGTAAATGCAGATCGGTTCTTTCTTCTCGATGGCCTGTCTGATGCGATGCACGCTCTGTTCCATGCCATCTAACAGAAACGGATCATAAAACAACTCCGGACCTGCCTGAAGAAAATCACGAGCCTTCTGTGGTGAATCAATGCCGCGAATCACCAGCAGCTTGGAAACGAGCGGAGTCAATTGGCACTCAGCAGCAATGGTCACCGCCAATTGTTCGTCGTAAGCCGCCAGTTGCCAGCGTGTTTTCGCTTTCAACAATGAGCCCACCTCCAATCCTCATTCATTATAGAGGATGGAAAGGGAGACTGACAACTGCGTATAATAGGGGGTTTGCTACGTTCTTTCCCCTTGAGCCGCATCATAGGGGTTGATATGAACAAAAACATCCCGTACCTGCGAAAAATTTCCCATCAACTCTTGTTTTACCTGTTTCCCAATGCGATGCCCTTCCTCTACCGTGATATGCGGATCCACCCCAATTTTCACATCGATGATCAAGTAATGCCCATGCTCTCTCGCGCGTAGAGTATCTAGCCTCATCACACCTGAAACGCTCTCGATCCGTTGGCGGAATTCAACCGTATCGTCTTCATGGAGTACGTGATCAAGCGTACTATGTATTGACTCCATCATGATATTGTAGGACATTTTCAAAACAAGCGCCGACACAAAGATCCCTGCTGCCGGGTCCAGATAGAGCATCCACGAAATGCCGAGCCACTCCCCGACAATGGCTCCTCCAATTCCGACGAGCGCGGCGAAGGAAGAGTACACGTCTGATCGATGCTCCCATGCATTGGCAATCAGGGACTGGCTGTTCAGTTTCTTGCCGAGGTTGTATTTGTAGCGAAACATCCACTCCTTGACGATCATAGAACCGATCGCTGCCCACACAGCTAGAAAGCCAGGTGCTACCAATGGAGCGAAAAACGATTTGATGGACGATAGTCCGATCTCAAAACCAACTACAGCCAGCAGCACAGAAACAATGATAGCTGAGATCGACTCAGCTTTGCCATGACCATAGGGATGATCCTCATCAGGTGGACGCTCGGCTGCCCGCAAACCTATCAATACCGCTACCGACCCGACAACATCCGAGGCGGAATGAACAGAATCGGCGATCAGCGCCTGTGATTTGGCCATCAAACCAATGACGAGCTTGACCCCAGCCAATGCCAAGTTCCCCACAATTCCTACCCACGCTCCAAACTGCGCTTTCGCCAACCGATCTTCCACGATTGCGACGCCCCCCTACTAGAAAAACCTCATGAGAGTAGAAAACCGCGGGGAGCTCCCCCGCGGCACTTCGAACATGCTGTTATGAAAAGCAAATGCTTTATGCTTTCTTCTTAAGCATATTCCGTTCTTTTAAGTTTACCCAGATTTGAGCGGCAATAAAGATCGAAGAATACGTACCGCTCACCAGACCGAACAACAACGCCAAAGAGAAGTTGCGGATGCTCTCGCTACCCAGTACGGCAATCGCCAAGACGGTAAAGAATACGGTCGCTACTGTGTAGATGGAACGGCGCATCGTCTGCCACAAGGACACGTTGACGAGATGCTCCAGATCTTCGACGCTTTTGGACTTCATTGTTCGTAGGTTTTCCCGAATCCGGTCAAAAATAACGATTTTATCGTTAATCGAGTAACCGAGAATGGTCAGGAGCGCTGCAATGAAGGTAATATCCACTTCCAGCCCCAATACGGAGAAGATCGCAATCGGTATAAACACGTCATGCAAAAGTCCCGCAACTGTCGCGACACCGAAGAGCCACTGGAAGCGAATGGCAATGTAGATGACAATCCCTAACGATGCGATCGCTACTGCAATTGCTGCTTTCTTCACCATCTCTCGCGCAATGCTCGGATCAACCGTAGATACTTGCTTGTTGACTTGATCCCCGTACTTGGCCTTTAGGGCCTGTTCCACCACCATCATCGTGTCAGAAGATACTGTTTGATCAAAACGAGTGAAAGCTTGATACGTACCGTACGTCGTCACTGGAGAAAACGCCACATTCGGGATTTTCTCCTTGATGATCGCCTCAATCTCTGCTGGTTTAAAGTCTTTCCCAATGTAAACGTCGAGACGCGTCCCTGCTTTGAAGTCAACACCCAAGTGTAGACCTTGGAACAGGATGAACAGCAAGCCCAGGATGATAATTGCGGAAGATCCGATAAAGAACTTCCGTCGATTTTTAACGATATCGAATCGGATGACCGTGTCGTGTTGATTAAAGCTCACCGATCTCACTCTCCTTTACTCCGAACCAGAACGGCTTTTTAAACATGTTGGAGCGGATAACCAACCAAAGGAGGAATCGGGACCCGAACACGTTGGTAATGATACTCACTACAATCGTCATCGCGAGGACGACAGCAAAACCTTGGATCGAGCTTGTACCAAAGAAGAACAGTACACCAGTCGCGATCAAAGTCGTAATATGCGCGTCCAAAATGGTAATCAAGGAACGACGTTCACCGGAGCGGAACGCAGAAAGGACCGTTTTCCCGGAACGAAGTTCTTCTTGGATACGTTCGTACGTAATGATGTTGGCGTCAACCGCGATCCCGATGGAGAGAATAAAACCAGCAATCCCCGGCAGCGTGAGTGTCGCATCCATCCAGTCCAGTACGACCAAACAGAAATAAGTAAAACCGGCCAGCGTAATATTCGCAATCATACCTGGCATGCGATAGACGAACACCATGAACAAGAAAATCAAGGCTGCGCCAATGTAGCCAGCATAAATGGTTTTTTGCAGAGCAAGAGCACCCAGAGAAGCTCCTACTGATGTTACCTGTTTCTCAATCAGTTTGGCAGGCATCGCACCGGAGTTCAGCAAATCAGCCAGTTCTTGCGCTGATTCCTGCGTGTAATCCCCTGTGATTTGCGCACTGCCACCCGTGATAACCGACTGAATCGTCGGGTTGGTCTGCAAGTTTTCATCCAGATAAATCGCCATGCGTTTATGTAGATTCGCACGAGTTACATCTTCCAATTTTTTCGAATCAGAGAATTTCACGGTTACCAATGGGCGTTTCAGGTCATCGTAACCGACTGCTGCGCCATTTGGAGCCAGATCGCTACCGCGAAGAATAATTTTGCCTGCCTCGTCACGGAAAGTCAGAACTGCAGGCTTCCCGATCAGCTCACGTAGCTTGTCCTGGTCGGCGGACTGTGAAGCGATTTTCACACGGATACGGTTCGGCAATTCTGTATCGATAACAGGCTCTACCACGCCGCCAATATTAATCCGTCTCTCAATCATGTGTGCGGTTGACTTGAGCAATTCAATATCAACCTGGTGTCCAGCTTCAAGTGGCTCTACCTCGTACAAAATTTCAAAACCGCCTTGAAGGTCCAGACCAAGTGTGATCTTACCTGCCACCTGCGTGGTCGTCGTTGCTACCAATGTGCCTAGTAAGGCTACAACAACCAGGAACAGGAGGAATCTTCCCCATTTTATCATCGCAGTAATACCCCTCTTTCGTAACAGGGTCCCGTCCTTGACGAGAAACCAGTATGCCCATTATAGCGAAGTATGAAAAAACGTGTCAATTATTGCTGGAAAAGCGAACCATGGTAACCAACCCCTTGTCTAGCATGCACATTTTCTTTCATACGAATGTAAGACAAGGAAGTTTCATTACGAATTTCGATACATTTGAATCATCAGGTAGTTCATGTACTTGTTGGGCTTCAGGGACAGGATGTCATTGACCAGGCGGTGCATCGGCGGGATTTCTTTGTATGTATGACTGACACACTCCCACACATCTGCTGCCGTCACATTCTCATAACCGAGAAAAGCAAACTCTTCTGCTTTACTCTGGCAAATACTTGAAACTTGCCGAAACCAACCATCTTTTTCCGCTTGGTCCATCTTTTGTTTCCCTCCCCAAAGTAGTCATGCCGACTGCGGCACGTCCATATTCTTTATTAAGTGAATTTCCTTGCAAAGGAGCCCTCCATGAGACAGTCATTCTTTTACGGGACGGTCATCCTCATCATCGCTGGCGGTATCACAAAAATATTTGGGTTTGCGCACAGAATCGTGCTCTCCCGCATCATCGGTGCAGAGGGAATGGGGCTTTATCAAATGGTCGTGCCCCTCTTGTACTTCCTGATTACATTGACGACGTTTGGGCTGCCAGTCGCCATCGCCAAGCAAGTAGCGGAAACCGAAGCCGCCAAAAACCCACGGTTAACTCGCCGCTTTCTCCTGTTGGCACTTTCGGTAGCGGGTGGCATCAGCGTAGTCGTCTGTTCCATCCTTTTACTGTTCTCCCAATGGATCGCCAGTGGTCTGTTTGCCGACCCACGCGCTCACATCGTCATGCTCGCTGCCGTTCCCGTCATCCCCATCTCCAGTATTTCCTTGGTGCTCCGAGGGTACTTCCAGGGCAAGCAGAACATGGTGCCGACTGCCATCTCACAGCTGCTGGAGCAGATCGTCAGAATGGCTCTGGTCGTTGTCATGACGATCTCATTTTTGCCCGCAGGAATCGAGTATGCAACCGCAGGCGCAGTAGGTAGTATTATTTTTGGAGAAGCAGCTGGTCTCCTTTACATCCTGTGGCAATACCGAAAAGGAAGCAAAAAGACCGCCTCCATGCTCTTGGAAAAGCCATTTCTACAAGCAGTCTCAGCAAGTAAAGCGAGCCTGCACCAATTAATCCATGTGGCTCTGCCTGTTACAATGAGCCGCATCATTGGCTCCATCGCGTACGTTCTGGAGCCGATGCTCGTACCTCTTGCCCTCGTCATCGCCGGTTTCACCACAACGACGGCCACCGGTTTATACGGGCAGTTTGCTGGTATGGCGGTACCGCTTTTGATGTTCCCTACTTTTCTTACGTATTCCTTGTCGATTTCCCTCGTTCCTGCTGTCGCAGAAGCCGCCTATCAAAATAATGCTCCCCTCGTGCATCGTCGCATCTATCAATCGATGCGGATCACACTCGTCATAGGAGCACCCTGCACGGTATTACTGACTATATTCGCAGAACCTCTGTGCGGTCTGATTTACGGCAACCAGTTTCACGAGGTAGGTATCCTCTTGAAAGAAATGGCTCCTTTTTCGGTCTTCCTCTTCTTTCAAGCACCGTTGGCTGCCGCGCTGCAAGGCCTAGATTACGCACAGGTTGTCTTTCGCAATACGCTAATCGGCGCGATCATTAAAACAACGGCCATGTTTCTCTTTACGGCTCAGCCCGCCTTTGGCATACACGGCGCAGTCATTGCGCTGAACATCGGGATTACACTCGTTACGCTGCTGCACTTTGCGAGCCTCATCAAGAAAATCGGTTTCACCATTGATGTCAGGGAGTTTGGCAAAATCGGTGCGGCGATGCTTGCCATGGGCTACGCTGGCTCCTACATGGCAAAAAATTGGTTTCTGGATGCATCTGTTGGACAGCTTTTGCTCGTCTGTACGATGGTCAGCGCTCTCCTGTACGTCGTCCTCCTCGTAGCTATGCGCGTACTTGGTAAACAGGACGTACGCCGTATCCCTTGGATCGGCGAACAATTGGCTGTCTTTTTTCCACGCCGCTGAGCGTCATTGCAGCGGCGGTTTGTCTTTTTTATCGAGATAAATAATCCCTCGCTCATCAATGCTGCAGAAAGATACCTCTCGGATGTCTTTAATTCCGTACCTACGTATTTCCCGTTTCAGCCAGAGTTCGTTTTGCCCTATTTTGTCGAGGGCTTCCATCCTGACCTTTCCATCGAGAATTAAAGGGATCGGTAGACCTTTGTAGGAGACGGGACCGATTTGCTCACGTTCAAACATCCCCAGGTCCTCTCGCGTCACCGGATCTTTACGTTCTTTTAAAAAAACGCTCATTTGTCCGGTTGGCTCTAAGACCGCAAATTCTACATCCGCTACATTCTTGACGTTCTTTTGACGCAAATGCACCATCAGATCGTCCATGTTCAGACGGTTTCGTCGCATGGCTCCTTCCCTGATCTCGCCATTTTCAATAATGACGTCTGCCGAGCCGTCTACAACGTCTCGGACCTTTTTACTTTTCAAGGAAACATACGCCATGATGATCTCCAAAACCCCTATGAGCAGCATCGGTATGTAGAACAAGCTCGCTGGTTTTTCGATCTCCTCTATCGCTAGGACAGCCATTTCTGCAAGCATGATGGAAATGACTACGTCAAAAACGGAGAGCTTCCCCAACTCTCGTTTTCCCATCAATCGCAACAAGATCAGGAGAAAAAAATACGAAAAAAGGGTGCGTAGTAATGCAGTTGTTAGATCTTCCACTCTGGCCGCCCCCCACTGAACATTTGTTACTAGTCTTTTTCAGTGAGGGAACAACTATTACCGCCAATTACAGCCACTTGCGTTTGCGGAAAATGTGAAGCATCGCAAAAGTCATGCCTAGCATGATGACGAGCGCTACGACCAGCATGTACGGCTCCGCTTCTTCACCCAGCCATGCAAAGGTATTCATCCCGAACAAACCCGTAATAAACGTCAGTGGCAGGATAATCGTGGAAATGATGGTGAGGACACGCATCGTTTCGGTCGTCTTCGCACTGATAATGGTGTAGTACGTATCCAACGCACCATTTACCAGATCGCGGAAGGTCTCCGTCGAATCGGAAATCCTCTCCAAGTGGTCTGTCAAATCACTGTAGAACGGAACGTTTTCCTCGGAAATGTCGAACGAATAACGGCCATTTACATTCGCAAAGATCCGTTTTTGAGGCATAATCACACGACGAATCAAAATAATCGTTCGCTTCAATGCCAAGAATTCTTCCGTGATTTCCTCCATCTGATGCTCGTAAATCTCGTCCTCCAGCTCGTCAATCCGTACACTGATCCGGTCGATGATGGGGAAGTATTCATCCGTAATTCCGTCTACGATTGCGTACAGCAAGTAATCCGGACCGCGATTCAGATACGAAATGTTACGATGGCACATGGCCGCAATTCTTCCGATCGTGTTCATCGGAGATTTGTGAATCGTGACGATGTAGTTTGGACCGAGAAACACGTTCAGTTCTACTGTTGTAATCTCATCGTCGCTCTCTTCGTTGTAACGAAGGGCGTGAAAGACGAAGAAATAGTAGTCGTCGTACTTGTCTACCTTAGCACGCGGACTGACGTGCAGGCAGTCCTCAATTGCCAGCGGGTGAAAGTCGAAGATCTTGGCAATATAGGGAAGTTCATTGTTTCCCACATCGTACAGATCAATCCAGAGCAAATCCTCGGGAGATTTCAGCCATTGGTCTTTAGTAGCGAGATCAACGTCATGAAACATCTTCTGTTCTGAGTGGTTATAAAAGTACGTTTTAATCATCTTTCTTCACCCCCGTCTTGTTCCTCATCCATCATACGAAAATTCCTTTCAATGTTCAACGCGAAGATGAATACGTTGACCAAGCCTCTCATATAGATGGTACAAACAGTTGACCAGTGAGGGGGTAATACCGTGCGGAGTGCTTCCACCTCTGTACTAACAGGTCTTTTGTATACGCTCGGTCTCGTCTTGATTGGAGCGCTGCTCGCTACCTTTCTTCTTAGCTTTACCAATCTACGCGAAAGTTCCCTGCCCTATTTTACGTATGTCATCAATGCCATCGGACTTCTCATCGGCGGCTACGTAACTGGGCGACGTTGCGGCGGCAAAGGTTGGTACTATGGCGGACTTACTGGGCTCACTTATTTCATCGTTGTCCTTCTCATCGGCTTTCTCGGCTTTGACGCCCCCATGCAATGGGGAACGCTCCTCTTTTTAGCCGGTGCCTTTGTACTGGCTGGCCTCGGTGGCATCCTCGGTGTGAATTCCATCAATTCCAGTCATAAGCCAAAAGGAATCAAGCCGAGAAAGTAGTTCTCTTGAACAGGAAATAAACAAAAAAAGCAGGCGGGCTACCCCACCTGCTTTTTCCTGTATTATTTCGCTTCTTCGCTTGCTTCTTCTGTTTTTGCAGGTTCTGTTTTCGCTGGTTCTGTTTTTGCTGGAGCAGCTGCATTGCTAGCGGAAACAACGCTATTGATGGCACCGCGGTCAAACGTGATATTGACGTTGTGAGCCACGCGCAAAGTTACGGTGTCATCTGCCAGCTCTTGAATCGTACCGTGCATTCCACCGATGGTCACGATCTTGTCGCCTTTTTTCACAGCGGCTAGCATGGCATTACGTGTTTTTGCCTTCTTTTGCTGCGGACGAATCAGCAAGAAATAAAAAATCGCGAACATGATGATAATCGGTAAAAAATTAGTTAAGCCTTCCATGTAAATCCCCCTCGATTAAAAAGATCTATCTTCACCCAATCCATATTGAGCGAAAAACTGGTCGCGGAAATCTTGCAAACGGTCTTCGGCAATAGCCTGACGCACATTTTCCATCAGCTTCACTAGGAAATGAAGGTTGTGGTACGTCGTCAACCGAATGCCAAAGGTTTCCTCCGACTTGACCAGATGTCGGATGTAAGCACGGGTGTAATTCTTGCAGGTGTAGCAGTCGCAATTCGGATCAAGCGGTGTAAAATCCCTGGCGTACTTCGCATTGCGAATCACCAGTCGTCCTTGGCTCGTCATGCATGTCCCATTGCGGGCAATACGTGTAGGCAACACGCAGTCAAACATGTCAATGCCTCGGATAGCACCGTCAATCAAAGCGTCTGGCGAACCTACTCCCATCAGATAACGTGGCTTGTTGGTCGGCAAGAGTGGAACCGTGCTTTCCAATACCTCATACATCAGAGGGAACGGCTCTCCTACGCTCAACCCGCCAATCGCATATCCAGGGAAATCCATAGAAACGAGATCACGTGCACTCTGTGCGCGCAGATCGTGATACATACCCCCTTGAACAATCCCAAACAGCGCTTGTTCATTTGGACGAGTATGTGCCTTCAAGCATCTCTCCGCCCAGCGAGTCGTACGTTCCATCGATTTCTGAACATAGTCGTACTCTGCCGGATAGGGAGCGCATTCATCAAATGCCATAAAAATATCGGCACCTAATGCATTTTGGATCTGGGTAGCCTCTTCCGGACCGAGAAACAGCTTTTCCCCATTGAGATGGGAACGGAAGGAAACACCTTCTTCTGTTATTTTGCGCAAATTACTCAAACTAAAGACCTGAAATCCCCCAGAATCTGTAAGGATAGCGCGATCCCAGTTCATGAATCCATGCAGTCCGCCCGCTTCCCGAACGATTTCATGTCCAGGACGAAGGAACAGATGATACGTATTGCTGAGAATAATTCCCGCTCCCATGGCCTTGAGCTCCTCAGGGCTCATCGTTTTTACCGTTGCCTGGGTGCCTACCGGCATAAAGACAGGGGTGTCGATCGTCCCATGCGGCGTATGTAGTTTGCCGAGACGTGCACCGGTTTGCTTGCATGTTTTGATCAATTCGTAGCGTACTGCCAACTTTTTGCACTCCTCAAGCTATGTATGTAAGTCCTTCCTATTATAAAAAAATCTCAACATGAAGTAAACCCACATGACTTACCGGATATATAACCAAATACGAATGTCCACAATTTGTCTACAGAATGAGCATGGCATCGCCAAAGCTGAAGAAGCGATATTCTTCCTCTACTGCACTCTTGTAGGCGTTCATGACATTTTCTTTTCCTGCTAAAGCACTAACAAGCATAACCAGCGTCGATTTCGGCAGATGAAAATTCGTGAGCAATCCGTCGAGAATCGTGAACGAATACCCCGGATAAATAAAGATGTCTGTCCAGCCTGATGACGGCGTAAGCTTGCCCCCATTCGCTTTTCCGACTGTCTCTAGTGTTCTGCAGGAAGTTGTTCCTACTGCGATCACTCGTCTTCCCTCTGCCTTCGCGCTGTTGACGATCTGAGCTGTCTCTTCGGAGATCTCATAATACTCGGCATGCATGACATGCTCCTCGATCGTATTGGCTGCGACCGGTCGAAAAGTCCCAAGACCGACGTGCAAAGTGACATAGGCCAGATGTACCCCTTTTGCTGCAATTTGCTCCAGGTACGGCTTGGTAAAATGGAGACCCGCAGTCGGTGCCGCAGCCGAACCGCGCTCACGGGCGTAAACAGTTTGGTAACGCTCTTGATCGTCGAGTTGTTCATGAATATAAGGGGGGAGTGGCATCGAACCGAGCTGATCCAAAATCTCGTAAAAAATGCCTTCATAATGGAATCGAACGATACGCCCACCTGTTTCAGTCGCCTCTTCACAAGTACAACTCAAGAGCCCATTACCAAAGACGACCTCTGTCCCTGGCTTCATTCGTTTCCCTGGTTTCACGAGTGTTTCCCAGCGGTCATCTCCCAGAGACTTTAACAGAAGAACTTCAATCTTGGCTCCTGTCTCCGCCTTCTCACCGATCAGCCTAGCAGGTAATACTCGGCTGTCATTCATCACCAGTACATCACCTGGGACGAGATGGTCGATCAGATCAGTAAAACGTTGGTGCATGATGTCACCTGTCGCTTTATTCAATGCCAGCAAGCGGGATGACGTCCGCTCTTCCAACGGGTGTTGGGCAATCAAATGCTCAGGCAGTTCAAAATCAAATTGTTGCACATCCACGAGTCGTTACTCCTTTTATAACAATTCATGTGTTTCCTCGGCGCTATTGCTCGATTGTCACATCCTGGTAGTAGTGTTGCAAGATCTCCTCGTAGTCATACCCGCTCTCTGCCATCGCTTTTGCTCCGTACTGAGAGACGCCGAGCCCGTGACCAAAGCCCGTCCCTCTAAAGAGGAACTGTTGAGTCTTGCTAGCCACACGCCAATCATCTGTTCCGCGGTAAATCAGGAATTGGTCGTTGTAGCCGTTCGCCGAAACGGAGCCGTAGTCATTCGCGCCGACAGCCTGTACGTTACTGCTACCCACAGGATACGTCGTGCGCTTGCCTCCTGCTCCTAAAATGGTGAATGTCCCCATTTCCTCCACATCAAACTTGGTACTGCGCAAGGTGCTAGCGCCTTGCTGGAAAATAGAACGATGCGCATCTGGAGAAGACACAGCAATCTCGGTACCATCCGCTTTCATTTCCATGACTCGACCAGATGGTCCTCGCTCCGTCACTCGCAAGGTTTTCAGGTTGGTGGAGACGCGAGGCGCGTTGCTTTTAGCCTGTGTCGCGTTAATCATCCCTGCTACCTCTGCAGGCGTGTACGGGCCTCTCGTCCAGGAATACGCGTTTTCTTCTGCCTCCTCGGCCACGATCGTGACCTCTGCTCCAGTCGGCAGCGTAGAGAGGACTCGATGATAAGCTGTACTTGGACCGGATCGCAGATTGGTACTGTTTGTGCTTACGATAGCCTGTCTCAGCCCTACCGGGTTTGTCCCTCCTGTCACTCTTACCAGATCACTCCGAATATATCCCAGAGTACCGTCAACCATAGAAACCAGATACCAGATTTTTGCTTTCACCAACGGGTCGGTATCATCACTCATGACAGGGCGCAAGTAAGGGACCGGATTTCCCCAAACTTCTGTTCCATCGGCGGTCATGCCGCCTGCATTGGAATAAAACAAGGATTCCGCAATCTTCCCTTTGTAATAAATGACTTCGCCTTCGGTATCGTCCACCGCTTTACGAATATCCTTTGATTCTTTTGTATAGCCGTAATACGCTTGCTCATACACCGTATCAGACAAGTTTGCTATTCCGTATTTATTCCCAGTCCCTACTGCTCGGGTACGAGCGAGAACAGCTTGGGTCTTGAGAGCCTCGAGCGGCCAGCCCGGAGCCATCTCCGAACCTACGACTCCATATAAATACTCTTCCATGGAAAGCTCGTTGACCAAGGTCAGATTCCCTTTGTATTCGGATAGCTCCATTTCTCCACGGTAGGTGCGATTATCTCGCTCTACTACGCCAATCAACGATACAGATCCAGCTTTTTTCGGTTCGACCGTCAGCTTGACCTTTGGTGAAAACACGTACTTCCATATTGTATCACTCTTAGAGCCATATGCATCCTGTTTTAGCACGACATACGATTGGGTAGAAGGCTGCTTGTACGAAAAACCAGGAATCTCCGCTGCAGCCTTTCTCGCGAGAGCGGTGAGTGCTTCCTGGCTGACTTCGTCCCCGATCCATACAGCGAAGGAGGCCTTGCTTTTGTCACCCACTAATACCGGGTAGGCAGATATGCCAGATCCCTCGAATATTGCCTGCCAGTCCTGAGCTTCCTTCAAGCTGTTGAAACGCCCTGCCTCCAGCCGCAGCGGTCCTTTAACGCTAGGCTGCTGACCGGTAGCCTGAGCAACTGTCTTGGCCTGATTAGCCGCTGCCTGATAGGTTCCATACGTGCCACTCACGACTTGGTAAACGGTCTGACCGCCCCGTTTCACCACTTGAATACTTCCCTCGTACTTGCGTTGGCTCATTTGCTGTGCCACTTGCTGCGCGCGGTTCCAGTCGCTCGATTCCGCCACGATTAGATGGTATTCATCTACCCGATAGCGTGCCTCATCACCGCCTAGCCCTGGCAGCTTTGTCTTTCCTTCTGGACCTACTAACGTCACGTCCATTCCTTTTTCAGTCGTAAGCGTTACAGCAGGTACCACACCTCGATACCCCTGTCCTGTATCCACAAAGAGAGCGACCCGGATATTCTTACTCGCTGCTTCTGCGGGCGTGTACCCTCCGAGAAGTACAGCTGACATCAGACCCGCTGAAAGGACTTTTCCCATCCATTTCTTCCACATGTCGTCCATCGTCCTTCCCTTCCTTAAGGTTTCGTCGAAAATTGGCATGAACTCCCACTGTTTTTCGACAAACCTCTTGCGTTCTCCTTCCTTTTTTCTTAATTTGCGACCTGTTGGACTTCTCATTTAATTTCGACAAATGTGGGCCATTCCTATTATGATGTAATGAAAAGGGGAATCAGATGGGCTGTTTCCCATGGGGTAGAGGAAGCTTTATCGTTGCCGAGAAGATGCCCTTTTGCTGGCGAACGGTCAAAGCGATAGCCAACAAAAAAACCATTGGGAACGACGCCCCAATGGCTTTTTCATTTGAACAGCCGAAACAAGTACGTAGCAAGAGACAACACAATACTGATGATGATGCATGTGACCACCGGAAAGTAAAACTTTACGTTTTCTTTCTCGACAACAATGTCACCTGGTAGACGTCCCAATGGTAAAAAGCGACCGCCTACTTGCCACAAGAGCCCGATGACGATCAAAACAGCCCCACCGATGATCAACAGCTTGGCTATCGGATTCACGCTTTCATCTCCCGACCAAAGTGTTGGTATGCACTGGGTGTCAGGACTCGCCCACGCGGGGTACGCTGCATAAAGCCAATCTGCATCAAGTACGGCTCACAGACATCTTCGATCGTTTGTGACTCTTCACCGATCGTCGCTGCAATCGTATCCAGACCTACGGGGCCTCCGTCAAAACGGTCAATGATGGCCAAAAGCAGCTTGTGGTCAATGTGATCCAATCCGCAGGCGTCTACTTGCAGCCGTTCCAGCGCTTCCTTGGCAATCTCGGTCGTAATGACTCCTTCTCCTTTGACCTGAGCGAAGTCCCTTACCCGCTTTAACAAACGGTTTGCGACACGCGGTGTACCACGAGATCGTTTGGCAATCTCCTCAGCGCCACCTTCACGAATCACTACTTGTAGAATGTCCGATGCACGCGACACGATAAACGCCAACTCAGGAACCGTGTAAAATTCCAGTCGGTTGACCACGCCAAAACGGTCTCGCAAAGGTGCGGATAGCATTCCTGCACGAGTCGTTGCTCCCACCAAGGTAAACGGCGGCAAATCCAGACGAACACTGCGTGCACTCGGGCCTTTCCCGATAATGATGTCCAACGCGAAATCTTCCATGGCCGGATACAGCACTTCTTCCACACTTCGGTTCAGCCTGTGTATCTCGTCAATAAACAGGACATCCCCCTCTTGCAAATTCGTCAGGATCGCAGCCAAATCACCCGGCCGCTCGATCGCTGGACCGGATGTCGTACGGATGTTGACGCCCAGCTCATTGGCAATAATCTGTGACAGCGTCGTTTTCCCCAGACCTGGGGGCCCGTAAAGGAGCACATGATCCAACGACTCTTTGCGCATCTTGGCTGCTTCAATGAATATTTTGAGGTTTTCCTTCACATGCTGCTGTCCGATGTATTCATTTAAATAGCGCGGACGGAGGCTCAGCTCCGCCGCATCTTCTTCCCAATCCATTTGCGTAGTAATAATTCGCTGATCCAAAGTCCTACCCCCTCATGAGCAAAGCAAGCCCTTGCTTGATGAGCTTCTCGACGCTATCGCCATTCTTTGACTTCTCCGATAGCGCATTTCTGATTTTCTGCAGCTCACCGTCCGAGTAGCCGAGAGCCGTCAAGGCATCCAGTGCTTCGTTGAGTGCGGATACCGCTGTTTCCCCTGCTGTCAGATCTCCTGCAGCTACGGTCAATATCGCGGATGGAGTAAACCCGACCAGTTTGTCCTTTAAATCCAGGATGATCCGTTGCGCAGTCTTTTTTCCGATGCCAGGAAACTTCGTCAAGTACGTAACGTTCTCCTGTTGGACTGCCATGACGATTTGTTCCGGTGTCGCTGCCGCGAGAATGGCCAGCGCACCTTTAGGACCGATCCCGCTTACATCGAGAAGCTTGCGGAACAAGTCACGCTCGTCCCGAGTAGCAAATCCGTAGAGCAGAATCGCATCTTCCCGTACGTGATGATGGGTGTACAATTTTGCCCTGCCACCTTCTTGACGGACAAACTGGTACGGATTTGGACAAAACAGACGATAGCCGATCCCGCCTGTCTCCACCACTATGTATTCTGAATCAAGGTAACACAATGTACCTTCGACAAAATCAATCATTTCTGAGCTCCTTCCGAAATGGAAATAAACGCGCGGAACTGAGCGTGCGTAATGGCAATCCCCAACGCATCCGCCACATCGTCAGGCTTGGGCACTTCCTTTAGCCGCAAAAGAAGCTTCGTCATTTCCTGTATCTGTTTTTTCTCTGCGCCTCCGTAGCCGGTCACTGCCTGCTTTACTTGCATCGGGGTGTATTCGTAAACCGGTACGCCCGCAAGCTCAGCCGCAAGGATAATCACACCACGCGCCTGACCAACTGTGAACGCTGTCGTCACGTTTTTGTTAAAGAATAGCTTCTCCACTGACATTTCATCAGGCTTAAACGTACTAATCAAGCTCTGCATGGCTTCAAAGATTTGTTTGAGACGAAGAGGAACGGGCAAACCCGCCTCCGTCTGAATGCTTCCGTACTGTACGGGACGAAGCTGGCTCCCTTGTTTATCCAATACCCCAAAGCCCACGATTGCAATGCCGGGGTCGATTCCTAAGATGCGCATGGCCCACTCTCCGTTTAGAAAACTTGGCTACGCCAAGCCCTTGGCGGAGCCTTAGTACCCAAAGGGCACAAGTCTTGCTTTCTCACTTTGTTCAAAGTCTCGCTATGTTGCACTTATACTGGATAAGAATCTTATAAATTCTTATCTGTAGTACAAAGATTCTACTCTCTACTGTATCACAAAGCGCCGCGAAAGCGAACGTGTATTTCCATTTCTAGAAAACTTGACTACGCCATACTTTTCGGCGTAGCTTCGTACCCAAAGGGCACAAGTCTCTGTTCGAAGTCTCGCTATGTTGCACTTGTACTGGATAGGAATCTTATCATTTCCTATCTGTAGAACACGAAGAAACCCGCCCCCTGATACGGGAGCGGGCATACGGTGTCTTTTTTCTAGTGTTTGTTCAGTCCTTCCAAATCTGACACATCATGCTGCATGTGAGCGTACTCATCGACGCCGCTCTGCATTTGCTCTTGGATCATGTTGATCTGCCGATAATTCAGCTTGTTGTGTCCTTGATTTAATTGAACGTACAAACGCTGATGGAACTGGTCTTTGTAGCTACCTCTAGGCATCGAAGACATGCTAAAAGACTCCTCCTTGAGATCACCGTATGAAAACAGTATGGCGGATCGTCCCCTAAGTTATGATGGCAAGATTTGCTCGTCATTTGTTGAGTCCTGTGGAGACACTATCGGGGTGGAGGTGACTTATTTGCGACTTGTAAAGCTGCTTCTGATCCATAGCTTGTGGATGTTTACCTTATGTCTTTCTTTACCAGACAACGCTGAAGCGAGTCAAGCAAACGAAATCGTCATCTCTGTCTCGGTTTCTCCAGACTCGCCATTCGTCTCGACACTGGTTTTTCCCAATACCAATCCGATTGTTCGTGAGTTGACACGCACTCCTACCATTCCTGCCATTTTTTCGTCTGATTGGTTTCGCGCCAGGATCAAGGTAAAGGATCGTGACCTCATCTACGATTACCAAGGTAGGCTGTTCGACCAGAAAAAGGCACGCCTCTATTTGTTGTCTCAGCCACTGGCAATCAAATTGGATAAACTGGTACAGACTGTCGAAACGGCGCATTACGGTCAGGCGATCCCGTGGGAAAGAGTCAAACACTCATTTGGTAGAATGAAATTTGCAACCGTAATCGATCTGGAGACAGGGGAACGTTTTCTCGTTCAGCGCAGAGCCGGCAGTCGACACGCAGATGTCCAGCCACTCACCCGCAGCGATACCCAGATCATGAAACATATTTACCAAGGGAAATGGAGCTGGAAACGACGAGCGATTCTCGTAGAGGTTGACGGAAATTACTACGCCGCTTCCATGCACGGGATGCCCCACGGTGCCGGAGCGATCCAGGGCAACGATTTCCCGGGGCACTTTTGCATCCATTTTAGCGGAAGCTCTACCCACCTTCGCAGAGAGCCTGATCCAAGTCACAGTCTGATGATACTCAAGGCATCCGGAGCTTTGCCCCAAGTCATCATGGAGGCTAGTCCCGAAGACTTGGTAGGCTATTTCCTTACTTCTCTTAATGAGCAGGATGGACATACACTGCGAATGACTACAGATGGTTCGACGCTGCCAGACGAGGTGCGATTGATTGATTCGGTAAGAAAGCCGGAAACCATCGTCGCCTCTGAGACTTCTGGTCCCTTGATGGTGGCCATCTCTGTCCGCGCCGATTATCTTTTGCGTTCTGGTGAACAGCGCTCAGGGAAATGGCATTTTCTCCTCCTCCGCTCTGCCCCCTGGGAAAGATGGCAAATCGTAGACGTTGCGATCAAATAATAAAAGGTTGCCCCATTCCGGGCAGCCTTTTTACTCTTCACTCAGTTGAAATTCTCCATAGGTGGAAAGCACGCTGTTATACTCCGCCAGATCACGCACACGAATGCCGCGCTTCAGGCTATCCACTTCTTCCTTTGGAAGGCTCGCTTCCATCTTCACCGTATTGATCCGGTAGAAGGTCTGTACCACTTCCTGATCCGACGGCACACCGTGAAAGAGTGTGAGCATACCATCGGTTGACAGACCGAAGTGGCCGTTTTCTTTGCACTCTGGAGATATATCATGCTCTCTCTTCATCAAAATCATTTTGTTTGAATCTGCAGTCACAATCTCCCAGCCTTTATAATCGACCATCGAATTAGCCAGATGATTGATCGCCACCGGTTTGCGCTCTTCATCACGAACGCCACACAAATAGCTACGAGCAAGCACTAATTCGTAGGAGTTTCCCGCGACTTCCATTGATCTTTTTCCTCCCGAGAACAGCTGAGTCAGTGTTCCCGCCTCTTTACCGCTGCCTTGCGAAAGAATACTCCCAACTACCAGCCCTGTAACTAGGGCAAAAGCCCACGAAGCATAGACCATCCATTTTTTCCTCATGATACGATTGAACCCCTTTTACTAGCCTTTTTTTCCTATTCTCGCCAGTAAAAAGGAGTCACATACCTGATACTCTCAAGATTCTTATATTTACGACAAATTCACAAGGAATATCTACCAATCCTATGATTCAAGTGATAAACTATTTTTGCTTGGCATTATTGTAAAGTTATGGAGGTCATCCAAAACATGAAAAAGGCAAACAAACAAATGCTGGCTGCTTGTCTTCTCAGCACTTCTTTGGTTGTTGGCGCACTCACTTTCTCCCTTACTCCTGTAAGCGCTCAAACAACCTCTACCCTCAAGCTCCGCCTGCTGGAAACAACGGACATCCACACCAACATCGTCAACTACGACTACTATCAAGATAAGTCTACTGACGAATTCGGCTTCGCAAAAACAGCTACCCTGATCAAAAAAGCTCGTGATGAAGTAAAGAACAGCATCCTCATCGACAACGGTGACCTGCTCCAAGGGAACCCGCTTGGGGATTATGTAGCAAAAATTGATCCGCTCAAGGATGGCGAGACGCACCCTGTTTACAAAGCAATGAACCTGCTGAACTACGATCTGGGTAACATCGGTAACCACGAGTTCAACTTCGGTCTGGAGCATCTGGAGCGCAGCATCAAAGGTGCTAAGTTCCCATATATCAACTCCAACGTGTACATTGACGACAAAGATACAAACCCAGACAACGACAAGAACCTGTTTACTCCTTATCAAATTCTCGAACGCAAATTCAAGGATGAAAGTGGTAAGGACGTTACCCTGAAGGTTGGTGTAATTGGATTTGCTCCTCCTCAAATTATGCAGTGGGACAAAGCAAATCTAGAAGGTAAGGTCGTTGCGAAAGATATCCTCGAAACGGCTAACAAATACATCCCAGAAATGAAGAAAAAAGGCGCAGACATCATCGTAGCCGTTCCTCACTCCGGCATCGGCCCTGTTGAAACAGCTGCCAACCTGGAGAATGCCAGCTACCAACTGAGCAAAATCGAAGGCATCGATGCCATCCTGTTCGGCCATTCCCACCTCGTATTCCCGGGACCTGGATTTGACAACATCGAAGGCGTCGACGGTGCAAAAGGGATGATTAATGGCAAACCAGCTGTTATGCCTGGATACTGGGGTAACAACCTGGGCGTAATCGACCTGACACTGACTCAAGAAAACGGTAAGTGGAAAGTAGCTGATTCTACTTCCAAAGCCGTTCCGATCTATGACAAAGCCAACAAAGCTTCCCTGGCTGATGCTGATCAAAAAGTACTGGATGCTGTGAAGGAAGACCATGACCACACTGTGGAGTGGGTACGTTCTGCAGTAGGTACGACTAGCTCCCCAATCTTTAGCTACTTTGCTTTGGTACAAGACGATCCGTCCATCCAGATCGTAACGAACGCACAAAAATGGTTTGTTGAGAAAAACATCAAAGGCACGGAGTACGATGGCATTCCTGTCCTGTCCGCAGGTGCGCCATTTAAAGCAGGTGGTCGTAACGGCGCAAGCTACTACACCAACATCCCTGCAGGTACTATCGCGATCAAAAACGTATCCGATCTGTACATCTATCCAAACACGCTGAAAGCGGTTCTGATCAACGGTTCCCAGCTGCAAGAATGGCTCGAGCGTTCCGCTGGCCAATTCAACCAGATCGATGTGAAAAGAGCAGACGAACAACCATTGGTAAACGAAGCATTCCCGACATACAACTTCGACGTAATTGATGGCGTAACGTACCAAGTAGACGTTACTCAACCATCCAAATATGCAATCGATGGTAAATTGGCTGACGAGAAAGCAAACCGCATCAAAAACCTGGCGTACAACGGTAAACCAGTAAAAGCGGAAGATAAATTCATCGTCGTAACGAATAACTACCGCGCTGGTGGTGGCGGTAACTTCCCAGGCCTGGACGGCAAAAACGTCATCATCGATTCTCCGGATGAAAATCGCCAAGTAGTCATCGATTACATCCTGAGCGAAAAATCGATCAACCCTGCAGCTGACCAAAACTGGACGTTTGCTCCTGTAAACGCGAAAGTGAATGTGACGTTCACAACTTCTCCAGAAGCGAAGCCTTACGCAGAAAAAATGTCTAACCTGAAGTACATCAATACGTTGGAAACAGGCTTTGCGAAATACAGCATTGACCTTTCCAAACCTGCCTCCAAATAATACAAAGAAGCTGAAGGCGTCACAGCCGTCAGCTTCTTTTTTTACCCTACGAAATGATACTGGCCCCATGGGGACCGTTGAAAGATTTGTTCGCCAGCTCGCAAGAAGACTTGACGGTCTTGCAGAAGCTTCCCTTCCATCTGCACCAGTTGCTGAACCCCACGTAAATGGTAGCCAGGGCGACTGCTATACAAGCCGGTTACTTCACGCAGGAAGTTATCTGGATAACGCAACAACTGATGAACCATCCAGATTTGGGTGTCACTCAAATAATTGATTTTACTGTATGCCTCCATCGCTTCGACGAAGGAGCCCATCCGATATTCCTGAAGGAGCAGCATCCTGGACATCAATTGCACCAGATCGACTAGCTGTACATCATGACCGACTGTATCCAGGTCAATCAAGTAACAATTGCTCCTCGGTGTCACCAAAAAATTATGGCTCGCGACATCTCGATGAGCCAGCGTCCCTCTCTCCATCGCCGCGAACAATTCGGGAGTCAGCGGTAGTTTGTAAGCTGACTGCAGCATTTCCTGCCCGTCTTGAATAATCGACAGCGACATTTGTGCAATGACCTGCTCCAGCTTGGATTGAGGACCATTCTGTTCAATTCCCCATGTGATTCGTTCAAATTGCTCGAGCCTGCTCTCCCACTTGTCGAGAAGGGCAGACTTTCCCTCAAACGCATACGTAGTTGAAACAGGAAACCCTTGCGCAGCAACGTGGAAATGAGCAAGCGTTTCTGCTGTCTTTTTCACATCATAGAGGGAAGCATTGTCCGCTTCTCGTCCATCAATCATTTTCATGATCGTGTAGTAGCGGTCTTCATACGGAAAAATGGTTGATCCTCCCCCATCCGGCACGTATTGCACCGTACGCAGGAAGCCCTTTTCTCGCAGTGCTTCGGAAAGCTGGGTGACCCACACTGCTTTATCCATTTGCTTATAGCCCTTGATGATCCAGTATCCCCGGTCCGTCTTCAGCAAATTCACATTCCGCTTTGGCTTTACGGCGTGAATTTGACAGCGAAACGCTTTTTCAAGAGATGCTATTAGCCCTTTGTTCATATCAAAACCATTCAGTACGACGAGGATTCTTCGTGCCCATCGCCCCAATGCGGCCATAACCCTGTGTCGGGCATGGAAGCCATCCGCGGTGGTGGTGGGAACATCATGTTGTTCGGGTTCACTGGTCCGTGGTCTCTCTTAGAGCCGCGATAGGGCTTTCGCTGTGGACTCTCCGGGGAACATTCACACGATGAAGACGAGCAAGACGACTCCTCTACTACTTCAGGTCGAACCTGCGGGTACGGAGGTCGCGGAAATGGCATCGGTGGTGGTGGGCAGAACGGTATCATCGGTCGCGGTGGGAAGAACGGCTGTGGCATCAGCTGCTGCGGCGATACCTGGCTGGGCCTCGGAAATGGCATGGGTGGAAATGGCGGATAAATCGGTCTCATCCAAGGATTCGGAAATGGAGGGCATGGTGGGATCGGAAATATCGGCCTTGGTGGAAACGGCATGATCGGACGTGGTGGAAATGGCAGCGGACTGATTGGTGCCGGTGGTCTTACCGTCGTCTGAGGACTTACCTGCGGCCTCTGTTTTCCCGTTGTTTCAGGACTCACCTGTGGTCTCTGTTTTCCCGTTGTTTCAGGACTCACCTGTGGTCTCTGATTGTTCGTTGTCTCAGGACTCACCTGCGGCTGTCTGGTCGGCTGTATCTGTGGCTGACACGGTGGGCAATAGTTTGGCGGTGGGACCATCGGCCGCAATGGGCTAATCTGGGTTGGCGGCACATTTGGCTGATAAATGTATGGACTCACCTGTGTCGGTCGAACATTTGGACGAATAGGGCTGATAGTCGGCGGAACGCTCGGTTGATAGATGTATGGGCTCACCCGTGTTGGTGGAACATTGGGGCGAAGCGGACTGATCTGAGTCGGAGGAACATTGGGCTGGTAAATGTACGGGCTTACTTGCGTTGGAGGAACATTGGGCTGGTAAATGTACGGGCTTACTTGCGTTGGCTGCACCTGTGGATACGGACGTGGCTGCATGGGTGGCATCATTGGTTGTTTCGGGAAGTTCGGGATCATTGGTTTCATTGGCATTGGTGCAATGGGGCGTGTAGGCTGTGGCAGCGCTGGTGTTAATGTCTCTGGCATAACACTCGGAGTCGGTTTGATCGGCATTGGGGCTATAGGGCGTGTAGGCTGTGGCAGCGCTGGTGTTAATGTCTCTGGCATAACACTCGGAGTCGGAGGGATCGTAGGCTTCTCTTTTGCTGGTTCAGTAGGAGCTGGAAGTACACGGGGTGTCTCGATCTCTGACTCAATCCGTACTTCTTCCTCCTCCGGTTCGATTGGTCTGCGTTCGATCTCTTCAGGAACTTCGGGTGCTTGCTCTTCTTCCGTAATCGGTCTTTCTTTTACATAGGGCATTTCACTCGATTGCTGTTGTGGCCGTCTTTGTTGGGGACGAACGGGTACGCCTTTGGCCGGGATCTTGATCCTCGCCCCTGGATAGATGGTATCGGGAGTCTTAATTTGACTGTTCAGGCGTAACAGCTCTTTGTAATCGACGCCATATCTCTTGGCGATCTTCCACATGGTGTCGCCTTTTTGGACTACGTGGATTCTCACAATTTCTCCTCCCTCGCGGAAACTCCCTACCATGGTATGCACCCATGGGCTTTTTGCTCCTGAGGTTCCCGTATTCTGGGGAGAGATCTGGAATAGAAAAAAGCCAACTCTAGGAGTTGACCTTCTGCATGTAAAAGGGATATGTACCCAACTGCCGTACCTGACAGCCGATCGCTTCGATTTCGGCAAAAGCGCCCGGAAGCAGGACTTCATCCATCTTTTGTTCGATATCGACCACAAAAAAATAGCTTCCCAACGCTTTTTTTGTGGGACGGGATTCAATGCGAGACAAGTTGATCTTGCGCCACGCAAAAGCGGCCAGCACTTGATAGAGCGCCCCTGGAAAATCTTCTGGCAGTGTGACCAAAATCGTGGTCTTCTCCCGATCAGATGCAGGCAATGGCAGTGGTTCCTGACCTACTAATACAAAGCGCGTATAGTTATTAGAAAAATCTTGAATCTGCGGCTGCGCCACTTCCAACGGATAAATATCCGCATTTAGACGTGTCCCGATCGCCGCCCAAGGTTCTTCTGGATGCTCACTTACCGTCTGAGCTGCCAACGCCGTGCTGTTCACATTTTCCACGACAGCCTGCGGCATGTTTTCCCGAATAAAATGAAAGCTCTGGGCGATCGCTTGCGGATGAGACATCACCCGGGTAATAGCAGACAGCTGTAATGGCTGCTCCCGTTTCGCGACCAGCAAGTTTTGCGTAATCGGCAAGGCCAATTCGGCCAAGATCGGTAGATCCACCTCATGGATCAACCAGTCTAAAGTGGAATTGACCGTTCCTTCGATTGAATTTTCAATCGGTACGATCCCATACTTCACTTCATCCTTGGCAACCGCGTTTAACACTTCAATAATGCTCGGGTATGGCACGTAATCGATTGGCATCTCGATAGGTAAGGATCGAGCCGCTTCTTCGGAAAAAGTACCACGTGGTCCGAGAAAAGCAAGTTTGTTCTGCATGGCGTTTCTCCTATCCACTATACTCTATGTCTGATGGATTTCGACCTGTACGCCATGTTCGTCCGGCTGAAGTATCATCACGCGGTACGAGATGCCGTGCCCGTTCATCACCCTGTCGACAAACCCTTGCAATTCCTCACGCTGTTCATCGGTAGAGAAAAAGCACAAGATCGTCGGACCGGCACCGCTCAACGCTGCACCTAATGCTCCGTGGGCTGTCGCTTCTTCCAAGATGTCTTTTAGGCCAGGCACAAGCTCAGCGCGGTAAGGCTGATGCAGCCGATCCCCCATCGCTTGTCCCAACAGGTCCAGCCTGCCTTGTGCCAATGCGGCCACTAACAGACTGCTATGTCCAACATTATATACAACATCCTGCTTACTGTACACCTGCGGCAAAACGTTACGCGCTTTTTCCGTGGATAATGGAAATTCGGGAATCACCACAAGCGCCTGTAATCCAGCGGGCGGCGAGAGGCGAATATACGGAATCGGTGCGTCTGCGATATCTGGCATCGTAGCCACAACGATCCCTCCGAACATGGATGCACCCACATTGTCAGGGTGTCCTTCCAGCCTCGTCGCCATATCAAACAGTTGGTCGCGAGTAAATGGTTCACCCGCCAGCTGGTTTGCAGCGACCAAAGCACCTACGATCGCAGCAGCACTGCTGCCAAGTCCACGAGTGAGAGGAGCATCGCTGGAGGCACGAATCGCCAGCTCGGGAGCAGGCAATCCCGCTTTCTCAAATAGCTGCGCCGCGACTTGATAGAGCAAGTTGCTTTTGTCAGCAGGCGTACCTTGCAGCTCTTTGCCAACCAGTTCAATCGTTGTCTGTTCGCTCCGTTTCATTTCCACGACCGAATACAACTGGAAAGCCAGGCCCAGGGCATCAAACCCTGGACCCAGATTCGCAGTACTGGCCGGAATGATGACCCGGACAAGGTTTCCATTCATGACCGCACTTCACTCCCTTTTTGGCTGACCAATGCCATAACAGCTTCACGTGTGGCAGGTACCGAACGAGGCTCTTCTCCCACTAGCTTGAGTGCGACATTTGGATCCTTCAGACCGTTACCGGTAAGTACGCAAGCGACCTTGGCACCCTCTTGCAGCTTGCCTGCTGCTTTGAGCTTGATAATTCCCGCCAACGAGGCAGCGGAAGCCGGCTCACAGAATACACCCTCACTTTTTGCGAGCAATTGATAAGCATGGAGAATTTCTTCATCCGTCACGCTGTCAATCAAACCATGGGATTCGCTGATCGCATTCAGTGCTCCATCTTTGCTGGCAGGATTGCCGATGCGGATTGCTGTCGCGATCGTCTCTGGATTTGGAACTGGCTGCCCGTGAACCAGAGGGGCGGCTCCCGCTGCCTGGAATCCGTACATGCGTGGCAAGCTATTTGATTTTCCTGCCGCTTTGTATTCTTTAAAGCCTTTCCAGTACGCAGTGATGTTGCCTGCATTCCCTACAGGAATTGCAAGAATATCAGGTGCGTCTCCCAGTGCATCGCACACTTCAAAAGCGGCAGACTTTTGACCTTCGATGCGATACGGATTTACCGAGTTAACCAGAGTAATCGGCTCATTTGCTGTTATTTCCCGAACAATATTCAATGCTTCATCAAAGTTTCCATCGATCGCGATGACTTCTGCTCCGTACGCAATCGCCTGAGCTAGCTTGCCCAGCGCAATATTCCCACTCGGAATCAGCACGATACAACGCAGACCACAACGAGCTGCATACGCTGCCGCTGCTGCGGAGGTGTTTCCGGTAGACGCACACATGATAGTCGTGCTGCCTTCCTCTACTGCTTTCGCAACGGCCATCACCATTCCACGGTCTTTGAACGAACCGGTTGGATTCAGCCCTTCATATTTTACATACAGCTCTACTCCCAATTGCTTGGAGAGATTCGGAGCATGAATCAGGGGGGTATTTCCTTCATGCAGACTAACGAGCGGAGTTTTGTCGGTTACCGGGAGAAATTCCCGGTAACGTGCGATGATGCCGGATTGACGATCGTTACTCATTTTTGGTCTCCCCCTTCTACACGGTAACAACTTTTTACTTTCGTCACGATGTCCATTGTCTCCATATAGGACAGGACCCCATCCATGTCACTCTTCGAAGACAAATGAGTGATCATGATGATTTCAGCTTCTCCGTTGTTGTTGTACGGCTGCTGGATCACCTGTTCCAGAGAAATGTTTTTATCAGCCAGCAACTGTGTAATTTGCGCGAGCACTCCTCGTTTATCAGCTACGACAATTCGCAAGAAATATTTGGAAAGTTTTTGCGTATCATCTTTGAGAATTTTCTCTTTGTAAGGCGCTACCATTCCGCGACCATTTACACCGAGCTTTCTGTTTTTTACCACAGTCACCAAGTCAGAGACAACTGCCGTTGCAGTTGGTAGTTCCCCTGCTCCTGGACCGTAAAACATGGTCTCTCCTACCGCTTCCCCGTGCACGTATACGGCGTTGAACACGCCATTGACCGACGCGAGCGGGTGTGTTTTCGGAATCATGGTCGGCTGTACACTGACCTCGATCGCTTCATCATCGCGGCGAGCGAGCCCCAGCAGCTTGACCTCGTAGCCGAGTTGCTTTCCGTACGCAATATCTTCCTTGCTGACGGAGCTGATTCCCTTTACATCGACATCTTCCAGCTTCATTGGAACACGGAAGCCCAACGTAGCCAATATCGCCATTTTACGCGCCGCATCAAAGCCTTCGACATCAGAAGTCGGATTGGCTTCAGCATAGCCTAGCTCCTGTGCTTCTTTCAGAACGTCAGCGTATTCAGCGCCTTCCTGACTCATTTTGCTCATAATATAGTTGGTCGTGCCGTTGACGATCCCCATCATTTTCGTGATCCGATCAGAAGAAAAACCCTCCACCAATGCACGAAGAATCGGAATGCCCCCCGCAACGCTCGCTTCGTAGAACACGTCACAGCCTTTTTCTTGCGCCTTTTTCAAAATCTCTGCGCCATGCAAGGCCATCAAATCTTTATTCGCGGTTACAACATGCTTCCCCCGCTCCAAAGCTCCGAGGATGAAATCTTTCGCCGGATGAATGCCCCCGATGACTTCCACGATCACTTCAATTTCAGGATCGTCCAAAAGCTCAGCTGGATCCGTCGTCAGCTTGCCATCCATGGAAGCTAAATTACGGAACTTCTCCGCATCCTGAACGAGAATTTTTGTTATTTCAATACCCAAGCCGGTCTGTTTTTGCAAGTCTTCCTGATGCGCCTGGATAATTCGGACGACACCCGTACCTACTGTTCCGAATCCCATTAACCCCAGCTTGATGATTTGCTTCTCCATGTAATCTCCCCCTACCGCTATTCTACCCTCTACCCACGATCATCGCTTTGCGTACGCCGGGTACTTGTTGCAAGCCATCCAAAAATTCCGTACTTGATACCTTCATATGCGCCATATCGACTGACATGGAGACCGAAGCAATTCCTTGTAACGGAATGGTTTGATTGATGGTTAATACGTTTCCACCCTGATCCGCCATGTACGTCAGCACTCTGGAAAGATAACCGGACGTGTGCTCCAGTGCAAAAGTGATCGTCATGATGGTTTCGCTCATCATGGAGTTGAATGGAAAAATGCCATCCTTGTACTTATAAAAAGCACTCCGGCTCAACCCGACCCGATCAACCGCTTCATTCACCGTATCCACTTCGCCGGACTCCAACATTTTTTTGGCTTCAATTGTCTTGACGATTGATTCTGGCAGGATGTCGGATCGAATCAAAAAAAACTTTTCTTCCCGTCTCATCCGTCGTGTCCTCCTGAGAAAAACAGTTGTTTCTTCATAGAGGACATTATAACCTTTTCATCTTCAAGTGACAATCCTTGTTCGCCAATTTTTTTCATGGAACCATATTCAGTTCAATTGTGCTTACATGACAATGACCCACTACGTAAAGAATAGAAACGATTTACACCACAGGAGGTGACATTCAAATGGCAGGAAGAGGGAAAACAGACAAATCAGAGCGTCGCAACAATCACCCTCCAGGAAAACCTAGCGACCTCGATCAATTTGGCGCTGAGACCAAGGGTAAAAAAATGGCGCAATCTCCGCATATTGTAGAAGACCCGAGCGGAAACGGGTAAACGACTACACACAAAAAAACCCGGGAATGATATCCCGGGTTTTGTCATACAGATAGGAATTTATAAGATTCTCCGCCGAAAAGCTTGGCGCAGCCAAGTTTTCTAGCGATCGCTATTAATAGGCCAAAGAGGACAATCCGTTGATGTGCGACAGGTAACGAACGTTACTCGCTTCTTTCATCAGGGATGCAGGCAAGCCTTTCAGCTTGATTTGGCTAGCACCAATGGTACCGATCGCATCTTTACGACCCAAGCTTCCAAGTGTACCGGAGAATACGGGTACGAAGCTTTCCATTTTGGAACCGTTGAAATGTGCGAAGAGGTTGTAACCTACGACTTCACCCATTTGCCAAGCCAGCTGAGCAGTTGGTGGATATGGACGACCTTCTGGGCCCATAACTACTGCGCTGTCACCAGCCAAGAACACTTCTGGATGGGAAGTGGATTGCAGGAACTCAGTAACAGTCGCACGTCCACGGTTTACTTCTACGCCGGATTCAGCAACGACATGGTTGCCTTGTACCCCACCAGTCCATACCATGGTTTTGGTTTCGATGGTGTTGCCATCTTTCAGGAATACAGTGGTCTCTTTCATTTCTGTTACAGGAACACCTGTCAGGAATGTTACACCACGTTTTTCCAGGCTCGTTTTTGCACGCTCAACCAGCTCAGGCGCAAAACCAGCCAAGATGGAAGGACCTGCTTCTACACAGTACATCGAAACATCTGCGAAATCTACGCCATGCTTGTGGCACAGACCTGGCAGCATGTCCGCAAATTCGCCGACCAATTCGATACCAGTCAGACCGCCACCACCGACAACGAAAGTAGCATCTGCTTTGTTTTTGCTATCTTTGTACGCTACGATGCGCTCTTCGATGTGCGCACGCAGGCGGTTTGCTTCCTCAACGGATTTCAGCGTGAAGCTGAACTCTTGCAGACCTGGGATACCAAAGAATGCGGTTTCACTACCCAGTGCAACTACCAGCGCATCATATTTAATGGATTCGCCGCTAGCCAGAGTAACGCGTTGGGAATCCAAACCGATTTTATCTACGGTATCGATCACGAGGTTAATGTCTTTACCGCGCAGCAGTCTTTCCAAAGGAAGTGCTACGTTTTGTTCAGACAGGTTACCTACTGCCAAACGATGCAGCTCCGTGATGATTTGGTGAGAAGGAAAACGGTTTACAACCGTGATTGTAGCTTCTTCAGCTGTCATGTATTTGCGTGCAGTCAATGCGCTTAAGAGTCCGCCGTAACCGCCGCCTAGAATCAAAATATGCTTCGCCATGCGTTGGTCCTCCCGTCCTTGTCTTTCGTTATGTTTAGCGATTTTGTTGTTGGCGCTCAGCCAAAACTTCCAGGAATGCTTGAGCAAAACGCAAGGATTTTTGTACTTGCGGATCTTTCAGCATTTTGAGCATGCCAAACAAACCAATAGTTGACGATTCAACATGCGAACGGTCGTTGGCTTCGATTGCTGCTTGCGCGATGCCTTTTGCTTTGTCTTGGATCGGCTTTACGAATTCTTCCATGCCGCCCTTCAAGTCGTCGATCAGGACTTTGTCATTCGCTACCGTTTGTACCAGATCGTACGTCTTGGTCAGGATCGTTGTCATTTCAGCCAGCTTGGGCAGATTTGCCACCAATACAGTTAACGATTCTTGAATTTCCGGTTTCATCAACTGATCAAGAACATCCATTTGCTCAGGTGCCAAAGTCGCTGTGCTTGCTACTTCAGCTTGTTGCGTAGTTGTTTGTGACATAGGAAAAACGTCCTCCTTTGCTTTGGAATAGAGGCCTGATTTTCTCGTTGCCTGTTCATCCGAGTGACGGCCGATATTCACCCTGTATCCGATAGTCTAACCTATTTGTAATATTTTTCACAAAGTGCAGTATACAAACGGATGGAAAATATCAACGTGCAATATTTCACAAGTTGATATATCAGGATCACCGATCTCAAAATCCCTACATTCGAACAGGCACGATTAAGAGCTCTATGCCTATACTATATACCTTCTTCTCAGGAACATCAAAGGAAAAAAACCGCTTCTCAGGAAGAAGCGGTTGCGGACAGCTTTTTATAGTAATCTTTGATGAGTTGATGATGCTTATCGTGAATATCCGTAAAAATCAGTTCAATGACCGCCTGTGTATCCTGAAAAGACTTTTCAACCACCTTGGCCATCCCCACGACCTCCAAGTTCATTTGGGGAATCACAAAGGACAAATGCAGAAAATCTCCTTTTGATACATATCCATCTGTGCGGAGCACGAGGCGAGTGGGAGAGAACTTGAGCATTACTGCCTCTCCCTTTTCCTCGATCGGTCTTGCTCCCATGACTTTATAAGGAACCTTGATCAACAAATCAGGCGATAGAAGTCCGCGCTTTCCATTGGATACAATCTCTACGCCGATCGCGATCGGAATCAGTGCCAGTAGCTTGATCGGCCACAACAGCTGTTCCTGCACCACTTCCAGATCAATGGTATTGATCGACGACTCTGTTTCCCATCTGAGACGAACAGTCGAGCCGATCAATTCGGTCATTGCCTCTGCCTTTACCTCGGTAGAAACAACGAGGTATCCACTTTTGACATGTTCCACCATCACTTGAACCGGAGTCTTTACTTGCTTAGAGATCATCATCGGCAATACGGCACCGCGCTGGAGCCGTTTATCCGTCATAAAGGGATTAAGAGATGGAACATCTGTCATGGTCTTCGTCACTCCACAAAATCAAACTCTAGCTTACCGATACGTACGGTGTCTCCATCACGAGCACCATGCTTGCGCAATGCTTCGTCCACACCCATGCTGCGCATGATCTTGGCAAAACGCTGTGCTGCATCGTAGCTGTTCAGGTTGGTCATCCGCACCAGCTTCTCAATCTTGTCACCGCTGACTACGAACACTTCGTTGTCGCGTGTAATTTCAAATGGATCTGGTTCTTTCTCAGCCTTGAACACCACGCGTTCTTCGACTTCTGCCACTTCTTCGACTGCTGGCTTGTCCGGAATGGTCGCGAGCAGATCACCGATAGCATACATCAATTCTTGAACGCCCTGTCTGGTCGCAGCGGAAATTTCGTAGACCGCTACACCCGGGACTTTTTCCTTGAAACGAGCCAAGTTTTCTTGTGCTTCAGGAACGTCCATCTTGTTGGCGACCACGACTTGCGGGCGGTCTTCCAACTTCAGGTTGTACAGGACAAGCTCCCGGTTGATCTGCAAATAATCCTCGAACGGATCACGCCCATCTACCCCTGCCATGTCGATAACGTGCACAATCAGACGTGTCCGCTCGACGTGGCGCAGAAACTGGTGTCCCAGTCCAACTCCCTCATGAGCACCTTCAATCAATCCTGGGAGGTCAGCCATGACGAAGCTGTTTTCGCCTACTTCCACTACCCCGAGATTTGGCGTAAGTGTCGTAAAGTGATACTCCGCGATTTTTGGCTTCGCAGCAGTCACGCTGGACAGAAGCGTTGATTTCCCTACGCTCGGATAGCCAACCAAGCCTACGTCAGCAATCAGCTTCAGCTCCATCATGATGTAGCGTTCTTGTCCTGGCTCTCCGTTCTCGGAGATGTGCGGGGCTGGGTTGGATGCATTCGCAAAGCGCGTGTTTCCTCTTCCGCCTCGTCCACCTTTTGCGATGACAGCCTGTTGGCCGTGTTCTACCAGGTCAGCAATCACTTCCTTGGTATCATCATCGATGACGGTCGTTCCCGGCGGTACTCGCACAAACATGTCTTCCGAGCCAGCACCATGCTGACTTTTATTACGGCCATGCTCACCACGAGGTGCCTTGAAGTGTTTTTGGTAGCGAAAATCTACCAGCGTACGCAGTCCTTCGTCCACGACAAAGATCACATCTCCACCGCGACCGCCATCACCACCGGCTGGCCCACCTAACGGGACGTACTTCTCCCGACGAAAGGAGACGGCTCCATTACCACCGTCCCCGCCTTTTACATAAATCTTTACCTGATCGACAAACATGGTGTCACCTCTTTCATTCCGCGAATGGAATCTGCAATTCCAATATCCATTCCTCTTCCGTATGTATCCACTCGGTGACGTCCACCGTACTCTGCTCGCTTTTACGTATCAGTTTTTCCAGTTCTCCCAATCCGGATGCACATAACTTCCCGGCCAGGTCAAAGCGAAACTGAACGCCACGTGCGTCAGCTTCCAAGGAAAGCTGCATGCTTGCGGGCTCGTAGCTATTCGGGTCTACGTGATCGTTCACTGTGCATAATATCTCTGACATCAGCTGAAACAATTGCTGCTCATTCAGTGTGATTTTCGTGAGATCCACTTGATTGCACACTTCTACTTCCAAAAGCATTTCCTTGTTCAGCGCATTAAATGTCAGGAAGAAGACAGACAACAGAGAGCTGTTCAAACGGGCGATCATGCTTTCCTGCATAGCCATCTCCGCGATGCGTTTTAAATGCGCTTCTCCCTGTTCAGTACGGTTCAAATGCAAATAGCCGAGCAGAACCTGAACGTGGTTCAACCAGTCATGCCGCTGCCGGTTCAGTACGGCCAACAGCTGGTCAGTCTGATGTGTAAACAGCTTCCGCTCGTCCCTCATCACATTCACCCAAGTCGATAAGATTTCTTTTCTGTCCTATTGTACCACAAAAGAGAACGCTAGAAATTAGAAAACTTGGATGTGCATACTACCTTTTCACACCACTTGATTGTCCTGATACTTTCATCATCGACAATGTTTTCAAACAAAAAACACAAAAAAAACAAAAGAAAACCCAGCAACAAGGCTGGGTTTTCTTCATTCCGCTATTTACGCTTCAGAAGCAACTGGTTCGATCACAACTTGTTTGCGATCGCGGCCCAGACGTTTGAAACGAACAACGCCGTCTGCTGTTGCAAACAGAGTGTCGTCTCCGCCCTTCATTACGTTAGCACCTGGGTAAATTTTCGTACCGCGTTGGCGAACGAGGATATTACCAGCTGTAACGAATTGACCGTCACCACGTTTCACTCCCAGACGTTTGGAAATGGAATCGCGACCGTTCTTTGTGGAACCTACCCCTTTCTTCGATGCGAAGAACTGTAGGTCTACAGGAAAACGAAAGTTCATGTCAGACACCTCCTTGCCATTTAGTATCATGAACCGAAACGTATTTTCCGTATGACTCAGCGATCATAAATAGAGAGACAACCATGCTCTCAGCCAAAAGCTGCTGCTTTTCACTCAAAAGCTGGTCATCGACAGGACGAACGTTCCATTTCAGGAAGCCGCCGTCCTTCTCTGCGAGCTGAACATCCGGATTACTATTGAGCAAAATATCTGAGGCATTAATCAATCCGAGGCTAACAGCGGAAACGGCGGAGCAGACGATATCTGAACCGTGCTTGCCGGCGTTGGCATGTCCCGAAACGGTAATGGCTTCAATCTCATTTTGCTCATTTCTCTGCACTTTTACGGTTACCATCTCGTTTACCTAATTAAGCGTTGATTTTTTCAATCACAACTTTGGTGAACGGTTGACGATGACCTTGTTTGCGACGGTAGTTTTTCTTGGCTTTGTATTTGTACACGATAATTTTGGATTGTTTACCGTGTTTTTCTACTTTACCAGTTACCGTAGCACCAGCAACAGTTGGAGCTCCAGCAGTTACTTGTCCGTCCTTGTTTACCAACAGAACTTTGTCAAAAGTAACAGCTTCACCTTCATTGCCAGCCAGTTTCTCGATGAAGAGAACTGCTCCCTCTTCAACTTTGTATTGCTTTCCACCGGTTTCGATAATTGCGTACACTGTGTGCACCTCCTATACTCAGACTCGCCTTTACAGGTGCGCCGCGAGCGACGACTTTTGTACCTGATTCGTGCGGTTACAGTATGTACGAGACATATCTGCATGACAAACCTTAGGTTATCACAGCAGCAATCGCCCAGTCAAGTCATTTACGATTGTTTTCCGTGCAATCTCGCGGCTTCCCCCGTCCTGCCAGCATACAAGATCCGGTATTCATCCGGTTTTCGTTCAGGGGAATGGAGTAGGAACAAACGTGCTGGCCATTGCTGTTGTTGTTCCAGCGTGAGTTCGCCCATGAATCGAAACAGTCTCTCTGGCAATTCAATCAGCACCGCCTCTGCTTCCTGTACTCTGACGAGGGTCGTTACTTCAGTCCACAGCCGATGCTGCATTTCTTCCAATGTCCACACTCTGCCATGACCTGCGCAAGCACCGCATGGTTCCGTCATTCTCTCGGCCAGACTGGCGCGCACTCGCTTGCGAGTCATTTCTACCAGACCGAGCGCTGTGATACCTAGAACAGTGGACGGGACTGGATCACGAGAGAGCTCTCGCTTCAGCGCTACCATCACCCGCTCCTTGTTTGCAGCTTCCTTCATATCAATAAAATCGATAATGATGATGCCCCCGATATCGCGGAGTCGTAGCTGGGAAGCAATTTCTACAGCAGCCTCCACATTCGTGGCAGTGATCGCCTGCTCCCGCTGCTGACCACCTTTCCCGGTAAAAGCACCTGTATTGACATCAATGACGGTCATCGCCTCTGTCCGATCAATCACCAAATGCCCACCATTTTTCAACGATACTTGCCGCCCTAGCGCACGCTGGAGCTGTGCTTCGATCCCCAAATGGGCAAAGAGTGGCTCCGATCCTCGGTACCAGCGAAGCTTGTCCAGATTTTCGTCAGCGAACACGTGCATGATCGCCTTCACCTGTTGAAAGGTATTTCCATGCTCAACCAACACTTCATCCACACCCGAACCTGCGAGATCGCGTATGACTGCCTCCAGCATCGCCAAGTCTCGACTGATGAAGCCTGGACCTGAAAGCTGCTCTGCTTCCGTGAGCGTATCGCGCCAGCGTCTTTTCAAATAAGCGAGCTCCTCTGAAAGTCTGCTCACTTCTGCATCTGCCGCTTCAGTCCTGACAATGACACCCTCTTCTGGCTCCAGCCATGCTGTAAGCGTATCGAGCAGCTTTTGCCTGACCACTGCATCCGCAATCTTCCTGGAAATGGACACGCCTGCTTCCTTTGGCAGATAAACGAGGTACCTGCCTTGGAGGCTGACTCGCGTGGTCACTTTTGGCGCTTTCAGCTCGGTCCCTTCCTTGCTCACCTGTACGATGACTTTTTCACCGATCTGGACTCGTTCACTGATGTTTGGTTTTCCAGAAGCAACCCCGTTTCGTGGTAAGGTATCATCCACGTATATGTAAGCATTCTGCCCGACGCCCACATCTACAAAAGCGGACTGAATCCCTGGAAGAACATCGGCTACCCGACCGCGGTACAAATCTCCTGCCAATACACCCGTTCCCTCGTCTTCTGTTCGCCACTCTTGCAAACGTCCACCTTCAAGTAACGCGGCACGCAATCTTCCTCCGCTACCACTAATCGCTACCTGTCTCACGCAATCACTCCCCACAATCCCGTACAATCTCTGTCTGAAACAAGGATTTTCAGACTCACAGGAAGTAATCCTATCACAGGCATCTGGAAAAGAAAAGGAACCACTTAAAGGAGAGAAACCCCATGGAAGCTAGCCGAGTGACAATACGCCCCCTACAAGAACAGGATGCTCCTTACTTGGTCAAGTGGCTCTCTGATGAGCGAGTGCTTCGTTATTACGAAGGTCGTGATCGCCCACATGATCTCGATCTAGTTCACGAACACTTCTACACGGCTGTGGACGATGCATCCCGTCTTCTCTTTCTCTATGACGATCACCCCATCGGCTACGGTCAATACTACACGTTGGATGAAGAATACAGACAGGAGTACGGATACGATTTGACGACTGTCATTTACGGCATGGATCAGTTCATCGGTGAGCCTGATTACTGGGGCAAAGGAATCGGTACACTCATCGTTCAATCCCTCCTCGTGCACCTTTCCCAACAATTCGGGGCGCAAAAGATCGTTCTGGACCCACAGGCATGGAACGCCCGTGCGATTCGCTGCTACGAGAAGTGCGGCTTCCACAAAGTAAAATGGCTTCCTCAGCACGAATGGCATGAAGGAAGCAAGCGTGATTGTTGGTTAATGGAGTGGAGCCCGCCGATCTAAACAAGTTGGCCCACCTTCGCATCGTGTTTCTGCTCAAAAAGCAGAGCATGCAAAAGCTGTTCCTCCGCAAGCAGACCTGATCCTTGGACATAGAACAAATGCGAGCATCCTCGTCGCAGCTTGTGTGAGACCTCCAAGACTGTCTCCCCCGGCTCAACGCTCATTGCCTGAACAGCGTATTCATCGGGCTGCCGAACATACTTCTCCATTAAGAAACGAAAGAACTGATACGGAAAGCGCAGAAACGCCTGTATGTTCACCGTCAGCAGGTACACCCCGATCACGAGCACGTTGATCTTCAGTTCCAACCCGGACAACCCTACCATGAGTCCTGCCAATAACGTACTTCCGGTCATGGAGATAATCGCTGCCTGACGATACGGCATGAACCAGCACAAGATCGCCTGAACGATTCTCCCTCCATCGAGCGGCCAGATCGGGAGCAAGTTAAACAAAGCTATCGTCAGGTTGCTTGTCAGAAAAAACCGTGCCCATTCCTCCGTCCAAATCCCCGCGTACCAGAACAAATAGGAGACTGCCATCATCACGAAATTTAAAAAAGGACCCGCCAGCGCAACAACGATTTCATCCAACGGATCAGTCGCATAGGCGTCTTCCATCGTCGCGACACCACCAAACGGCAGTAATTGCACTTCGGTCACCGTCCAGCCCAGCTCTCTCGCCATTGCCACGTGGCCAATCTCGTGAATGAGGACAATGACGAATAACGTGAGGACCTCCAAAAAATGGCCTGTCATCACAGACAGGCCAATCACCGCCCAAAAAAGCAAATGAATTCGAATGCGAAAGCCGAACCAGCCCTTACTCAAACGGGATCACATCCAGCGGATTCACGAACTGATCCTCCGACTTGACCCCCAGGTAAAGGTGACGGGACGAATTGTTTACCGCACGTGCAGTCCCGATCTCCTGCCCCGCCTGTAACACATCATCTTTTGCCACCTTTACCCTTTCTAGATTACCGAACCAGACCTCACGACCCTTTGTTAACCGAACGACCACCGTCGTACCGTACCCTGGTTTGTCACCAACAAATGTGACCCATCCTGCCTCTCCTATCGTCACCTGGTCTTGCATTCCAGTGTTGAGAACCACTTTTGCGCTCTGTGGTTCAAAAGTCTTGACCACCTTCCAGCTTGCAGGTAGCTTCCAGACTGCTGCTTCCTTGGTCGTCGTCCCCGCAGCCGGAACGGCATTAGGACCGTGAAGAGACGGTAAAAGGGTCGGCAAGGAACCAAACCGCGCTTCGTACCAATCTGCTACACCTGAGAAATTGAAATCGCGAGTCATGACCTCGCGCGCCGAGTTTTTCCATGTCACAGGAATCAAAGAGGTCTGGAATAGCAGATACGCCATGCCGACCAACAAGACAGACACGAGGATCTGGATTCCCCACGTTTCATGAGAGTGACGCTGGTTCACGGGATCGTCCTCCCGTAACGAAAATGCAAATGGCTCTGCCGTAGGCTCGATCGGGTCCTTCCAGTCATCCACAAAAGGTGAAAAACTATCGCGCGGCTGCAAGCGAATTCGCTCCAATCGCTCCCGTCTTCTTTCCTTTACTCGATCTACTTCACGAAACATCCTCATCCCTCCGCAGGCCAAGCCTTTGTATCATCTTATGACTTGTCTACCTGCTTTATGACGCACGTCCATACTAGCTCCCTGCTCTTCTCGCCCACCCCATTTGAAAACGCAAAAAAGACAGTCTCCCCATTGAGAGACTGCCTCGAAATCTGCCGAAGATTAATTTACAGTTTTGTTACGCTAGCAGCTTGTGGTCCACGGCTACCTTGAACGATCTCAAATTCAACCTTTTGACCTTCGTCCAGAGATTTGAAACCTTCTGACTGGATCGCGCTGTAATGTACGAATACGTCGTCTCCACCCTCAACTTGGATGAAACCGTATCCTTTTTCTGCATTGAACCATTTTACGATACCTTGTTGCATGAAACAAAACCTCCCTGAACATTACGCCCCACGAGGCGAAAAAGTGTAGCGTCAACCGCTTTTTACAGAAAAGCTTTTTGCGTCAAGGAAAAAAGTCGTACAATGTTGAGATTGACAAATGGTTCGTCACACTCAAGCAGTACGACTCCATAACCAATCCATCAAATACTATAACTTGTAAAAATGGTTAACTTAGGATGATTTTATCACAGCGATATGCATTTGTCACGCGTTTAGTCAAATCGCAGCTTGTCCTTGCGCATGCCGACATTCAGCACCACGCCTATGATCAGGAAGTTGGTGATCAACGAACTCCCCCCGTAACTGATGAATGGAAGTGGGATCCCCGTGATCGGCATCAGCTGAATCGTCATGCCGATGTTCTCGAAAATTTGGAACGTCAGCATCCCGACGACACCTGCTACCACATAGGAGCCAAACGGGTCTTTTGCTTCCATCGCAATACGGATCATCCGGTAGATCAAGAAGAAAAACAGAATCATCAACAGCCCTGCACCGATAAAGCCCAGCTTTTCCGCGATGACCGTGAAAATAAAGTCACTCTCCCCGACTGGTACCCAACCAAAGCTCGCTTGCGTCGGCGTATCAATCCCTTTTCCAAACAACTGACCAGAACCAATGGCGATCAAGGCTTGCTTGAGCTGAAATCCCCGGCCCATCGCTTCCAGATCCGGGTCCATCCAGAAGATAATCCGGTCCCATTGGTACGGTTTGATGATCTTGAAGAAAATATCTTGCTTATACTGATACAGCATGGTCATGCCTGCAAAAAAGCTGCCCACCAAACCCGCTACGTACATCACATGCTTCAAACGAATCCCACCGACAATCAGCATCGTCGCGAGCATTCCGGTGAAAACCAGTGCTGTACCCAAGTCAGGTTGTATCAGGATCAATAACAATGGGACCCCTACTAGTGCGCCGACCGGAATCAATTTATAAAAATAATAGAATCGATCCGGATCTTCTGCTCGTTTTGCCATAAACCGCGCGACTGCCAGAATGGTAAATAGCTTCATCGGCTCAGACGGCTGCAGCAAAATCGGTCCGAGGTCATACCAGCTCGTCGTATTGTTGATTGGTTTGGTTTGAAATACACCGATCAATAAGATCAGCCCAATCACGTACAAAACATACGACATGTTGTAGAACAGGCGATAGTCAAACAGTAATGTACCACCCAGTACGATGAACCCAACAATATACCAGATGACCTGCTGATGAGCCTTATCGGCGCCTGCGGCAGAACCAGAGATTCCCAAATAGCTGAATATCCCCAGAGCTACCAATATCATGATGATGGTCCAGTCGACAGTTTTCAGATGTCGTTTTTCCAGGTCCATACTCGTCCTCCTAGAAAACGTGGCTCCCACCTTTGCAGACGGGAGCCATGCCTAACCTATTTCAAGCCAAAAAACTTGCGCATTTTATGGAACACACCTGCTTTTTCTTCCAGTGGTTGCAGGGGTACTGCTTCGCCCAGTAGTCTGCGGGCAATATTGCGATACGCGATGGAAGCGCGAGACTCGTGATTCATCACGGCAGGCTCTCCCAGATTCGCTGATTTGATAACATGATCATCATCGGGTACGACACCGATCAAGTCAATGGCAAGCAGATCCAGAATGTCCTCGACATCCAGCATATCACCGTTTTTCACCATATGCGAGCGCACACGGTTGATGACCAGCTTGGGCATCCCGACTTTTTCGCGTTCCAATAGTCCGATAATCCTATCTGCATCTCGGACAGCTGCTTTTTCCGGGGTTGTTACGACAATAGCCTGATCAGCACCTGCCACGGCATTCCGGAAGCCTTGTTCGATCCCAGCTGGGCAGTCAATGATCACGTAATCATATTCGCGCTTCAACTGCGTAATGATCTCTTCCATTTGCTCGGGTGATACCGCAGACTTGTCCTTTGTCTGGGCAGCCGGCAAAAGCGACAGATTTTCAAAGCGTTTGTCCTTGATCAGCGCTTGAGGCAGACGGCATGCACCTTCTGCTACATCGACGAGATCGTAAATAATACGATTTTCCAGCCCCATCACGACGTCCAGATTGCGCAGCCCGATATCGGTATCTACCATGCATACCTTTTGTCCTAGCAACGCAAGAGCTGTACCTAAATTTGCGGAAGTGGTCGTCTTACCCACGCCGCCTTTACCAGAAGTTACGACAATTCCTATCCCCACGTCCGTTCCTCCTCTTCACTCAACCCTCAAGCCTTCTTATCTCCCAGTTCCGGACGAATCCGTGACAGGTAGTTCATTTTGGCTACCAGCATCGTGTCATTATCCAGATAGGCGAACTCGGTTCCACCTGAATGATTGGTCCACTCTTCCCCTGGTTTGCTGATTACGTCTGCAATCCGCAATTGGGTAGGACTCATGACCGCTGCAGCAATAATGACCTGACTATCACCGGCAATACCTGCATGGACGTAGCCGCGCAAGTGTCCCAGAACGTAGATATTACCCGTACTGCGAACGGTTCCTCCCGGGTTGACATCCCCCAAAAGGAGCAAGTCTCCGTCGTACTCTAGTACTTGACCGGAGCGAACCGTGTTCACAATGACGGAAAAATGGGTTTTAAGGCGCTCGGCAAAAGCTTCCTCCCGTGTAATCACATCCGCCTCAACGGTATGAATGACCAGATTCCCCTTCTGCCGAATAATTTGAGTCAACTGCTCCTGTTGCTCTGGTGAGCAGTATCGTTTTCCCAATTTAATCGATACCCGAATCAACGGCCCCGACAAAATCTGTTGATGGCTATGCTCTATTTTTTCACGCACATCGGCCAGCAGTTCGTCGAAGGAACAGGTATCATCCATGAAGAAGACGAGCCCCTCTTTTGTCCCTTTGATTGTGACCTTGCTTTTCACAGTCGTCACCTGTTTCACCTCGACCGATACCATTCGCCATGCAGAAAGTTTTTTCCTGCTCTACTTGAAAAATTTGCCGAATCGGGTCACATAACGCCGTCATACCATTTTTACTTGGGTGAGGATGAGGAAGTTGAAGTTGAAATTGAAGCTGGATGCAGGACGCCAGGATTAAATTCGTCGTAGGCCTCCAATAATCTTCGCGCGATTGGACCCGTCGCGTCCGAACTGGATGTTCCATCCCGCAAACTGTTTGGTGCTACGACTACAAATACGATTTGCGGATTCTCGTATGGGGCAAAGCCAACGACCAACGCATTCTCCGCGCGGCGTCCGGTCTGCGCCGTACCAGACTTTGCAGCCACATTATAAGGCAAACCTTTGAAGGCACGAGAGACGGTACCACCTGGTTGAGTAACGAGGTGCATCCCTTCTCTTACTACCTGGATGTATTTCGGATCAATGTTTACCCGGTTCAACACTTGTGGCTCAATGAGTGTCAGTGTTTGTCCTGGATTTTTCGGGTCGGTCGTCCCTCTGCGAATTTCTTTGACGAGATGCGGACGAATCCGGTAGCCACCGTTGGCAATGGTCGAGACATACTGTGCGATCTGCATCGGAGTAAACAGGTCGTATTGTCCGATCATGGCATCCGCCAAGTTACCGTAGTAGAGATTCGGGTTTTCCCAGCCTGTCTTTTCACCCGGCAGGTCAATCCCGGTTTTTACCCCGAGGCCAAACTGGGCGTTGTAGAAATCAAGTACGGAAAACTGCTTTTCCCAACCATGCGTACCCTTCTTCGCTAAACGGATGGCCATTTCGTACATGTACGTATTATTGGATACTTGCAAGGCGCGACGGGCGTTTACCGGCCCGTGTCCACCCGCTTTCCAGTTCCGTTTGTACGAGGTCCCCACATCCAGCCCACCTCGGTCATAGATGGTCTCATTCGGATTCGTCAAGCCTTCCTGCAGAGCAATCATGACGGACAGCGGTTTGTAAGTGGAAGCTGGCGGATACGGTGTATAAATGAAGCGATTGGATTCATTCGGCAGAATCACGGACGAGTACACCTTGTTAAATTCTTTACGGTCATAGTACAAGTTTAGGTTGTAATCCGGATAGCTCGCCATTGCCAGAACTTCACCCGTATTCGGATTCATCGCCAGTACGTGTGCATCTTTAAATTCTTTTGGTGTGGTAGGTCGTTTTTTATACGATTCTACCTCTTCTTTTAAAATGGCTTCGACCTTGCTCTGAAAACGCCAATCCATTGCTAGCACGAGATCGTTACCAGGCTCCGGCGCTTGACGCATGGTTTTTTCTACGGTTTCCGAGTTTTTGTTGACATGGACGTCCATGATGCCATCTTTTCCTCGCAAATACCGCTCGTAATAGCTCTCCAGGCCCGTTACCCCTACGCGGTCAATGGCGTTGTAGCCTTGAGCCTCGTATTCCTTGAGGCTTTCTGGTCGAATCGCGTTGATGTATCCAAGAAAGTGTGTACCAAATGCAGAACCGTCCGGATCAGGCATGATTTGCCGCACCGGCTCCAACTCCACGCTGATTCCAGGTAACTCCGTCCGTCTTTCTTCGATCTGGAACATCTCTTGCTGCGTAATGTTGACCTTCACCCGACGTGGAATGTAGCTTGCCATTTGCGGGGAACGCATTTCCTGCAAGAGAGACAGCTTGTGCCATTGGAACTGGCGCTGCTGATCAGTCAACGGTAATGGTACATCCAATTCAAACAGCGACGCATACCGAAGCAAATCCATATCCGACTTCTCCGAAAGCTGTGATGGCGTCGGCAGTAGTCGGATCTGCGCCTTCACTTCCTTAATCAGTTCATCCCGGTCTTCCTTGTCTAGCGTCAGACTGAACTGCAAGTTGGCGTTGATCGCCGTTTTCAACAGCTCCAAATCCGACAATCCATCCAGCGCCGTTGCATTGCCAGTCGTCTTCGTGCTCGCTTTCAGCTTGCCCAGGACACTCTCCCGTTCCTTTTCATCAAATGGTGAACGGACTCGCAAGCCTACGTACAAGGCCGTTTTCACCAGATTATAATCGGACATCGTGTCCACATTCTCCTGCTTCGGAACCAATTGCAGCTTCGGCGTGATTAACGACTTCAGCTCATTCGTTTTCTTGGAATCAAAAGCAACAGGTAAGGTGGACCGCAGCTCGATCGTCTTTTTCAGCAGTTCTTTGTCTGTTCCCATTTTCCCGTCATCGGGAACTAGGATCTTCGCCAGTCGATCCGCTACTTTTTCTTCATCGATATCCTGTCCTTGCTCTTCTACGTATTGCACCGTATAGACCGGTTTATTGGAGACAAGCACCGCTCCATTTTTATCGAGGATTCTTCCCCTCGGGGCGGAAATCGGCAGCTCACGAATACTGAATTTCTCCAGCTCATGACGGTACTGTTCTCCTTCTACCAACTGCACGAAGGCGAGACGCATAATAATAGCGGCAAAAAACAGGAACACGATCAAGAACAAAATGTTAAGCCGAATGGGTATATGCGATTTCGGTTCCTTCGACTCCTCCACGAGTTCTCCCCTCCTTCACGGACCTATTCCGCGCTCATATCTCGTTTTTTATCCTGAATCTTGTTACACATTCTCAAGATGGGAACATAGATCAGCAGGGCAAAAATGACGTTGAGTATGACGCTCGGTAAGATTTGTCGCGTAAGCATCCACTGTACGTCGTAGGGCGCAACGGAAAACAGCCGAAACATACTGTACAGCAGCCACTCATGTCCAAACAGAATGAGGGCGCTCGTCACGAATACCATCCCAAAGCCACGTTGGAACAAGAGAACGATCAGCCCTGCAAAATAGCTGGCGACCATCATGGATACGCTGTAAATACCTATGACCTGACCGTAGAGCACATCCTGCAGAAAACCAAAGGCGAGTCCGTAGTAAAGGCCCTCTCGTCTTCCTAAAAACATCGAGATCAGAATACAGCATACCAGCGCAAAGCGGGGTACTGTCATCCACGACAGACCCCATGTTGCTGTTGCAATCACCTGGACGACTGTTCCTTCTAGAACGAACAGGACCAGCACCGTGAGCGTTAAGAAAAAACGCGGCATTATTGGCCACCCCCAGTTGTCCCTGGTACCGATTTGGTCGAGGACGACTGAGTAGCATTGCCATTCGTCGGCGGTGTGGTTGTTTGACTTGTCGTTTGCTGAGGGATCAGCTCACCATTCGGGGAGATGGAAAAGTTTCTTTCCACGATCATGACCTCATTTAATTGGGAGAAGTCCGCACTCGGTTGGATGTAAGCCGTTTGTGTCAAACCGTAGTCGTCCGGCTCTACCCGTACAATGTAGCCAATTGGCAGGTTGCGTGGGACAACCCCACCTAACCCCGATGTAATGACTTGTTGCTTTGCTTCAATTTTCTGTCCCCAAGGAATTTTCCGCATGATGAGCAACCGCTCCTGTGGATCGTATTCCTCAACGACACCGCTCACAGGATGTACGGTCGTCTGACCATTTACGACCTGCGCCGTCTGAATGACTGCGGAAATATGATCGCGTCGCTCATAGCTGGTCAACAGTTCAACCGTCGATGAAAAATTGGCTACGCTCTGGACTCGACCGATCAAGCCTTTGGAAGTGATGACCGCCATATCCTTTTTGATTCCGTGCTTCAAGCCTTTGTCGATCGTGATGACGTTGTTCCACGTATCCGGATTGCGGGCCACGACTTCAGCAAAGCGCAATTGGTAGGACTTCAGCGTGTCTTTCGCTTGTAGTGCTTCACGCAACCGGGTGTTTTCCGCTTGCAGATCATGCAGCTCAGCAGTTAGACGTGCATATTGATCCAGTCCTGCCTTCAATGCCTTGTTTTCCTGATAGACGTTGTACGCATCGTCTACATCCTGAAAAAAGCCAGAAACAGCCTGGGCAGGGCGGTAAAAGAAGCCCTGCACCACGCTGAAAGTATCCTTGAAAAACATCTCTGGCCAGGTCAGTTTCACGCGTTCACGGGAAGTATAACCCACGACGGAAATGAGCAGAACCAGGCCTACGAGTACGATAATCAGCCGCTTGTTCCCAAAAAACGACATGCCCTACCCTCCGTTTATTTACCCCGTTTTTGTCGGGAAGAGGTGATGCCGTGCTTTGATTTGAACAAGTGAATGTTCTCCAATGCACGTCCTGTTCCGATAGCTACGCAGTCGAGTGCATTTTCTGCAACATGTACAGGCATACCTGTTTCCTTTGCGAGCAAGCGATCTAGATTTCGCAAGAGCGCCCCGCCGCCAGTCAGTACAATGCCCCGATCCATAATGTCTGCTGCCAGCTCCGGCGGACTTTTCTCTAAAGTAACTTTCACTGCTTCCACAATGGCCGCTACCGTTTCTGCCAACGCCTCGGCGATTTCCGAACTGCTCACTGACAGTGTTTTCGGCAGCCCCGTCACCAGATCGCGACCACGAATTTCAACGTTTTCAGGCTCTTCCGGTGCAATGGCAGAACCAATTTCCAACTTCAAGGTCTCAGATGTACGTTCCCCGATCATCAGGTTGTATCTGCGTTTGATGTATTGAATGATCGCTTCATCCATCTCATCACCAGCTACGCGGATCGAACGGGACGTAACAATACCACCCAAAGAGATGATCGCCACCTCAGTCGTTCCGCCGCCGATATCAACAACCATACTTCCTGTAGGTTCCCAAACAGGGAGGTCTGCACCAATCGCAGCTGCGAACGGCTCTTCAATCGTATGCGCTTCTTTTGCCCCTGCTTGTTTCGTAGCGTCTTCTACTGCGCGTTTTTCTACAGCGGTAATGCCCGATGGAACACAGACCATTACGTTTGGACGTCGGCTAAACAATCCTTGATTTTTTTGAGCCTGATTAATAAAGTAACGCATCATAGTCGCCGTCGTATCAAAGTCGGCAATAACGCCATCCTTCATTGGCCGAACAGCAACGATATTTCCTGGCGTACGGCCGATCATGCTTTTCGCCGCATTCCCTACAGCCTCGATGGAATTGTTGTTTGTACGGATCGCCACTACAGACGGCTCCCTCACAACGATTCCTTTTCCTTTTACAAAGACAAGTGTATTGGCAGTGCCTAGGTCAATCCCCAAGTCACGTGTGAATCCACCAAACATAAAAAAACTCCTTCCAATATTTACAGTCGCAAGCCAAATTGTTGTTCAGAAGTACCCCTGCTCTTTCAAGCTGACATACTTTCCATCCCCAATGATTACATGATCCAAAAGTGAGATCCCCACCAGCTCGCCCGCTTCTCTCAGCGTATGCGTGATCGCAATATCTTCCCGGCTGGGAGTTGGGTCGCCACTCGGATGATTATGTAGGCAAATCACCGATGCGCTACTACGACGGATCGCTTCCTTGAAAACCTCTCTGGGATGTACGATCGAGGAGTCCAAACTGCCTACAAAAATAGTCTGCTTGCCTATCACGTAGTTCTTGGTATTAAGGAAAAGACAGACAAAGTGTTCCTGCGTCAAATGAGCTAACTCAGGTATCATCAAATCAGCCACATCACGTGGTAATCGAATAGATGCACGACTCTGCCGCGGCACACCAGTGAGCCTTCTTCCCAGCTCAAACGCGGCATGCATTTCGATTGCCTTGACCTGACCAATTCCCTTTAGTTCGATTAACTCAGCATGAGAGGCTTGTGCCAACCCCCTCAGATCGTCAAACTTGGACAGCAATCGCTGAGCTAGTTCATATGCCGTCTCCTTCTCCGTGCCTGTCCGTAATATAATGGCTAGCAATTCCGTGTCAGACAGATGGACCGCTCCCACACGGAGCAGTCTTTCGCGTGGACGGTCATAGTAAGGGACGTTTTTAACCACGTTTTTGTTACAGGTATTTGTTGCCAAATAAACCGACCTCCAGCCATTCGCATTGATCGGTAACGGCTGGCCTCGGAGACAAACATGTGAAGTACTGCCGTTGCCGCTTGAAACCAAGCATTGCATGCCTTACAAGACAGTGATTCCAAAGCGGGAAAGCATGTTGGCCGTCAGACACAGAGGAAGACCTACCACGGTAAAATAATCTCCCGTGATACCTTCTACAATCGTCGCCCCAATCCCTTGGATGGCGTACGATCCTGCTTTATCCATCGGCTCGTGAGTTGCGATGTACGATTCGATTTCTGTTTGAGAGAGAGTCCGAATCCGAACCTGCGTATGACTATGCGAGACTTCCACTCGTCCACTAGCCGCATTGATTAGTGCCACACCACTGTAAACGGTGTGTTCGCGACCTTGCAGCATGGAAAGCATGTGGAACGCATCTGCCTCATCCGCAGGTTTGCCCAAAATTTGACCTTCCAAGACAACAATCGTATCCGATCCCAGGACTACCCCTTCTGTTAGAGTGGAGGCAACTACCTGTGCCTTTCGTACTGCCAGTTCTTCCACTACTTCTCTAGGGGACAAGCCTGGCGCAGTCGTCTCGTCCACGTCACTGGTCTGGACCGTAAACGGGATGCCCAAAGTATGCAGCAATTCCCGTCGACGTGGTGAGGATGAAGCTAGAACAAGAGCTGTTTTTGTTTTCATCATTTTTTTCAACCTACTTCATTCGTCGATGTATCCAAAAAGCGAGGGCAAGCCCTCCGACACTGGCTAGATTTAGTTTTACCTGAAAGTTCAGGTCGTACTTCAAAATTTCTAAATCTGCCGAAGGTGACCATGTGATTACTTTGCTCTTTGTGAGAAAAGGGACCCAGGGACTCAAAATCTCCCCGATAATGCTGCCACACAATAGTCCACTTACCAAAAGAAGCAAAAGTATAAGCGTTTCTTTCCCCATAACCTTCCCACTCCCTGTTTACAAGGGATTCTCTTTTTGCCATCAATAAGTGTAGCAAATGGAAGGTTGCGAAACAATCCCCGAATGCTCATGGTAGTTACTGTAAATAAAGAAAAGACTTCCTGCAAGAAAACTTGGCGGAAGTCTTTTAATCTGCTGATTATTCAGGTTTTTGAGCTTGCTGGACCCATGCAGCGTAATTCTCCAAATACCCTAAAATGCCAGCCTGTACTTGCCAGGCGTACGATTCTGCGCTCTGCGACTTCTTGCCTGCGTTGGCCTCAGCCATCTTATCGCGGGCATCCATCGCCTGATTGATTCCATTTACCATCCCGCTAAAGTACGGGGAGCCTCCTGCTTGTGACTGAACGAGACGGCTTTTCTCCAGAAATTGGCGGTGCTGTTCCTTCATGGCCGCTGCTTCTTCCTGAGAAAGAACCGGTTGCGCATTCGTGATGACTTGCCCTGAATGGGCGGATAATGTCTGAGCCAGCTTTACACCATTCGCAAAAAACGATTGTAAATCCGGTTGAGTGCTAGAAGACGCTACGGCATTCACCGCAACCGTACCCTGATAGGCCGGGAAGGAGAACTCTTTGACATAGACATCGACGCCTTTATTTTTCAGATTCGCAGCGAATCCGAGAACCGCGTCTCTCGTTGGCGCAGCAGCAGCGAACATATACTGTTTGGCACTGTCCTTGTACAGCAAATGAGGAATGCTAAGCTTATCAAGTGGCTCTGTCGCTGCTTGGGCTGAGGTGTCAGGCTGGAATACCCCGGCTTGTGCTACAAACATTTTCACTTCTGGCAGCTGTACATTGACCTTTGCCGGAGTCCCTGAAGTCGTCGCAGGCGAGTCTGCCACAGGACGATCCACCCCAGGTAGTACAGGTCCAGCAATGGCTGGCTGATTGGACACTTCAGACGGTCCTTGAGCCGTCAGTGTTTGCACCGTATCACCCAGGACATTGCGATACGATTGAGACAATTCTTTTTCCGAAAAGACGGTCAGGACAAGGAATCCAAACAGAAGACCGATGGCGATCGCTCCACCTGTCGAGACCACCGTACGCATAATAGGTCCCTTTGGCATCGTAGAAAAAAGTCGAGTAGCTGGTTTTTTGCTAAACACATTTTCCCCTAGGTCCACTTCCACATGCTCGGTTTCTTCCAAGCTGATGCCTGGCTCCCTGCTCGTCTCCCGCTCAGCCCTGCCCCGCATTTGAATCAATCGGTCCCAGGCTTCATTGCCATTTTGCACAAGCGGTTGTGTGGGAAACGGGATCGGCGTGCGCTTACGCGGTACCTTTTCATCTTTGACCGATTCTTTGCTCTTGGCATCATCCCGTTTCTCATCCCAAAACCTTCCGTTCATTTTGACCGTGACATTGTTACGTTTTTCTCCGCTCACAACCATGCCCCCCAGTAACAGGCTCTTTGTAATAGCTTACGTTGTCCACGGACAGGTTATGACTAAGACTAGCAATTCTATTATCTTGCATGACTCAGATAGAAGCATGATAGAGGAGCAGCCCAACGGTCACAAACGGAGCAAATGGAAGGGAGGACTGCCAACCAATCCGCTTGGCCAGCAGAAGAATTAGGGATACAAGCAAGATGAGCAAACAAGCACTCGTCAAGATCAAGACAAATGGACGCAGTCCGATGGCAAATCCGAGTAGGCCGAGAAGCTTTACATCTCCCATTCCAATACGATCTGGCCAAAACCAGGCTACAAGGCCAAATGCAGCAACGACTCCCACACCTTCTCCGAAATGAGCCATCCATAGCTCTTTGGGCCAAATCACGCAACCTATTCCTGCTACAAGCAGAAGGCCTGTTAAGAGGGCACGATTGGGAATCCGTCGGTACCTTACATCCGTCCATGAGACATAGATAAAAACAAAGATGAGTATCCAGGTCATCCCCATTTGCTGAGTCCTCCTAAGAAAAGCGTTACCTGCCTTCCTGCAACATTGTAACGATTCTCGCTCGTACAAAAAAAGCCGCCTGGGTGTGAGGAGGCTCCACCCGTTGACGGCACGAAATAACGTTTGATTTATGATTGCTGAGATGGATTCCAAGTCAGTAGCAACCCTGCGTGGACGAGTCCACCTCCAAAGCCGTACATCAATAGGGTATCGCCCTCTTTGACCGCTCCTTCGCGAATCCCTTTCGCTAGTGCAAGCGGGATGGTAGCGGCAGACGTGTTGCCGTAATACTCGAGACTGTAGAGTGTCTTCTCGATAGGAAAACCGCTCTTTTCACAAACTGATTCGATCATGCGCAAATTGGCGCTGTGCGGGATGAACCAATCGACTTCCTCTAGGCTTGTGTTTGCACGGCTAACGACTTCCTGCATTCCTTTCGGGATCGTAGTCGCCACCCATTTGTATACTTCTCTGCCGTTTTGCACGATGCACCCTTCACCCGAAAGCTCACGACCTGCCATCTCTTTGGACAAACCGGATCGATAAACGTGAATGCCTCCGTCTCCTTTAGCACCCAAATAAGCAGCACGAAAGCTCGGATGTGCCTCGTCCCGTTCCAACAGAACAGCCCCAGCTCCATCTCCAAACAGGATACAGGTAGTCCGGTCGGTGTAATCCGTCACTTTTGACAACGTTTCTGCCGCGACCACGAGAACTTTTCGATGAAGCCCTGAGCTGATCAATGAATTGGCCATATGCAAGGCGTAGGTAAAGCCCGCGCAGGTAGCCCCCAGATCAAGCGCTCCGGCCTGTTCGATGCCGAAGTGCGCCTGAATTTGACTAGCGACACTCGGAAACGGATAATCTGGCGTCGACGTGGCGACGAGTACCATATCCACATCGTTCAAAGACTTTTGATACGTTTGAACCATATTTTCGACAGCTGCGATAGAAAGATGGCTGGTGAACTGATTCGCCTCCGCAATACGCCTTTCATGAATACCCGTTCTTTGCAAAATCCACTCATTTGATGTATCCACCAATTTCTCCAGATCCGCGTTGGTCAGTACACGCTCTGGAACATACGTACCGATGGCGGTTATTCGTGCTTGTGAGTGCAAGCTCATGATCCATCACCTCTCTCCGAATTGTGATCTTATTATAACACTAACTATTAGTATCTGGTACTAATTTTTAAAAATAGGTGTTCCGTTATCCGATTTGCCAACAAAAAAAGGCATGAACCCGAATAGGTCCAAGCCTTTTTTCTCGAAAACAAAAACATTTATTTGCCGAACTTCTCTGCTAGCCAGAAAGCCGACTTCCAAATGTCGCCCGCTCCCATCGTCAGTACGAGGTCGCCTGGCTGCAAATCTTTGTACAGCTGTTCCTGCAATTGCTCTTTGGTCGGGATGTATTGCGCCCGCTCGTGACTGTTCACGCGAATCTTTTGCACGAGAACCTCAGACGTAACACCTTCGATCTTGGCTTCCCCTGCAGGTGAGTAAATATCCGTGATGATCACTTCATCTGCATCCGCAAAAGCACGACTAAACTCATCCATCAGGAAGTAAGTACGCGTATAACGCTGCGGCTGAAATACAGCGATAACCCGACGACCAGAAGCTTTTGCACCCTTTAAGGTGGCGATGATTTCAGTCGGATGGTGAGCGTAATCATCGACGACGAGAATGTCACGCGCTTCCCCGATAATTTGAAAACGACGCTTGGCTCCTCTAAAGGAAGTCAGAGCGGCAGCGACCTGTTCAAATGACAGACCCGCATCCAGACACACAATAATAGCCGCCAACGCATTGGCGATATTGTGCTTACCTGGAACCGTCAACGCCAGCTCTCCCAGCAGTTGATCGCGATGGTAGACCTGACATAGACTACGGCGATCTCCGCATTCGATAGAAAGTGCCCGGTAATCGGCCGAATCAAGAAACGGCTTTTCAATTGCATAGGTGACCACCTGTTCCGTAACGGTCGGAAGGACATCACGTACATGCTCGTCATCGATGCACAAGATGGCTTTGCCACCTGGCTTCAGATGACTCAGGAATTTTACGTACGCTTGTTTCAAATTATTGAAATCACCATCGAAATGCTCCAGGTGATCCGGTTCAATACTTGTCACGATCTCGTACATCGGTCGGTATTCGAGGAAGGAGCCATCGCTCTCATCCGCTTCGGCAATCACATAATCACTGCTGCCAGCCTTGGCGTTCGTCCCGGCATTCATCAGCTCACCGCCGATGATAAAGGTCGGGTCGACTCCACACTCCTCCAGAACATGAGAAATCATGGAGGTCGTCGTGGTCTTGCCGTGGGCCCCCGCGACTGCTACACCTGTCCGTTCATTCAGGATACGGGCAAGCATCTGTGAACGGTGCATCACGGGAATTCCTTTTTCCTCGGCTGCAATTACCTCCGGATTGTCTTTTGGAATGCTGGTGGAGTATACAATGATGTCTGCTCCCTCCACATGGCTAGCAGAATGGCCTATTTGTATGGCCGCCCCTCTTGCTTTCAGCTTCTTCGCCAAATCGTTCATGGCGACATCGGAACCGGTTACCTTGTATCCAAGGTCGATCAAGACGCGGGCAATAGCACTCATACCATATCCGCCTATGCCCACAAAGTGGACGTGTTGGGCCTGATCCACCCTATTCACCTGCCTCTTCTACTGTAGTGGGAAAGAATGCGCGCACTTGGGCGATGAAGTAGAGCGATCCACAGACGACTAGCCAGTCATCCGCCTTCGCTGATTGCTTCTCACGCATCCAAGAAAGGAGAAATGCTCGCCAGTCGGGGACGGTCTCCAGTTTATCCTCTTCCCATCCACCTGCGTGAAACGCTTCTTGTAAGGTTTCCGCTTCAGCTGCACGGGGAAAGTCAAACGTTGCCAAATGCAGGGAGTCAATCCGCGACTGTATCGGCTTTAGTGATTCCGCCATTTTTGAGAGCGGCTTATCCGCCAAGCCGGAAAACAGCAGATGCAAACGGGCACCCTCAGGCAACAGCCGATCCAGACTGTTTACGAGCGCCTCCATTCCTTCCTGGTTGTGTGCTCCATCCAAGATTACCAATGGTCTTGGGGAGACGATCTCTAGACGACCAGGCCAACGCGTTTGTTGCAAACCGCGAAACATTTCTTCTTCCTCTAGCAAGAAAGAGAAGTAGTTTCGTAATACGTCAATTGTCATAAGGGCAATCGATGCATTATCCGTTTGATGAATCCCGTTCATCGTCAGACGATAGCTTCCTTCATGGCGGCGAAGCATGCTGCGGTATCGAAATTGCTGTTCACCCAGCTGCTCCTCCACTTGCTCTCCAGAAAAGTCCGTACCCATCTGGTACAGCGTACTTCTGGTCTCGTTTGCTTTGTCCTGAAAAACAGCGAGCACCTCGGGACGACGCTCTCCAGTTACAACTGGAACACCTGGCTTGATAATCCCTGCTTTTTCTCTCGCGATATCAACGAGGTTGTCTCCCAGCACGTTCATATGATCGAAGCCGATGTTGGTAATGACCGAAACGAGCGGGATGACGACATTGGTAGAATCCAGACGTCCACCCAAGCCCGTTTCCCATACGACAACAGCCGGTACAGCCACTCTTGTGAAATAGAGAATAGCCATGAGCGTAATCACTTCAAACTCGGTCGGGGAACCAAAGTCCGTTTCATTTTCACAACGATCTACGAGCACTCGCACTTCATTCGCGAGCTGTAGCAGATCCTCCTCAGCGATCATGCTGCCGTTATACCGAATACGCTCTCGGAAATCGAGTAAATACGGCGAGGTAAATGTACCTACACTGTATCCTGCTTCCATGAGCATTTGGGTCAAAAACGCGCAGGTGGAGCCTTTTCCATTCGTGCCAGCTACGTGAATAAAAGGCACTCTACGCTCCGGATTACCTAGTTCTTTCAGTACCCACTGCATCCTCTCCAGCCCCGGCCTTTGGCCGAAGCGGAGAAGTCCATGCAGCCAGTCAAGCGCCTGCTTGTATTCCGCAAATCGTTCTTCTGCATGCATACTACCATGCTCCATTCTCAAAAATATGCATTGGTACGGCGGATCATTCGCTCTTCAGTTCAGCAAGTCGAGCAATCACTTTATCCCGCTTTTCCATGTAGTCCGCCATTTTGGCTCGTTCTTCTGCTACCACTTTTTCTGGGGCCTTCGCCATAAAGCCGGCATTGTACAATTTCTTTTCGATTCGTTCCACTTCATTGTGCAGCGTTGCCAGCTCTTTTTCCAGACGTTTGATTTCCTGATCGAGATCAATCAGGCCAGCCAGTGGCAAGAATAGCTCAGCACCCGTAATGATGGACGACATCGCTTTATCAGGCGTCGTCAGCTGCTGGCTGATTTCCAGACGCTCCGGATTGCAGAAGCGAGTGATGTAATCTTCACCGCGCGCGAGGCGTTCTTGAGCAAGAGCATCGCTTGGCTTGATCAAAAGCTCGATTTTCTTGGACATTGGTACATTCACTTCCGCACGGATGTTCCGTACGCTGCGAATGACCTCCATCAAGAGACTCATTTCCGCTTCGGCATCCGCAAAGATCCATTGCTCATTCGCGGTTGGCCATGCAGCTACAGTAATGCTCTCACCTTGGTGTGGCAGAGCCTGCCAAATTTCTTCCGTGATGAACGGCATGAATGGATGCAGCAAACGCAAGGTTTGATCAAGTACGGTAACGAGTACGGATTGAGTCGTCTTCTTCGCTGCCTCATCTGTTCCGTAGAGTGGCAGCTTCGCCATCTCGATGTACCAGTCGCACAGATCATCCCAGATGAAGTTGTAGAGAACACGCCCTACTTCGCCGAACTCAAATGCATCCGTCAAACGAGTCGCATCAGCGATAGTCGCTTGCAGACGGGAAAGAATCCATTTGTCAGGCGTGGAAAGCTCGCCGCTCAGGTCGATATCCTCATAACGGAAGCCTTCCAGATTCATCAACGCAAAGCGCGACGCGTTCCAGATCTTATTGGCGAAGTTGCGGTTGGCCTCTACTTTTTCCCAGTAAAAACGTTGGTCGTTTCCTGGAGAGTTGCCTGTCGCCAATGTATAGCGCAGTGCATCCGCACCGTACTTTTCAATTACTTCCATCGGATCGACACCATTTCCGAGCGACTTGGACATCTTGCGCCCTTCGGAGTCACGAATAATACCGTGAATCAGCACTGTTTCAAATGGATTTTTCCCGGTGAACTCCAAGCCGTTGAAAATCATGCGAGCAACCCAGAAGAAAATGATGTCGTATCCCGTTACGAGAACATTCGTCGGATAGAAATACTTCATGTCCTCGGAGTCTTCTGGCCAGCCCAATGTAGAAAACGGCCACAGACCCGATGAGAACCAGGTATCCAGAACGTCATTGTCTTGTTCCAGCTTGTGGCTGTGGCAGCTCGGGCACTCGCTCACATCATCGCGAGAAACGATCGTCTCGCCGCAATCCGAGCAATACCAAGCAGGAATGCGATGACCCCACCACAGCTGGCGGGAAATGCACCAGTCGCGAATGTTTTCGATCCAGCGCAGGTAGTTGTTTTTAAAGCGCTCCGGTACAAACTTGACGCTCTCTTCACTAGCCGCGTTGGCTAGCGATTCATCTGCGAGCGGCTGCATTTTAACGAACCATTGAGTAGATAGGTAAGGCTCTACTACTGCGTCGCTCCTCTCGCTGTGACCCACTTGATGAATGTGCTCTTCAACTTTGAACATCACGCCTTGTTCACTCAAGTCTTTGATGATCTGCTTGCGGCAAGCAAAACGATCCAGACCTTTGTAAATCCCAGCCTGTTCATTCATCGTACCTGTTTCGTCCATGACAACGATTTGTGGCAATTGATGGCGAAGTCCTAATTCAAAGTCGTTCGGATCGTGGGCTGGTGTGATTTTTACCGCTCCTGAACCAAACTCAGGATCTACGTAATCATCTGCTACAATCGGGATTTCACGTCCCACGATTGGCAAAATAACGGTTTTTCCAACCAAATGCTTGTAGCGCTCGTCCTCAGGATGGACAGCTACAGCTGTATCGCCCAGCATGGTTTCTGGACGTGTAGTCGCCACTTCGATATAACCGGTACCATCAGTCAAAGGATAGCGCATGTGGTGCAGTGCGCCCTTTACTTCTTTGTAAATAACCTCAATATCGGAGATGGCTGTGCGCGCAGCTGGGTCCCAGTTGATGATGCGGTTTCCGCGGTAAATCAGCCCTTTTTCGTATAGACGAACGAATACTTCACGAACGGCGCTGGACAATCCCTCATCCATCGTAAAGCGTTCACGGGAGTAATCAAGAGCAAGTCCCAGCTTCTCCCATTGCTCACGGATATGCGAAGCGTAAATATGCTTCCATTCCCACACCTTTTCCACGAACTTTTCACGTCCGAGGTCATGACGGGAAATGCCTTCTTCACGCAGAGTCGCTTCTACACGTGCCTGCGTCGCAATACCAGCATGGTCCATCCCCGGCAAGAACAGAGTGCTATATCCCTGCATCCGCTTGGTACGGGTAATGATGTCTTGCAGTGTCGTATCAAGCGCATGCCCCAAGTGAAGTTTACCAGTCACGTTTGGAGGGGGAATCACGATGGTGAACGGTCGTTTGTTTGGATCGCGTTCTGCCTTGAAAAATTGATTTTGAATCCAGTATGGATACCATTTGGACTCAGCTGCTTTTGGATCATAATTTTTTGGTAATAGCTGATCGATGTCTTGTGTTGGTTGAGATGACATGCGTGACTCCTCCTTTTACAAATAAAAAAAAACCCTTCATCCAAAGGACGAAAGGATATTTTCGCGGTACCACCTTTGTTAATACACATAGTCAACATAGACGATGTGTATTCCCTCAGACACGATAACGGTTGCGAACCGTTTCCAGCTGGACTTAATCCTCACCGGAACAACTCCTGGGCGACCTTCAGTCATTCGTCTCCTTAGAGAATCTCGCAGCTGGTGATTCTCCTCTCTGACAAGGGTTCCTGACTTACTCTTCCCAATCATAGTTGATTACATATGAAATTATCATAGACATTTCTACGTTATTATATACAATCAGTCGGTTTCGCGTCAAACCCAGTTTCGACAGCCTTTGCCACGGAGATACCCAGAGCCTCTGTAAAGCCAAGTACACTCAAGATATCCAAGATCTCTTCCCGTACATTCACTATTTCCACTTGCTTGCCTAATGCTAGCAGTTCTTTCGTGGTAAAAAACAGGCTGCCTATCCCCGATGAGTCAACAAAAGAGACGCCCTGGAAATCGACAGTAACGGATTCGTTGCGTCCTCCATATTGCTGGAGCAACTCCCCTACCCGGTCCCCCACAGCCATGTCCAGTTCCCCGTCAAAAAATAGCGTGGCTTGTCCATTTGTTTCTGTCGCCCGATAGTCCATGCACAAACTCCTCTCATAGATGTATAGGTACCCACCGTACTCCCATTTTTTAAAGTTACCCCTTTTCTCTCAATTACAAACATTCTCCGCATTTCTACGTATTCAGTGCGAAGGGGCAACGCACTCCAGAATGAGTTTGGTTCCCGCAAGAGAGCTTCCCAGGTACACCCGATCACAATATTGTAGCATGACGTGAAAACCTGCGCCCAGTGAATTTCGTGTGGAGTATCCCTGCAGTAGCGTGGCTCGCGGCAACTCTTCCAGCATAATTCCTTGGCCTTGATCGTGAATTACCGCTCTGCACATGCGCTGTTCGCTGGACACGTACACTGTGATCATCCCACCATCACCATGCTTTAACGTATTAGAAGCGGCTTCATTGACTGCAACCAGAAATTGCAAGATACGCTTGTCCGACAATCCTAGAGGTTCCAAAGCACGCTTGCACGCTCGTCGCAGCTCCGCGAGATGCTGTGGAGCGCGCAAATCCATGGCAAATGATTTGTGACCATTGCGCAAAAGAAAAAACAGCTCCTCGTCATTTAGCAGTAGCAGTTTGTTATGTGTGACCACACTAAGAATGTCCCTGTATATTTCCCATTCTCTTCGCTGCCGTCGCCGCTCTTCCGCAATCGCCTCGGTCACATCGATCAGCGCAATCCCGCACGTCTGATCCGGCAAGGGGGAAGCGTACATTTCAAACAATTTTCGTCCATCTCTGGACACCAATTGTTCTCGATATGAATCCGTGGAGCTCCTGCCATCCGTAATCAGGCGATGCATCTCTTGTTCGATGTCCTGCTCAGCCCGTGCAGTACCTAGCGGACGGAGCTTGCCTTCATCAAACAAATAGAGAAAGATAGTGCCGATCTGCCGTAATATGGACAGCTTTTGCAGCTCCTGCTTGATTAGGCGCCCACGCTCATCATCTCTTTTTTTCAGATCCACTAGTAGTTCGGAAGGATCGAGCTCGCCGCTCATATGCCAGTTGTGGAACTCCTCGAGCAAGAGACGCTCAAGCACCTCATTTCGCCGCAACACTTTTTCAATATCAATGACGTAGTACGGGACGCCATCAATCCCGTGCAGCCCGCTCCCGATGATCCGAAAATCGCCGGCGAGTTCAACCTCCAGACGCCCGTGCAATGGTTTTTCATGACTAAACAGTCCGATGGCCGTACGGCTGACTGTGACAAGTTGTGCCTGGCATACCTCCGAAGTCGAAAGGTTGATAATTCGGACTGGCCGTGGAGGTAATACCTTTTGAGCCGAACCTCCAGAACGAAGCTCGGTCAGGCAATTATGGCAAGCGGGATTGTCAGGACAACCCTCACACAAAATCACATGTCATCCTCCTTTCGTAACGCGAACCCTACAGACTAGCAGGTGGTGCCGTGACAGCATCTATTTCCGGAAACGGCTTTTCCGAAGTCGATTGAAATTGCAAGATCAGCACAGACATATCGTCCGTCTGTTGTCCTTCACGAGTCATTTCCCATATGTATGATTCCACGCCATCCATTGCATTCTCACTTTCTCTCTCATGCTTGTCCATAAGCAAGGAAAGGTCTTGGAGCCACGTGTGGATGCAACGAAGCGCTTTTTTTCTCCCAGATTCCACAAAGCCATCTGTATATAAAAGTAGGAAGCCCTCTTCTTTTAATGGTACTTTCTCGACTTTGTAAGTGCTATCAGCCAAAAGCCCTAGACCGACCCCACCCACACATGGAAGCACCATTTTTTGAGTCGCAGACAGGTAGAGCGGCCGCGGATGTCCAGCACGACTCAGCAATAGAGCGTGCTCTTCTGCGTCGTACAAGGCGACGAGCATCGTTACATATGACCTTGTTTTGGACAGGTCATCGTAAAGCAACTGATTGAGTCTGGTCAAAACTTCGTCAGGAGACCAGCTTTTTTGCAAGACAGCTCGAACCGCTGTACGAATCCCTGATGCTAGCAGACTTGCAGGCAAACCATGACCAGATACGTCAGCGACAATGAAACAAGTATAGCGTTCATTGACGCGAATGTAATCAATATAATCTCCTCCAACATAGGTAAAAGGTGCATAGACGGCTCGAGCGCATAGCCCTGCTAGTGTCAGCTGTTCTTTAGGGACAAGCATGGATTGGATGCGTCGGGCCAGTTCCATTTCCGATTCCATAAAGCGTAGCTCCAAAGCCTGGTGCTGATGTAAACACCGCTGTGCAAGGCCGCGCACATTGACTAACAGTAATTGAAAGAGGGATTGTTCCAACTCTTTTTGCTGGCTGTCCTCGGCACCGGTATATGCCTCAAGCCTTACAAATCGAGGAGCCAGGGCAGAATCCATGTCCTCATGAACAACGATCTGCCCGGATACCGGATGCAGCTCAGAGAAATCATTTCTCTCCCCTTTCTCTGCCTGAAAATAGACGATATGATTTTGCGACTCCAGAGAGAGTCTCAAATAGACGAGGGAATCGATCTTGGAATACCACGTCTCTACCAACTCTTCGATCACCTGCTGAAGTGTTTCATAGGACACTTCCCGCAAGCTTTGTTCATTGCTTGCAATGAGCAAACGCTCGTAGTTTTGCTTGAGCGTAAGCACCTGTCTGAGCTGCTCGTTCGATTCTCTCGTCAATGCCAATTGTTCTTCAAATTGTTGTTCGAGTCTGGCAGCAGAATAAAACGTCTCATTCACCAGTGAGCGATTGTCGCGAATGGTGAAATACACACGGATACAGCCAAACAAGATCGCGATCCACAAGCCGATCCGACCATAAGAAGGAATCTCAGGAGCGCCGAACAGGATGGCAGCACATAGCATCAGCATGACTTGTACCATGATGATATCCCTTTTGCCAAACGTCAGCTTATGAAAAAGATAGCGATATTCAGGCTGGTTGTTTTGGAGTAGCTTCTGATCTTCCAATCCACGATGCGCTCCCACCAACAAGGCAAGGGAGGTCACTCCCAGCGCAACCATAACGGGTGTGGGAATAAACGGCTGCAGCATCGAATACCCCGCAAACAAAATGGTTGTCATCACCAACATGCCCCGTCTTATACGCACTTCTGATTGTGGACCCGAAGCCTGCCAATTTTCTACGATGAGTGTGATGGCGGGAATCATCAGGAACACACCACCCTGTACGGGAATCATGTACGGGATATGCGCCTTGGTGTTCGGGGCGTACGCCATTTCGTGCAGCACGACCATGGTTATAAAAGTCGCAATCAACATGACGCTGTCAAATGCGGTTTTCCATGAAGCATAAGCCAATGTGGAGTGTTGAAGCGCATGCAGTGACAATAGGAAGAAAGCATACGTGAATATATAGGATGTCAGACATATTTTTTGTAGACCCAATAAGGGATACAGCGTAAGAAGGTTCCCCACGCCCCACGTGATCAGGCCCAGACCTTGCAAGAATGAAACATTATACCAATGCTTTACGGATGAGAGGATGTGCGAGCACTTTACGATAAACACACCTGCACAACATCCCAACACATAAAGCAAGGCTTCCCATATCATGTCGATCACCTTTACGAGTGCGTCCTTTTCGTTCCTGACCATTTACGTTCCCTTTTGCTATCCTGTTTAAACCTTGTGTCTCCTCCTCCCATTCTCGATCCTGTTTTTTCTTCTTGTCCTCTTTTGCCTACCTAGCACTGTCCCACCATTTGACGCATATGCTGGAATGAGGTGATATTGATGAATTTTCGTTGGAAGTACAATCCCACCTATTTGCGAATCAAGTATGGATTTAAACAGGTGCTCATTCCGCTCATTGTCTTTCAATTCGTTCGTACCATCATCTTTCCTACATCCTTTGATGTGGTCATTCTCGGAATTTTGGCCTTCATATACGTAGCAATCTCTCTCGAATGGTGTTGAAAAAGAAAAACAACGCCCCACGCGGTGAGACGCTGCTCGCTAAAAAGCTTGTTGGACCCAACGATGCAGCCGCATCAGACGGTCCATATCTTTTTCTAGCCGTTTGACCGCATACAGTTCACTCCACTCTTTGCGGCCATTGTAATAAATGTCCACATCTCGCATGATTCGTTCGGGATAGGAGAGAAACGCAGCCAATAGCTCAATCTCTTCCGGTCGCAACGGAAAAACTCCAGCGTAATGATGGAATAGCTGAGAGGCTCCTGTCTCGTCTCCGGCCATCTGAAAATACATCCGATAAAACAAGGTCAGATCACGGATCGGCGTATCAAAGGTGGCACGGTCAAAGTTGAGCAGCTTCCCTTTACCAAAGCGATCCAAGATGATGTGGGCAGGATGAGGCGATCCGTGGATCAGGGCCAGTCGAAAATGAGCGTGTGTCTCATGCCGCTCACGCCAGTCCTGCAAAAGGTCCGTAGCCGTCTTGGCCATTTCGTTGATAAACGCACGATTCGCGAGAAAAACCAAATCAAATGGCGACTGGTAAGGGCGTTCACTGGCGAGCTGCGCGGCTTTTTCCATTTGCTTACGCCAATAATGCCAACGGTTCAGCAAGGAATCGATCAAAGGCTCCACTTGCCTTGGGTCGTCAAAGCGGTAGTTTTGCGTCAAATGATGCAGCTCAGCCAATCGCTCCAAGGTAGGCTTCGCCCATGCCAGCGGTTGGTCTTCCCCCGGTTCGCTGTTTGGTTGCCAGGAGGTCAAATAGTACGTAGCGTCTTGATACTGCACAAATGGGTCGTCATACTTTGTGTGCATAAAAGGGACAGCCCCATCCCAACCTCGCTGCTTTAATTGGAGCAACACTTCACTGACAAACTGCAGGCGTTGCCCAGGAGCCTGTGTTCGTTTGCAGACGTATGAGCCATACGGAGTGATCGCCTTGAAGACGTTTGGCTCCTTCAGGACATCGATGTTCTGCGCAAACATGTCATACTCCTGAAACAACGGAAAAATGTCTTCAAAGCGGCTCATGGACTTCCTCACTCCTTGGTCGCTCGGCCCGATCGGCGATGTGCCGCAGAAGCGCGTCGATGGATTGCTGACTGTTTAGGGCCTGCTCAATCCCTGCTATCGGCACATCCTCATTGACCGAAACGCGTTTTACGTAAGACTCGACACTTTTCCATATCTCCCGAGGTCGTGCCATAAATGCAAGCAGCAATGTGTAATCACCGTAGCTGAGAGGTTTTACTTCCTCATAACCATCCAGAAAAGAATCAATCTCTCGTAAGTCTTGATTCTTCAGATAAATGTCCCGTAAATAACTCGCGACATCTCGCTGTTGAACGGAAAGAACGGGTCGAAAAAAACCTCGCAAGTACAGCTTTCCACCTACCATCCCCCAGTTATCGCGAAAAAGGTCCCGGTGAGAAACGCCGATGGTATCTGCCGTGATGCTGTCGTTGCTGAGCATGGTTGTCGAGCGTTCCATCCTCTGCAGCATAGGTTCCATCAGGCTCCCTACCCAGCGCTTCTCCCCTTTTTCCTTCCTGAACTTGGAGCGGTACGATTCGACCAGAGCCTTGGCACGCGTCCACTCTGTTTCAGACTTCAACTGCTCTTGCTGCAGATAATCGACTCCAGCCAGTAAATTACTTTCTTGTTGTGACTGATGCATCATGGCGACGACACGACCACATTGGAAGGTCGTGTCCATTTGAGGCTGGTACGTCGCCACATTCCTCAGATGATCCGTCATCGTGACTCCCTGTTTGCCCACGATGACAAACGGCTTGGAGTCGCGCGTGCGAATAAATCGCTCTAGCTCGCGAAACCCCAGACGCGCCAGTCGTTCGCGCCATGCAAACGACCAGCGCATCACATCGACACGCGGCCAAACGTGAAGTTCTTTGGGGCCCCGGTTTGTCTCCAGCAAATAGCAATCGTCGAGAGGCGTGACACGGATCACGCGCGCGCGATAGTTTTGACAAACCTCGGAAAGATCAATCTTGTCCACGGTCCCCCACTCCTCACTGTGGAATGTACAGGATTTGTCCGGCGACAAGCTGCTCTGTAGCCAATCGGTTCACTTCCACAATTTTGGAAACAGGCATGGAATACCGTTGCGAAATCAGTTCCAATGTCTCATCTCGCTGAATAATGCACATTTTCAACTGACTCGAACGCTCTTCCTTATGGCGAATAAATGAGGTCAAATTTTGCATTGCTTCCATTGTGGATGGAGTAGCATTGGTCGATACGCCTCGTCGCGAGGAGCTAGCTGACGATTCCGCCTCCAGAGCCAACGCTTCCTGTTTGGCACGGCTAGCTTGAGAAAATATTGATGTAATATTGACATTGCCCGACTCTTCACGAGAAGGCTTGCCTGAAATGGCCACTCGCAATTCAATGTCTTCATTGGCTTCCGGCTCAGCTAATACCTCTGCTACCGCCTCTTCTTGCACATCCACTTCCGTCTCTTCTAGCTCTTGTGCCTCTTCCGTTACGACGGGTGTAAAGTCAGGCTCATGGTAATCATGGATTGCGAGGGTCGCTTCCTCTTGTTCCTCCCGCTCTCCAGGAGCATCCACCCATTGCTCTACTTGGTCAGAGTTGGTCACCTGCGTTCCGTAGACAGGTGAACCGTAAGCGGCTGACTCGATCGCAGGCGTATCCGCTTCCCAGGACACAGAGGCGTCAGCATACGAACCTTCGGGATAGGCAGCGAATTGGCCGTCATTTGATTCCGTCACTTCCCCGAAATGTTGATCCGGATAATAGTCTCTTGATGCTACCTCCATAGCTGGCGCATCGTACAATGAAGTAGATTCTGCTGAATCGTAGGCAACCGGTTCTGCCTGCCTCTCCAGTTCTTGTTCGAGCTGCATCAATTTTTGTTCGATGTCCTCGAGAGATGCAAGCTCAGGTACTCCTTCTGGGTGATCCGAAGCCACATGGGCAAACTCCCACGTCTCTTCCTGACGTTCGGCTTCAGGCTGTTCGTAAGGATACGGATTGGTCGGTGATGCGACTGGTTGGTCGGACAGCACGATCCCGACGATCTTCAGTTCGGCATCAATCAACAGCTGATGCGGTGTTTCCAGCTTATAGTCGAAGCTGTCCACAATGGCATAAATATCACCAATTTCCGCAATCCGATCGAGTGGAATCGTGATGTTGAGTGGAACACGGTGTCCGATCTGTTCCTCCCAGCCGTAATACGGTCCATCCGATCCTTCAGGCCGAAACGGAGAGAAAGTCATAGCCTGAACCAGAGTTTCCGCTCCACCGCCGTCCGACCCAGCGGTATCCCTGATCGGCTCGTACTTCCCGAACAACTGCAAGCAGCCTGTAATGGAGATGTAGGATTCATTCTCCAACACCTCTACATCCGGTACCAGTTCCAGCTCTTGCAGTTCGCCTATTCCGGCTCTATCGGATGAGAGGAAAATGGTCTCCTTGATGGCAAACGAGAGCAGTCCATCCTGTAACGCCATTCATGCTCCTCCTTTCAGGTGCAGGACATTTCCCTATACTATATGGACAGGACGAGCCGTTTAGCACCGGAAATTCGAAAACCTGACTCAGCCCATTAAATCGGAAAATAAGAATATCGTCAGACATGCCTGACGGTCATCTTCTAGCCACGGTGGTTGTTTGGGGAATCAGGTTTCCGGGCGAACATACTTTTTTCAATTCCTATAGATAGAAAAAACCGGGGAATTAATTCCCCGGTTGAACCATCTCGATCAATTGCGATACTGCTTTTTTTCCCTGTTCAATACAATCCGGTACGCCTACCCCGCCGTAGGAAGCCCCCGCAAGAATGACACCTGGAAGGCTGGTCCCTACTTTTTCGGATACGTCCTGTGCCCAAGCCTGATGGCCCACGACATAAGGAATCGCATTTTGCAAACGGGTCACCCGATAAAAATCAGGCTCTTGGCGAAGTGTCATCGTTTTGTGCAAATCGCGCATGGCGACCTCCACGATTTCCTCGTCCGTTAGTTGCATGAATGACTGTTCCTTTGCTTTCCCCACAAAACAGCGAACCAATGCCTTCCCTGCTGGAGTCGTATGCGGCCATTTGCGATGAGCCCACGTGCATGCTGTGATCTTTGCGCCAGAGTTGCGCGGGACGATAAACCCTGTCCCCTCCAATCGGAGATCAACAGCTGTTTCTGGAAACGCCATACTGATCGTGGCCACCATATGCGGCTTTGCCTCTGGCAAGGAAGGTACAGATGTATAAGGACGTAGGAGTGGCTCGGCTACGGCATGCGGCACCGTGAACAGGACAGCATCTGTCTCGATTCGCTCACCGTCTTTTGTGACGAGCGTATAGCCACCGGACTCACGCTTGATCAACTCCTGCACACCAGTATTCTTGCGGAACACGTTGGCAGGCAACTGGCTTTCTACCCCTTCAACCAGTGTCTCCAATCCGTTTTTAAGCGTGAGGAAGATTCCTTTTGACTTACCTTGAACCTTGGATTGGGGACGAGAATGCTTCATCGCCAAAATGAGGCTGCGATGCTGCTTTTCCATCTGAGCGAATTGCGGGAAACTGGCCAGCAGACTGAGATTGTCAATATCTCCTGAATAGACCCCAGACAATAGCGGTTGGATCAAGTTCTCAATAACCTCGTCGCCCAGACGCCGACGGAAAAAGTCCCCGACCGAGATGTCTCCATTTTCTTTGGAGGCAGGCAAAAACAAGTCGGCCGCAGCACGGATTTTTCCCGGCCAGGAGATCAGCTCAGAGGTAACGAACGGCATGAGCTTGGTCGGAACGCCCATGACCGCCCCTTCCGGAATAGGCATCAGTCGATCGTGGTGCCAAATGTACGCTTGGCCGGTGCTGTTTCGCACGAGCTCCTGTTCCAGACCAAGATCCTTGGCCAATTGAGCGGCACTCGTCTTTCGCTCTAGAAACGAATCTGGCCCCTGCTCGATGACAAAACCCTCATGTCGCCACGTCTTGATTTTGCCACCCAGCCGGTCTTTTTCTTCGAGCAATTCGAAGCGAATAGGCAGGCCCTTTGCTTCCATTTCTTTTTGCAAGTAAAAGGCGGCGGTCAATCCCGTGATGCCGCCACCTACAATCGTAATATGATACGCTTTGTTACTCATACAATCGATCCCCTAGTCCGCCAGCTTCTTCCCGACGGCATCAGCCAGACAGGAGATAAAGGCTGGTCTGGCATTCGGCATCGGAGGGCGGTAATAATGGACGCCCAACTCTTCCGTTACTGCCTTGCATTCATAATCGTTGTCATACAGGACTTCCAGATGCTCGGCAACGAATCCGATCGGACAGTACACGAATGCTGAAAAACCATGCTTGGCATACAGCTCTCGGGTCAAATCCTGAACATCAGGTCCAAGCCATGGCTCCGGAGTGTTGCCCGCACTCTGCCAGCCAATCGCGAAATCAGGAATTCCCGACAGTTCTGCGATCAGTTTGGCCGTCTCTTCCAGCTGTTGTGGATATGGATCTTGCGACTTCAGGATTTTTTCTGGCAAGCTATGTGCCGAGAAAATAACGACCGCTTTCTCACGATCCTCTGCTGGCATCGCAGCAAACGTATCGTGAATCGCTTTTACCCAATAGTTGATAAATCCAGGCTCCAAATACCAGCTCTCGATGCTGTGAATGACCGGTCCTTCGATGGATTCCGCATGCTCTTTCGCCCGTCCGTTGTACTCTTTTACACTGTAGCTGGAGTAATGAGGAGCGAGAACCAGACTGACAGCTTCTGTGATCCCATCTTTTTTCATCTGGTCCACAGCATCTTCAATAAACGGAGAAATATGCTTGAGGCCGAGGTACCCGACAAACTCACGATCTGGAAAGCGCCCATTCATCTCTTTCACCAAAGCGCCCACTTGCTCGTCCGTAATCTCGGCAAAGCGATTCAGTCCTCCGACTGCCTCATAGCGTGCCTTCAGATCGTCCAGCAGCTCCTGTGGAGGTTTGCGCCCGCGTCGGATATGCGTGTAGTACGGCTCGATATCCTCTGAGCTCCGCGGCGTTCCGTAAGCCATCAACAGAAGTCCTGTCTTTCTTTTTGCCATCGTCTATGCACCTCCTGATTACACGTCGCGTTTGTAGCTATGGATGAACTGGGTCAGCTTTTGTAGCGTCTCTACCTTCGCATCCGGGAAAACTCCATGTCCCAGATTGAAAATATATCCTGGCTGCTTCGTTCCTTCGTCCAAAATTTCTTTCGCCTTGGCTTCGAGCTTCTCCCACGGTGCCAGCAGCAATGTAGGATCGAGGTTTCCCTGCAGCGTCTTGGTCACGCCCATTTCTCTCGCGGTCGTAATCGAAGTACGCCAATCAAGGCCGACTACATCTACGGGAAGGCGATTCCAGTCCATCAACAAGTGGCCAGCTCCGATTCCAAAGTAAATCGTAGGAACGTTGGTCTCTTTTAGCGCGTTGAAAATTCGCGTCATCACCGGAGTAATGTATTCGCGGTAGTCTTCGTCATTCAATGCTCCTACCCAGGAATCAAATACTTGTACGGCCTGTGCGCCTGCAGCAATCTGGGCTTTCAGATACGTAATTGTCATATCTCCCAATTTGTCCATCAGTGCCTGCCATGCTTGTGGTTCGGTGTACATGAACGCTTTTGTCTTGTGATAATGCTTGGATGGGCCACCCTCGATCAAATAGCTGGCAAGGGTAAATGGCGCACCGGCAAAACCAATCAGCGGAACAGACAATTGCTGACGCAAAATCTTGATAGACTCCAAAATGTACGGTACGTGCGTCTCCGGCTCCAGCTCAAGCAGGCGATGTACATCTGCCAGAGACTGAATCGGATTGGCAATCACCGGTCCGATCCCCGATTCAATGTTCACATCGACTCCGATTGGCTTTAGCGGTGTCATGATGTCTGCAAACAGAATGGCCGCATCGACACCAAGCTGCTCCACGGGTAAGCGTGTCACTTCAGCACAGACTTCAGGTATGTAATTCATTTCAAAAAAGCTATGCTTCGCACGGATCGCGCGGTATTCAGGCTGGTAACGCCCAGCTTGACGCATATACCATACAGGTACATGGTCCGTCGCTTCCTTTCGACACGCTTTCAAAAAAGTATCATTAAATGGTTTTGCGGTCATGAATAAACCTCTCTTTACACAATAATCTTCCCCTACATTATGATACCACTGGGCATTCGACAATGTAGGGCTCTTTTGTGTCAAAATCTTTTCGTTTCTCGATTTTTCCCAAGCTCTTCCATCAGTCTTTCCAAACTTCCCCTATTGAATGCGGATATCTCCAGTCGCAGTTTTTACGGATAATACTGTGCCACCGCTACCAATAGAAGCCTCGACATGTTGCTCTTCTTTTCGATCATACTTCAGCTCTGACCAATCGACGTTGATATCCCCAGTATCGGACTCCAATTCGAGCTTGGCGTCCGTCGGCTTTTTATCTGCGGAAACGCGCACATCACCCGTATCCGTGCGAATGTCTACATTGTGGGTAAGCTCAGACAAGACGAGCTTGTTTATATCTCCTGTACTGCTCTCGACCTTAACAGCTGAACGAATCTGCAAAAGCTTCATGTCACCTGTATCTGTATCGACGGTTAGCTGTTCTCCTGTAAAGCCAGCGAGCTCAATCTCTCCCGTACTTGACGTGAAGTTTGCCTGTTTGGCTTGGAGCGCACTACTTTTGATATCCCCGGTTGCTGTCTCTAAACGAATATTCTCGTACACCGCATCCGGAAGCAAGACTTCGACCTGCAAGTGCCCATTCCCCATGAAAAACAAGTTGAGATGATTTTGTTCCCGCACCGTGACATTCAGTGTCCCATCCGGACTTACATCGCTCGTAAATTGGAGTCTCTCCAGTTGCTGATCAGCAGCATTGCCTACCAATCGAACGATGGCAGACGACTGATTGCTTGGCCCAATGATCACGTCCGTCGTATCGGTGGACAGATTCAGCCCTTTGAAGGATTGGGATACCATCCGCTCCTCCTTCACTTCTTTTAACGAAAAAGTGAAATATTCCTGTTTTGAAAATAACCAGACGAGTCCGGCCGCCCCGACGATAAAGAGCAGCAAGCATAATCCAAATAGTTTTTTGCTCACATTCCTCATCTTATTTCCCCCTGATCATTTGCACGTTGAACTGGAGATACCGCAAGAACTGCCGGTACAGCCATTTGGTCAAACGAATCAAGCCGATCACCAGCATGCCACCCAATCCGACTGAAGCCAGGCTTCCGAACAACAGAAAGAGTCGCTCGTGGGATAGATTCGGAACACCATACTGGGCGAGCATTCCCAATGGCGCGACCAACAAGGAGACTGACACTCCATAGCACGCAATCAGCACCCCGATTAGTGCCATAAACGGGCCGAGAACAAAGATTAAATTGAAGAATCCAAGGCTGACGGTCGCTATTATCGCACGGGTCATGTTTCCGACAGATGCATTCGATTGTGCTTGGTGAATCCGGTAGCCTGCCAGCAGCTCTCTAGCCAACACCTTAGGACTGCCCAACGTCTCTGCAATCTCATGCTCACTCTTGCCATCCTGAATGCCCATCAAAAAGTGCTCCGTGTAATCTGCCAAAATATCCAATCTTTCCTTGTCAGGTAATTCAATTAACAGCGAGCCCAATTCGTCCATGAACTCACGCCTTGTCATAACCGAGTCCCTCCCCTATGATCTGGTTGACACCGCGGTCGAAAATGCGCCATTCCAAAACAAGATCGTTCATGTATACACGGCCTTGCTCTGTCAACTGATAGTATTTGCGCGGCGGACCTTCTTGCGATTCTTTTAGATACGTGGTAAAAAAACCTTCCTGGGTCAACCGACGCAGCAAAGGGTAAACCGTACCCTCAGCAATGTGAAACTTTTCAGAGATGCTGGCAACGAGCTCGTAGCCATACCTGTCACGCTTGGCCGTCAAAACCAGCACGCATAGCTCTAGTACGCCCTTTTTAAACTGAACATTCAATGCCCATCACCCATGTAAAAGCTTACCAAAGAGGTACTGTATATTGCAAGGTACTTTATGATAAAAAAGACAGGGAGCATTCACATCTCCCTGTCTCACTTAATCCACGCTTATTTTACTTCTACAATGCGGCCTTCCACTTTCGGACTGACCACTTGGCGCTTGATCAACGCTTCTTCTACCACGCTGTACATCGACAGACCTGTGTTGAAGAATGGTTTTTTAAACGATTCGTAGCCATCGCCACCTGCTGCCAGGAAGTCGATTGTTGCTACTTTGTATGTTTTGGTCAGATCAAGCGACTTGTCGCCTACTTTCACTTCGATCACGCGCTCACCAGCTGGCTTCGTAGGGTTGTACGTGAAGCTCATGCCGCTGATTTGCGGGAAGCGACCTGCTCCTGTCTCTACTTGGCTCACACCGTTTTCCAGTGCTTTTTTCAGTTCTTCACCTGTTACTTCTACAACAGAAAGAGTGTTGTTTTCAAACGGCAGGAGCGTGTACAGGTTTTTCTTGGTGATATCTCCAGCATTCAGCTGCGTACGGATTCCGCCGCCATTTGCCAGTGCAACATCTGCCTCATGACCTTTGATCGATTGAGTGCGCTCCAGCATGATATCTGCAATCAGGTTACCGACGTTGGTTTCTTTAGTACGTACCAGCGCACGGTCGCCATCCAATGGTACTTCGGATTTCGCGATGACCACGTTCATTACACTGTCAATTTGAGTAACGATGTCTTTCACCATTTTGTCCACTTCAGGATCTGCTTGAACGTTTTCATCGTACTCTTTCAGACCACCGCTGAATGCTACCAGCTCTTCATTCAAATAGTACAGATCAGCACGTCCGAGAGATTTTCCGTACTCCCAGTCTTGAACGATGTAAGTACCGTTTACAACTTCTGGTGTTTTCAGAGGAGTATGGGAGTGACCACCTACGATCAGATCGATGCCTTCTACGTTTTTCGCGATTTCACGGTCTACGTCCACCCCGATATGAGAAACAACCACTACGTGATCCGCTTCTTTTTTCAGCTCAGGGATCACCGTTTTCGCAACTTCTACCGGGCTCTTGAATGTCAGGCCCTTAACGTTGTTCGGGTGAGTCAGTACGGGCGTGTCTTCCGCTACAAAGCCCACAAACGCGAACTTCTTGCCGCCGATCTCAGCCTTGAAGGTCGGTACCAACAGGTTTTTGCCATCTGCTGTAAATACGTTTGCATTGATTACTGGGTAATCAAGAGCGTCACGCAGCTTCAGCAGCTGCTCATAGCCAAAGTCAAACTCGTGGTTACCTGCAGTCATCAGTGTGTAATCCAGGCTGTTGAGGATTGGCAGGATGGATTCACCTTTGAACTGGTTGACAAAAACAGTCCCTTGGAAGGTGTCACCTGCGTCCAACAGCAGGAAGTTCGGGTTTTCAGCACGCCATTCTTTTAACAGAGTCGCAATTTTAGCGAAGCCGAATTCTTTTTGCGTTTTATCTTCTTGGATATGTCCATGTGTATCGTTTGTATGTGCAAGTGTAATGTGCGTAGTAGCTGCGTTACCCAGAGCATTGAAGAACTCACCACGAGTCACTGTAGCTTTGTTTTCCAGTGCGAGCGTGTAGCCCAGTTTTTTCGCCATTTCAGCCAGTTTGGCAGAGGTAAGCACTTGAGCAGGCTTTTTGAAATCGTCTTGCGTTACAGCTCCCTGTGTTTTTGCCCAAGCCAGGTAAGGTGTAGCCCAGGTTTCACCTTTTACAGGTGCGGCAATCTTAACGCCCTTCAGCTTGGCAAATACAACAGTCGCCTCTGCCAAAGTCACACTGCGGTCGAGAGCGAGATCACCGTTTTGTCCAGCAGTGATGATCGACTTTTTTACCATCCAATCTGCGTGCTGAACAGGGTGAAGTGGTGCGGCAAATGCAGAAGTCGTCATCAACGAAGCAAAGACAACCGACGCAAGAGCCGTCATGGTAATGCGACGTGCTTTTTTCATTTGTAAAATTTCCCCTCTCATATGTATCTCTATTGATAGGATTTCCCTGTCTATTATAGCAAAATTTACTAGGTCTTTGGTGGGATTTCTCTAATTTTTCGACACAAACCGTATGATCGCCTCGGCCATTGCCTCGGGCTCTTCCATCATTCCCATGTGCCCTGCATGGCCGAGCAAAACTTGATCCACACGCGGCCCGTTCACGATAAATGTTTTTTCAGAAGGAATGATCTTGTCCTCTTTACCCGCGACTAAAAGTACAGGAAGAGTCGTCGATGTGAGTACATCATTGCGATCTGCACGATCCCGCATGCCTTTCAGCGTCTGGATAGCTCCTGTCGGCTTGGTGGCAAACCCAATTTCTTTGGCTACTTGCACATCTTCTGGCATCGACGTAACATGCCCGGGTGCGAACAGCTTGGGTACCAATGCCTTGATAAATGGCTCCATACCGTTTTCCCGAATGTTCTCGGCGCCTTTATCCCGATTCGCCTTGGCTGCATCATCGTCAGGATAGCCGGTAGAATGAATCAGCCCAAAGCTTTTCAATTTGTCCACGTGCTTCTGCGCAAATGCGAGGGTCACATACCCTCCTAGGGAATGCCCGAACAAATGAACCGGTCCACACTCAAGCTTGTCCACTAACAGGGAGAGATCTTCCGCAAAGCGCTCCATGGTGTACGGCTCATCCGGCGCAGAGCTACCTCCATGTCCTCGCAAGTCTACAGCTACCACATGATACGATTGGGAGAGAGCTGGAACAATTTTATTCCAATAGGCCGAGCTACCGCAAAAGCCGTGCAGTAGAATGACCGTTTCCTGATTGGCGCTACCCTCTTCCAGATAAGCTACCTCGAGACCATTTTCTAGCTGTACTTGTTTGATCATGTGACATCTTCCTTTCAGTCTTTTTTCAAAATGGTGCCCTGTGCGGGTCGAAAGAATGCTTGTCAGGGGCGTTTCCCCCCTTTATGATATGTAACACAATCGCTTCCATCTCAATCTTTCTAGAAGAGGAGAAACTCTTTATGGTACAAATAAGCGCAGGCCTTGCGATCGGCCGAAATAGTCAGGATGTACGATACACCTATATTCAGCCTGGGGAGGCACGCTCCCGTACGATCTGCTTTTTTTGCCCGGGCTCAAGCTATCTGTTTGACAAGCCTTTCCTGCATTACTCCACCATGTTGATGCTCGGCCATGATTCAGACATCGTCCATATCGAGTACGCCTATGGCAAAGAAAATATCGCCTTCGGAGAGCTCGCCATGGCTGAACGAAGCAAGTGGATGCAAGAGGATGTTCAGGCTGTTGTCGAAAAAGTACTGGCGGGGCATCCGTACGAGCAAATCTTCTTTTTGGGAAAATCGATTGGGACCATGCCAATCGTAGATGGTTTGTTGCAAGACCCGGCGCATGAGAAGGCGGCGGCCATCCTGCTGACCCCGATCCTGACGAGCGAACTGCTGGCTACCAATCTGTTGAAGACGAAGCAGCCCATATACCTTGCCATTGGCACAGAAGATCATTTTTATCGGGAACCGTTGATGGAAAAATTGAGAGAAACAAAACCGAATCTACATCTCGAAATCGTACCGAACGCGAACCACGCCTTGGAAATCGGGTTGGACCTTTGCGCTAGCCTCTCCACATTGACGTCCGTGATGGAGGAAATGGATCGGTTTGTTACCAGACAGCTTCAATTGGGGCTAAAGTGAGCAAGCAATACGTTACAGCAACGGGATGAAGATGTCATACGCATTTTCAGAACGCTCGGGAGCATGCACGCTAGGAACAAATCGTTCATCGTAACGTTCTATGCGCAGAGCAGCTTCATCCACTCGGTGTCCATGTTCCTTTATCCATTGAAACGCCTGCTGGTACGTATTTTGCACTTGGTCCATCGGGCCAGTATGCGTGAAACGGGCGTATGTTTTTTCCGGTACGGTGAAGCCGATCATTCCCACGGGGATTTGTTCGAAACGTTCTACTTCCACCGCAATATACTCCGTGTACATCTGGTAAGTGTGATTTTCGTTACTGATGTCATATCGAACCACAGGATGGACGACTAGAGGAATTTCTGGCTGACGCTGCAAAAACGTCGCCCATACCTTGGGCATTTCTGCTACCAAAGCCTGAAAGTTCCCTGAAAAACTCATTCCAATCAAATACTTCTGCGGTACCACTGCGATACTTCCACTCACTGCGATCACTCCATTCCAGCCAGTTTTTCCCACTTATTTTATCACAATCATCAGACAAAACCTGTAAAAAAACGAAAGCCCTCCTGAACGGCTTCAGGAGGGTTCTGCTTGCATCCTTATAACTTTTTCATCGCCTGGTAGCTTGCTTCAATCGTTCTCTCGATATCTGCCTCGGAGTGAGCCACGGATACGAACATGCCTTCAAATTGCGAAGGTGGGATCATAATGCCTTCTTCCAACAAATGGCTGAAGTACGTAGAGAAGCGCTCCAGATCGGAAGTCTTAGCTGTCTCGTAGTTGATGACAGGCGTGTCTGTAAAGAACAGACAAACCATGGAACCAACGCGATTGAGAGTGTGTGGAATGCCGAGCTTGCTCGCATTGTCAGCCAAGCCTTCCGCCAGGCGTGCAGACAATTTCTCCAAACGCTCGTAAGCGCCTGGCTTGCTCAGCTCCTGAAGAGTGGTCAAGCCTGCTGCCATTGCCAGTGGGTTACCAGAGAGAGTCCCTGCTTGATAGATTGGACCAGCAGGAGCGATCTGCTGCATGATTTCACGCTTCCCGCCATATGCACCTACTGGTAGACCACCACCAATGACTTTGCCCATCGTAGTCAAATCAGGTGCGATACCGAACAGCTCTTGCGCACCGCCACGAGCCACGCGGAATCCAGTCATTACTTCATCAAAAATGAGCAGTGTGCCGTATTGCTGTGTAATCTCACGCAAGCCTTCCAGGAAGCCTGGCAATGGAGGAACGACGCCCATATTTCCCCCGATCGGCTCGACGATCACCGCAGCCAGGTCGTCTCCGAACGAAGAGAACGCGAGCTTTACACTCTCCAGATCGTTGTATGGAACCGTAATCGTATTGACAGCGGTTCCTTCGGGTACGCCCGGGCTGTCAGGCAATCCCAGAGTAGCGACGCCCGAACCTGCTTTGATCAGCAGGCTGTCGGCATGGCCGTGATAGCAGCCTTCGAATTTCATAATTTTATTGCGCTTTGTATAACCGCGCGCCAGGCGCAGAGCACTCATCGTTGCTTCCGTTCCGGAGTTTACCATCCGTACGACTTCTACCGATGGCACCAGCTCGCACACCAGCTTTGCCATATCTGTTTCACGTTCGGTTGGTGCGCCAAAGCTCGTACCCAAAGTAGCGACTTCCGTAATCGCCGACAGGACGCGTGGATGTGCGTGACCGAGAATCAATGGTCCCCACGAGCCGATATAATCGATATAGCTGTTGCCATCTACATCAAAGATTCGGGAACCTTCCCCTTTTTCGATGTAAATCGGGTTGCCACCGACGCTCTTAAATGCTCGTACGGGGCTGTTTACCCCACCTGGAATGTAATGCTGCGCTTCCGCAAAGAGTTCCGTTGATTTTTCCCGTTTCATCATCTACTCACCCCTTCAGCCATTTGGAAACGTCTTTGGCATGATACGTAATGATCAAATCTGCACCCGCACGTTTAAAGCCGACCAGCGTTTCCATTACGATCCGTTCTTCGTCGATCCAGCCATTCGCAGCCGCTGCCTTCACCATGGAATACTCACCACTTACGTTGTAAGCGACGATTGGTTGGTTGAAGTTTTCACGCAGGCGCACGACCATGTCCATGAACGCGAGACCCGGCTTCACGATCAGGAAGTCCGCTCCCTCTTTCACATCGGAAGCTGCTTCACGTAGGCCTTCACGCGAGTTGGCAGGGTCCATTTGGTAGCTTTTGCGATCCCCAAATTGCGGTGTAGAGTTCGCTGCTTCGCGGAAAGGTCCATAAAATGCCGAAGCATATTTCACTGCATAGGACATGATCGGAATATGTTCAAAGCCGGCTTCATCCAGCGCTTCACGGATCGCGATCACAAAACCGTCCATCATATTGGAAGGTGCGATGATATCCGCCCCTGCTTTTGCTTGAGAAACGGCTGTTTGTGCCAAGAGCTTGAGTGACTCGTCATTGTCGACATCTCCATCATGCAGCACGCCGCAATGACCGTGATCGGTATATTCACACAGACAGGTATCCGCGATGACGATCATCTCTGGATAAGCTTCTTTGATTAGACGAATCGCTTGTTGGGTAATTGCCGTATCGTCATAGGCTCCAGATCCGCACGCATCTTTTTCTTCCGGTACACCAAACATGATGACGGACTCGATCCCTGCGGCCACAATTTCTTTCATCTCGATAGCCAATTTATCCAAGGAAAAATGGTACACACCGGGCATCGAAGGGATTTCGTTTTTGACGTTGCTTCCTTCTACTACGAACAGTGGATAGATCAAATCCTCCATCCGAACGTGATTTTCCCGAACCAGATTGCGCATGGCCGCGCTTCTACGCAGGCGGCGATGGCGGTCAAATGTTTGTGCCATTGTCTTTCCCTCCCAGATTATCTATCAATGCTTCTAGCAAGCCTTCCACTGTGTATTCCGTTGCTGTAACATGAACGGTCAGCCCATTTTGCCTTGCTGTTTCTGCGGTGATGGGCCCGATGCAGGCGATTTGTACCTGGTCGAGCCATCCTGTTCCCGCAAAAGGGGCCATCGCTTGTACGAAATGGGTCACGGTGGAAGAACTGGTAAACAAAATGCCATCAATTTCTTTATCCCGCAAGCGACGAGCAGCCTCAGGAGCTTGCTTGCCATCGATGACGGTATGATAAACATCCACCTCTGTCACTTCCAAGCCCAGTGCAGCAAGCTCCTGAGGTAGAGCCTTGCGAGCGATGTCTGCCCTTGGCAAAAGAACTCGTTGACCGGGGCTCAGTCGATCGTGAAGGCTGGTCAATAGCCCTTCAGCCACATAATCAGACGGGATCACCGCTACTTCCAGTCCTTCATCGTTCAGGACCGCGGCAGTCTTGGGTCCGACGGCTGCCACTTGGCCTTTGATCGCATCGATCCCTACACCGATTTCATTCATCCGCTCCAAAAAGAAACGTACTCCGTTGACGCTGGTGAAGATCAGCCAGTCAAACTTCCCCAACTGGGCGATGGCTTCATCCAGATGTCGTTTATCCTCGGGCGCTACCATTTTCAGAAGAGGAAAGGCATAAGCCTCTCCTCCCAATCCTTCGATCTTTTCCACCAGCTCCCACACCTGGCTACGAGCTCGCGTCACCATGATGCGCTTGCCTGCTAACGGTCCAGCAGATTCAACCTGCGCATCTGACATGGTCATTGCTGATTCTCCCGCAGCACCTGAGCCAATACCTCTCCCGCACCTTGTGCAAGCAGCGCCTCCGCTACTTGTATGCCCAAGGCTACCGGATCATGACCGCTCGCCGTATTTTTGAACATTTGCTTGCCATCCGGGGAGCCGACCATTCCCGTCATGGTAATCAAATCTCCTTCACCGATGGTCGCATAAGCGCCGATCGGCACCTGACAGCCACCTTGCAGCTTGTGCAGGAAGCTGCGCTCAGCTGTAACGGCCAATCTCGTCGGCTGATCGTCCAGACGTCGCAGCAGCTCGAGTGTTTCTTCATCATCAGCGCGACATTCGATTGCCAATGCACCTTGACCAACTGCTGGCAAGCTGATTTCTACCGGCAAAAACTGCGAGATCGTTCCTTCGAAATGAGCACGTTCCAATCCTGCAGCCGCCAGAATTATTCCATCAAAATTGCCTTCCTCAAGCTTTCGCATCCGCGTATCGATATTCCCGCGCAAGGATTCGATCTGGATGTCAGGACGATATGCCATCAGTTGAGCAGCGCGACGAAGGCTACTCGTACCGACTACAGCGCCTTCTGGCAGTTGATCCAGCGTTTTTCCATCTTTGGAGAGCAGGACATCTCGTGGGTCTACCCGTTTGGGGATCGCTCCGATTACTAGACCCTCCGGTAATTCAGCAGGCATGTCCTTCAAGCTGTGAACAGCGAAATCCGTTTCATTATCGTAAAGAGACTGTTCAATCTCTTTTACAAACAACCCTTTTCCACCGACTTTGGACAACGTCACATCGAGGATGCGGTCGCCTTTGGTCACGATTTCATGCAAGGTGAACTCCGCTTCGGGAGCGACATCTTTCAGTTGATCGACAACCCAATTTGTCTGTATAAGCGCCAATCTGCTGCGGCGCGTGCCTACGTTCCATTTTTTCATGACAGCCTCCTAGAACAGCCTTACCACCAGCTGTGAAATGTAGATGTGTTTGCCCCAAAGAAGTTGATCAACAGCAAGGCAAAAGCCAGAACGTTCCACTGCTGCATCCTTCGTATCGGCATCGTATCTCGATAACGCTTATAAAGCCAGAACGAATAGCTCGCGAGAACCAACAGGGAAAGAACTACTTTCGCATCTAGCATGAACTTATCTGGCAATACCATTTTTCCCCAAATAATCCCTAATACAATGGACAGCAGCAGCATCGGCACACCCAGCATGTTCATCCGGTAGGCATAGCCTTCCAGTTGATCCAGACTCGGCAATCGTCTGAGCATCGGTGTCCATCGCCGTTCCTTGAGCATCTTGTGCTGCAGTAAATACATTCCCGAAAAAATCATCGAGAGGGAAAATGCTCCATAACTAAACATCGCTAGTGTAACATGAGTCAGGAGTAATTCCGAAGTCAAAATGCTAGAGACAGCAACGATCGGAGTCTCCGGCAAAAACATCGACATGACCAGAACAACGAACCCAATGATGTTGGTAAAAAAGACCAGTAAATCTATTCGAAAAAAATAGTGAATGGCAAGTGATAGACTTACCAACACCCACGAATAAAAAAAGAGCGTTTCAAACAAAGTGATGACAGGAAAATACGTCTTCATTATTGTCTGTGACACAAAAAAAGCGGTTTGCAAGGCCCAAACGACAGCAAGCAACCCGAAAGCCAGGCGATTGACTTTCCGGTTGCTTTGCAAGAAGTCGTTAAAATAGAAGAGAACACTTGCAGCGTAGAGAAAGATCGTCAGGTCGTAGATCCATCTCACCTCGGCCATGCACTCTCTCCCCTCTTTCCCCAATCGGTTTCTATCAATGGATGTCCGTAACTGAACAGCTTTGCTTAATCACGGACGCGGGAGGCCAGAACCTGCTCACGAGGAGCCTGTTTGGTTTTCTCGTCTGCCCATTTGGCTTCCTGTTCCGTGCGTTCCAGAATTTCCTCCAAGGCAAACATCTTGGAGAACATCTCCAGTACTTCTTCTCCATTTTTTGAAGCCGCCATTTCTTTCAGACGCACAACCGGATCGTGCATGAGTTGATTGACGATTCCTTTTGTCGTCTTGCGGATGATATGTATCTCTCGCTCTGTCAGATTAGGCAGCTTGTTTTCGATTTTCCGCATCGCTTCGGTTTGAATACCCAACGTTTTTTCACGCAGGGCAGCAATCAGAGGTGCCACTCCCAACGTTTGATACCAGTTGGTAAAAGCGACGATCTCGTCTTGAATCATGGCATCCAGACGGTCTGCTTCCCGGGAACGCTCCGCCACGTTGCTCGCAACGATGCCCTCCAGATCGTCAATGTCGTACAGATACACATTATCTAGATCGTGCAAATCCGGATTCAGATCGCGTGGCACCGCAATGTCCACCATAAACAACGGGCGATGCTTGCGCTTTTTCATGATGGGGGCCAGTTCGTTTTTCCCCAGGACATAACCGTTTGCCCCGGTCGAACTGATGACGATGTCTGCGGTGAGCAGTGCCTCTGGCAGCTGCTCCATTGTACAGGAGTCCCCTTTGAATTTTTCAGCCAACACCTGTGCTCTCTCCAGTGTCCGGTTGGCCACGAGTACTTTTTCGGAGCCATTCGCATGCAAATGCTTGGCAGTCAGCTCACTCATTTTGCCTGCACCGACGATCAGTACGGATTTACCAGCAAAGGAACCGAAAATCTTTTTCCCCAGCTCTACCGCGGCGTAGCTGACGGATACGGCATTTTGTCCGATCGCCGTCTCTGTATGGGCGCGCTTGGCAAACGTAATTGCTTGCTTGAAGAGGGTATTAAACACCGTCCCCGTCGTCGCGTGCTCTTGCGCCAATAGGAAGGCATCCCGTACTTGGCCCAAAATCTGCGTCTCCCCCACTACCATGGAATCGAGACCAGAAGAGACACGGAAAAGATGGTCGATGGCCTGATCGTTTTCCTTTATATACAAATGATCCTTAAATTGCTCTTTCTCCACGCCAAACCACTCCGCCAAAAAGCGGCGAGTATAGTCACGGCCGATATTGGCCTGATCGCACACAACATAGATCTCCGTGCGATTGCACGTTCCGAGAATAATACATTCCGCAATACTCTTCGTCTGGGAGAGTAGATGAAGAGCGCGGGCGGTCCCATCGTCGCTAAACGTGAACTTTTCGCGTATTTCGACAGGGGCCGTTTTATAATTGAGGCCCAGCAAAAGAATATCCATAATGTCCTCCCAGAATGACGTGCTTACCTACACCATGTGTAAAATGCACTATTATTATAACATTATGTCCAGAATCGACCACGAGTAATTGTGAAAAATTTATTAACGGAGTGCACTTTGCATGAAAACCGGGCTGTTCTATGGCTTTTGATCTAGCCTTCTGATGTCGAAAGTCTTTATCAGATCAGCTTGCGTTCATGCGTAGAATGTCATATGATGCGGCTAGATATGAGAACATCAGAAACATTTCGAATTGTGCTGGAGGGAGAGAAAAGAAGCATTGAAAAAACCATGGATGGCAGACATAACGCTGCTTCTAATCGCTTTTATCTGGGGGACTACGTTCTTGATCGTGCAGCAGGCGATCACATCGTTGCCTCCAAATACGTTCAACGCAGTCCGTTTTACCGTCGCTGCTCTATTTCTTCTCATCATCCAAGCAGTCTTGTACCGTCATCAATGGAGGGAATGGCGCGGTCCGCTGTTCAAGGCGGGCGTGATACTCGGTTTTTGGCTCTGTCTCGGATACGCCTTGCAAACGGTTGGGCTCTTGTACACCACACCATCCAAAGCAGGCTTCATCACTGGATTGTCCGTGGTACTCGTACCGTTGTTTTCGCTCCTATTGATGAAAGAGCGCGTCAAGCCGGCTGCCATCGTAGGCGTTATTCTCGCAGCAGTTGGTCTATACTTGTTGACCCAAAATCAGGAGTTCTCGTTTAACCTAGGTGATATGCTCGTCTTTGGGTGTGCGATCTGCTTTGCGATGCAAATCGTATTTACGGGCAAATACGCGCCGCACTTTCCTGCATTGCCCCTCGCGATTACCCAGCTAGGAACGGTCGCAGTCATGAGTTGGATCTACGCGTTTTTCTTTGAAGACTGGAGTCGTGCGTTTGACCCACAGATCTTATTCATGCCGGAAGTTGCATTTGGTCTCATCATCACTTCGATTTTTGCAACAGCCTTGGCCTTTCTGGCCCAAACCGCCCTGCAAAAGCAGACCAGCTCAACCAGGGTCGCACTCATTTTCGCTCTGGAGCCCGTATTTGCTGCACTGACCTCGTTCGTTTTCATTCATGAAGTGTTGAACGGACGACAGCTCACAGGGTGTCTGATGATCTTTGTCGGGATGATTCTCGCGGAGCTGCCCATTCAGGAATGGATCCGCAACAGCCGCACGCGAAAGCGAAAAGCAACTGATGGCAGTGAATCTGCCTGATCAAGAACAAAAGGTTCCTTCTCCTCTACCGGAAAAGGAACCTTTTACTTTATAACGCCCGACTATGTCGCCTTTCGCACTTCCTGCAGCACGGCTTCCACGAATATATTCATGACTTGCCCACACACTTTTTGCGGCAGTTTTTCCGTACGTTTGAGCCATTGCTTGAGCTTCAGCAAGTGAAAAGCGGCTTGTGTCAGTCGTCCACTCGTCCCTGCCTCGACCAGTCCTACCGCCGATTGACCGACCTTTGCCCAGTGTCGGTACTTCTCTAGCCAAGGTCTGCACTCTGTTGCCAGCTTTTGATTCGTCATCCCCTGCAGCAATTGCTCCGCAGACTCCTCCATCTCGGAAAACAGCGTTTGTAAATGCGAAACCGCCTCGCGTCGATCTCCCTGCAGGAACTGAAAGCGAAATTTCAAAAAGGCTTCCATCATCGCAGGAGATTCAATTTCATTGAGAAATGAACTCTGCACGTTATCGGCAAAGCGCATAAACGCAGCGGCATCCCTAGATCCTACCACTTCGTTCACCGCTTTTTCCCAAGCAGTGTGCGGATCATAGCCCAATGGATCTCGCAAATAGGCTGCCGTCGTAATCAAAGGAATCTTCGAGCATTCTGGTCTGGACATCGCATTCGCTACATAACCTGCGGAATGGCTCCACAAATCGGGATCACGATGACGAAGCGGCCCAATGTGTAGCTCGTTTGCCATCGCCAAATCATTAACTGGATAATTGTCCCAGTACAATGGTTTATGCATGGTATGTTTCTGGAATCGTTCGGCATCCCCATCCGTTAAAAACGGGGAACAGACAAAGCGCCCTGTCCAGAAAAGGTCGATCACTTCTGGTAGGTGACAACCCAGGTACTGAATATACGGTTCTTTTCCCAGACCGTTGTATTGAGTCGGGCAAATCACTAGTTCGACTTGATCCGACCAACGGCGTACCTCGTCCCAGACATTCATCGTCACATCAACATGGGCATCTGCCAGATGTTGATATCGCTTTACATCTGCCGGGTGTAGGAGGTGCATCGGGATATCATCAAACAGGAGAGCAAAATGCCGAACTCCTCTGTCAAACATCGCACGATACTTCCGTAGAATCTGAGCACGATGTTCTTGATTCGAGTACTCCATACTCAAGCCTGGACTCAGACAGTAAACGAAGTGTACATTCCCTTTTTGGGTGGCACAAATCAGCTCATTAATTTCACGAGAGGCTGATTCAGGGTGCATCTCCATCCACTTTTCCCGCAGGTACAAATCGTCCTTGGGGGAATAGAAGTACGTGTTGTATTCATGCCGACTCAAAAAATCGATCATGTCCAGCCGCTCTGCATGCGTCCAGGGCGTTCCATAGAAACCTTCGATCACACCGCGTACGGCAAAGCGCTCAAGCTCGCTCACGAAAACTGCCTCCCCTTCTCCCTCCGGATTGGGTCACGACTTATTCGGTCATTCAGTCGTTTTGTTGGAAACCGTCGCAGGAATCTCCTGCTGTGAATCCATTTCTGGCTCTTGGTCATTGGCACGCAAGCGGCGGAGAATTTCGCCCCACAGCTCATCCTTGCCTTGTCCTGTCTCTGAAGAAAAAATAATGATCGTGTCATCACCGCGCAAGCGCAGACTTTGACGGATTACTTTTGTATGCTGCAGCCAACGTCCGCGTGCAATCTTATCCCCTTTGGTTGCGACTACCACGGTCGGAATCCCGATTTGCTTGCACCAATCGTACATGGCAATATCGTCCTTGCTCGGCGCGTGGCGAATGTCCACTAATTGGATGACAAAGCGAAGCTCCTGGCGATTTTTCAGATATCCTTCTATCATCTTGCCCCATGTTTCCTTGATTGACTTCGCCACCTTTGCGTAGCCATATCCAGGAAAGTCGACGAAATAGAGCATTTGATTGACACGGAAGTAGTTCAACGTTTGGGTTTTACCTGGGCGGGAGCTGATGCGCGCCAGCCCTTTGCGGTTCATCATTTTGTTGAGAAGGGACGATTTCCCTACATTAGAACGACCCACGAGTGCTATTTCATGCAGGCCGTCCTCTGGATACTGCTTGGGACCTACAGCGCTGATGACAAACTCAGATGATGTTACTTTCATTTTTTGTCACCTACCGGCTGTTTGGTCAGTGCGTGCCGCAGCACTTCATCCAAATGTTCTACAGGATAGAAGGTAAGTGCCTCACGTACACTTTCCGGAATATCCTCGATGTCCTTTTCGTTGTCCTTTGGCAAAATGATCGTCGTCAAGCCTGCACGATGAGCAGACATGCATTTTTCCTTCAGACCACCGATCGGAAGCACCCGGCCACGCAAGGTAATCTCGCCCGTCATTCCGACTTCTTTTTTCACCGGAATTCCTGTCAGCGCAGACACCAGAGCAGTTGCCATGGTAATCCCTGCGGATGGTCCGTCTTTTGGAATCGCACCCTCGGGAACGTGGATGTGGATGTCGTTCTTTTCATGGAAATCGGGATCGATTCCCCACTCGTGCGCACGAGAACGAATGTAGCTGAAGGCTGCCTGTGCCGATTCCTTCATCACATCGCCAAGCTGTCCAGTCAAAGTCAGCTTGCCTTTCCCCGCTAAAATGCTGACTTCCACATTTAATGTGTCGCCGCCAGCTTGCGTCCAAGCCAGACCTGTAACAGAACCGACCTGATCCTTTTTCTCAGCCAGACCGTAGCGGAAGCGAGGTTTTCCTAGCAGAGCTTCCAGCGTCTTGGCGGTCACGACCACACGTTTTTTCTCGCCGCTCACGATAATTTTAGCTGCTTTGCGGCAGACATTGGCTGCTTCCCGATTCAGGTTCCGCACGCCTGCTTCACGCGTGTACAGACGCACCAGCTTGAGCATGGCATCCTCGTTTATTTGCAGCTTATCTTTGCCTAGACCGTGATCTTCCATTTGCTTCGGCAGCAGGTAGCCACGTAGGATGTTCAGCTTTTCCAGCTCGGTGTATCCCGCAATTGAGATGACTTCCATCCGGTCAAGTAATGGGCGCGGAATCGTGTCGAGGCTGTTTGCTGTCGTAATGAACATGACGTTCGTCAGATCATACGTTTCTTCTATATAATGATCGCTAAACTTGTCATTTTGGTTCGGGTCCAGCACTTCGAGCAAGGCAGATGCTGGGTCTCCACGGAAATCGGAAGCCAGCTTGTCGATTTCATCTAGCAAAAAGACTGGATTGATCGTACCTGCCTGCTTCATCCCCTGAATGATTCTCCCTGGCAATGCCCCTACGTACGTACGGCGATGACCGCGAATCTCTGCTTCATCACGCACACCACCGAGTGAAATCCGCACAAATTCACGTTCCAGCGCACGCGCCACAGAACGAGCGAGGGACGTTTTCCCCACCCCTGGAGGGCCTACCAGGCATAGAATCGGACCGCGCATGGAATTGACCAGCTTTTGCACAGCCAAGTATTCCAAGACACGCTCTTTTGGTTTTTCCAGACCGTAGTGGTCTTCGTCCAGCACTTCTTCCGCGTGTTTGATATCGAGATTGTCTTCTGTCGTCTTCGTCCACGGCAGAGCAAACAACGTATCAATGTACGTACGGATGACCGAGCCTTCTGCAGAAGTGGATGGCATTTTCTCCAACCGCTCCAGCTCTTTCTCGATCTTGGTTTTGATCCGCTCAGGTGCATCGGACTTTTCCAACTGAGCTCGCAGTTCGTCGACTTCCCCTTGACGCCCATCTTTGTCACCGAGCTCTTTCTGGATCGCCTTCATTTGCTCACGCAGATAGTATTCCTTTTGTGTGCGCTCCATCTGCTTTTTGACGCGATTGCCGATTTTGCGTTCCAGCTCTAGAACCTCGCGCTCATTGTTGAGAATGGTCAAAAGGATCTCCAGACGCTCCTGGATGTTGACGGTCTCCAGAATTTCCTGCTTATCCTTCATTTTCAAGGGCAAATGGGATGCGATCACATCGGCCAGTCTTCCTGGTTCCTCAATGTCCTGTACGGACGTAAGCGTCTCAGGAGAAACCTTTTTCGACAGCTTGATGTACTGCTCGAAATGGTTGAGCAGAGACCTCATCAATGCTTCTACTTCGTTTTCTTCTGCTTTTTCTTCTTTCAAGTATGTAATAGACACGACGAAATAATCTTCCTGTTGAAGATATTCCTCGATTTTGGCACGTTGCAAGCCTTCAACCAATACACGGATTGTACCGTTTGGCAGCTTCAGCATCTGTTTCACGCGCGCAACAGTTCCGATGCTGTAGATTTGTTCAGCATCAGGTTCTTCTATGTGTACTTCTTCCTGCGTCGCAAGCAAAATCTTGTTGTCATCTACCATGGCTTGCTCCAAAGCACGAATGGACTTTTCGCGTCCGACGTCCAAATGAAGAACCATCGTAGGATAAACAAGCAAACCTCGCAACGGGAGAAGCGGTAATTCTCGTTTACCGGAACGTTCGCCCAAGCGGATGCACCTCTCCTTGTTGAATCTATCCCTCTTACCAAGAGTCAGCTAATGAGAAAACTTGGCTACACCAATCTCTCTGGCGTAGCCTCGTCACGCTTTACCTATCGTCTGAGTCCATGTTTATACCCTCTGATAGTCGTACATGCAAAAACGGCCAAAATAGCCGTTTTTGCTCCCGCACGGCGCCCCCAAAAGCAAAGCAGGACTGGCCCTTTACTCTTTGCAAGCAGAAGCTTTTTTCCATTGTAGCGCAAACGCAATGCGATGTCTAATTTGCATGCGCTCCCGAGTGTTACAAGGAAAAAGGCGACGATGCCAGATCCTCAGCAGGCAATTGCAGGGTGAAACCAGCCGTTTCTGCCTCAGGCTGAACCTGCTCAGGCACCGCCATTTCAATCACCTGAGCAACAGTCGAGACCGGAATGATTTCAATGCCCGTCATTTCTGCAAAAATGCTTTGCCAGTTTTCTTCAGGGATGAGCACCCGTGTCACCCCCGCTTGTTTCGCTGCTTCTACTTTGGCAACGACTCCCCCGACCGGTTTTACTTTGCCGTGAATGCTTACTTCACCCGTCATCGCCAAGCAGTTGTCGACAGGAATTCCACGAATCGCGGAGTAAATCGCCGTAGCAATCGTGATCCCGGCAGATGGTCCATCCACCGGAATACCACCAGGGAAATTGATGTGCAGATCGTATTCGTACGGACGTACACCCATGCGATTCAGCACCGTCAATACGTTTTCCACCGAGCCTCTGGCCATGGATTTCCGACGGATCGTCCTACTGCGAGTCCCCATCTCCTCTTCCTCTGCCATGCCAGTGATCGCCATTTTTCCTTGACCTGGCACTCTCGCAGGAGAAGCCGTTACTTCCAGCTCCATGACACTGCCCATGTTCGGTCCATATACGGCAAGCCCATTGACCAAGCCCACCTGTGGCGTCTCATGCACCTGTTTTTCCGGACGTGGCGACTTCTGGCTGCTGTGCATGACCCACTCTACGTCCGCAGCGATAATATTCTTGCGTTCTTCGGTCAAAGCGATCCCCGCTGCGATTTGTAGCGTATTGATCGCTTCCCTTCCGTTGGTCGCGTAACGTTCGATGACAGACACTGCTGAATCGTCGATGGCCAAATCCATTTTTGTCACGGCCGTACGAATGATGCTACCGATCTCTCCCGCCTTTAATGGACGGAAGAAGATCTCCAGACAACGAGAGCGCAAGGCAGCCGGTAGTTCTTCCGGCAATCTCGTCGTCGCTCCTACCAAGCGAAAATCGGCAGGAAGCCCATACTTGAAAACGTCGTGAATATGCGAAGGAATTTGGCTATTCTCCTCGCTGTAATAGGCACTTTCCAGCATCACTTTGCGATCTTCCAGCACTTTTAGCAGCTTGTTCATCTGCACAGGATGCAGCTCACCAATTTCGTCGAGAAAGAGCATACCACCATGCGCTTTGGTAACCGCACCTGGCTTGGGTTGGGGAATACCCGCCTGACCGAGAGAGCCTGCCCCTTGGTAGATCGGGTCGTGAACAGAACCAATCAGCGGATCAGCAATTCCTCGCTCGTCAAAACGGGCAATCGTCGCATCAATCTCAATGAATTTGGCATCTGTGGTAAAGGGCGACAGTTGATTTTTCTTGGCTTCCTCCAGCACTACCCTCGCTGCAGCGGTTTTCCCTACTCCCGGAGGTCCGTAAACAATGACGTGCTGCGGATTTGGACCACATAGCGCTGCGCGCAATGCCCGCAATCCATCCTCCTGCCCCACGATTTCCTCCAATTTGGCCGGTCTTGTCTTTTCTGATAAAGGCTCAGTCAGTGCAACCATCCTCATCCGACGAATAGAATCCAGATCCTTTCTCGATTCCTTTTCCGTGGATGTCTTGGTATTCCTCTGCGCTCTCAGCAAGTTCCAAAAGTAGGTCCCAATTACGATCCCAACGACTACTTCAATGACGGCAATAACCAATGTCGTATAGTCCATTTGAATCCCTCCCATTGCACCTATGTAAAAGCGTCTCTTGAACTATATCTTGTAGTATTGCCCCGCAACCGTAGACGTAAACCATAAACCGTGGCTCTGTCAGCCCTTGCCAAGACACAGAAAAACCGCCCCGAATGCACGGAGCGGTCATTTTCCAGCAAAATGCTTATGCGGTTTCACCGCGGACATCATGACCTTCTTTGTTCATGAGTTGCGGTTTCACTTTATCACGTACGGTCTCTTCCGTGATGACGCACTTGCCAACATCTTCACGAGATGGCAGTTCGTACATCATATCGAGCATGATTTGTTCGATGATCGCACGCAGTCCGCGCGCACCGGTGTTGCGCTTGATCGCTTCTTTGGCGATCTGCAAGAGAGCACCTGCATCGAATTCCAGCTCTACGCCATCCAGGCTCAGCAGTTTTTGGTACTGCTTCACCAAGGAGTTTTTCGGCTCGGTCAAAATGCGTACGAGCGTTTCTTCATCCAGCGGTTCCAGCGTAGCCAGAACTGGCAAACGACCGACGAACTCTGGAATCAGACCGAATTTCAAGAGGTCTTCTGGCAATACGTGTTTCAGGTACTCCCCAGCTTTCAGGTCGCCTTTGACGCCTTCACCAAAGTCAGCGCCAAACCCGATAACTTTTTTGCCCAGACGACGTTTGATGATTTGCTCTACCCCGTCAAATGCACCACCGCAAATGAACAGGATGTTGGAAGTATCGATCTGGATAAACTCCTGATGCGGATGCTTGCGTCCACCTTGTGGAGGAACACTCGCTACCGTACCTTCCAAAATTTTCAGCAGAGCTTGCTGTACGCCTTCTCCAGAAACATCGCGGGTGATCGATGGGTTTTCCGACTTGCGAGCAACCTTATCGATCTCGTCGATGTAGATAATGCCTTTTTCTGCTTTCTCTACATCATAATCCGCAGCCTGGATCAGCTTGAGCAAAATATTTTCCACGTCTTCGCCCACGTAGCCTGCTTCCGTCAAAGAAGTAGCATCCGCGATCGCAAACGGTACATTCAAGATGCGCGCCAGCGTTTGTGCGAGTAACGTTTTACCGCTACCAGTAGGGCCGATCAGCATGATGTTGGATTTTTGGAGCTCCACATCCTCGATCTTGGCACCCGAGTTAATCCGTTTGTAGTGGTTGTACACCGCTACAGACAGCGATTTTTTCGCCAGATCCTGACCGATTACATAATCGTCCAGGATTTTGCGGATTTCCACTGGTTTCGGGATTTCTTTCATGTCGATTTCTTCTTCTGTGCCCAGTTCTTCCTGTACAATTTCATTGCACAGTTCGATACACTCGTCACAAATGTATACACCAGGACCAGCCACCAGCTTGCGCACCTGTTCCTGGGACTTGCCGCAGAAGGAACACTTCAGTTGGCCTTTGTCGTCGTTAAACTTAAACATGCGCTTCACCTCACAACGGGTCAGTTTTTGCGTTCAATAATAGCGTCAATCAAGCCATAAGCCTTTGCGTCTTCTGCACTCATGAAATTGTCGCGATCCGTATCTGCCTCTACACGCTCATAAGGCTGACCTGTCCGCTCTGACAAAATTTGATTCAGCTGGCGCTTGGTTTTCAGAATCCATTCCGCATGAATGCGAATATCCTCTGCTTGCCCGCGTACGCCACCGAGCGGTTGGTGAATCATGACTTCACTGTTTGGCAAGGCAAAGCGTTTGCCTTTGGCACCCGCTGCCAACAGAAAAGCCCCCATACTCGCAGCCATTCCTACACAAATCGTAGAAACGTCAGGCTTGATGTACTGCATCGTGTCGTAGATAGCCATGCCCGCCGTCACAGAACCGCCGGGAGAGTTTATGTATAGCGAAATATCTTTGTCCGGATCTTCTGCCTGCAAAAACAGCAGTTGGGCGACGATCAGATTGGCGACTTCATCATCAATCTCTGTGCCCAAAAGGATGATCCGATCTTTCAAGAGGCGCGAGTAGATATCATAGGAGCGTTCGCCTCTGCTCGTTTGCTCAATGACCATAGGGATCAACATATGTATGTTCCTCCTTTGCCGAAAAGAACCTCTGTTGAGGACAATTCGCGGCTATGCGACCTCGATTTGCAGTGAGAGGGACGTAACAATTATCCATTGGTGGAAAAACAAGGCACGAGCGAATCGTGCCTTGTTTTCTCCAATGATAGCAGTAAGTAAACCCCTATCGCGGCCAGTTCAGGGATGAGCGACCGCGATTTAGTGGAAAGTTTACATGCGCTCCAGAATCAATAAGCGCGAACGCATATCAATTCTTTCGCGTTCAGGATATCCCGACCACTGGTCCATCATGCGTTCTTCCTAAGCTTATGCACTTACTTTGCTTTCTGCAACCAGGAAATCTACTGTTTTGCGAGTTTGCACGTCGCGGTACAGAGCAGCCATACCATCTTGCGCGGAGAAGATTTTGCGCAGCTCATCTGCAGGTCGGCCATATACGCCAGCCAGCTTGTTCAGCTCTTCGTTTACATCTTCTTCGGTTGCTTCGATGTTTTCTGCTTTTCCGATTGCTTCGAGCGTCAGGGACGTACGAACACGGGATGTTGCATCTGCACGCAATTGGTCACGCAGTTGGCTTTCGTCCATACCGGAGAACTGGTAGTACAGCTCCAGCGTCATTCCTTGGTATTGGAGGCGTTGGCCAAACTCGCTTACCATTTGATCCAGTTCATGCTCAACCATAACTGCCGGCAGATCGATCTCAGCGTTTTCAGCTGCTTTCAGAACGAGCTGTTCACGAACATATTGATCTTTTTCTTGCTCTGTTTTTTCTTCGAGTTTTTTCTTGGTGTCAGCTTTCAGCTCTTCCAGCGTGTCGAACTCGCTCACGTCTTTGGCGAACTCGTCGTCCAAAGCTGGCAGGTTTTTGCGCTTCAGGCTGTTCAGCTTCACTTTGAATACCGCTTCTTTACCCGCGAGGTTTGGAGAGTGGTATTCTTCAGGGAATGTTACAGTGATGTCTTTCTCTTCGCCTACGTTCAAGCCAATTACTTGCTCTTCAAAGCCGGCGATGAAAGTACCTGAACCCAATTCCAGAGAGTAGTCTTCAGCTTTTCCGCCTTCAAATGCTTCACCGTCTTGGAAGCCTTCGAAATCGATGACAGCCAGGTCGCCGATTTGTGCAGCGCCCTCTTCTACTGCAACCAGTTCAGCATGACGCTCTTGCATGCGTTTCAGTTCAGCGTCGAGGCTTTCTTCCGTTACAGAGAAATCTTTGTCTTCGATGCTCAGGTTTTTGTAGTCACCGAGCTTCACTTCTGGCTTCACAGTCACAGTCGCTTTGAAGATCAGGTTTTTCCCTTGCTCCATTTGCGCTACATCTACTTCTGGACGGTCAACTGGATCGATACCAGCTTCTTGTACAGCTTGTCCGTATGCAGTAGGAAGCAGAATGTCAAGTGCATCCTGATACAAAGATTCTACACCAAAACGCGCTTCAAACATTTTGCGCGGAACTTTCCCTTTGCGGAATCCAGGAACCTGAACTTTTTGTACCACTTTTTTAAATGCTTGGTCCAATGCTGCGTCTACTTGCGAAGCATCTACTTCAACCGTCAGGACTCCCTGGTTATTCTCTACCTTTTCCCAATTTGCTGCCACGTAAACTTCCCCTCCTAGATTGGATCAAAGAACACCGTCAGCCACGCAATATGAGGATGCGGGCTCGGACGATAATATTCTAGCCATTATAACCATTCTAGTATAGCACATATCTTTTCATTTTCAACAAGCCTCTCATTTAGCGCCTCAAGGAGTAGGTTCCCCCTAGACTTTGAACGGGATTACCCCGATGGTCAAAGAACGAAACCGTCACCTGGACGGTACTTTTCGCCACTCCTGTTTGCTCCAAAATGACATAGGTCGGCACATCAAAGCCACGAGGCATTTGCAGACTGCCAGGGTTCAGGAATAGAATGTCTCGCACCACTCCGCATGTAGGGACGTGGGAATGTCCGAATACGACGACGTTCGCCCCCATCTCCTCAGCACGATAATGGAGGCGCAAGAGAGAGTTTTTCACCCCGAATAGATGACCGTGGGTTTGCAGGATATTCAAGTAGCGCCACTTCGTCTGCTGCTCGGTCGGCACGTCTTTTGTCGTGTCACAATTGCCGCGGACGAGCGTCATGTGAGAAAAGGGCTCCCGCAAATGATCGACACAAAAATCGCCACAGTGCAATATTTTCTCCACCGCATGTCTTCCCGCGACTTGCTGAACTTCCCTTACCAGACCGTGGCTATCGCTCATGACCAGAATTCCCATTGCGCTCTCACTCTCCTGTTCTCTCTTTCCCGAATCGTGATAGTAGCTAGCCCTCTACTTTGATGGCTTCCAGCAAATTGCGCATGGCTTGTGCTCTGTGGCTAATCTGGTTTTTTTCATCCGGTGAAAGCTGCGCCATCATTTTCCCCTGCTCGGGTAAATAAAACACAGGATCGTAGCCAAAGCCGTTTGTGCCAGCTGATTCGTGCGCGATGACTCCCTCACATGCCCCCGTAGTAATGACTGGGTCACGACCTGGCTCTACGAAGGCCAGTGTGCACCGAAAACGTGCCGTGCGTTCTTCATCCGGTACTGAACTGAGCTCTTGCAAGAGCTTGCGCCAGTTTTCTTCGTCAGTCGCGTCTTCTCCGGCATAGCGAGCAGAGTATACGCCTGGGCGTCCTTGCAGTGCGTCAACTTCCAATCCGGAATCGTCGCCGACTGCGGGTATTCCCAAGTATGTAGAAATCGTAATCGCTTTTTTAATAGCGTTGGCTTCGAACGTATCTCCGTCTTCCACCACTTCAGGGACTCCGTCAAAATTGGCCAGGCTGATTCCTTCCCAGCCCAATTCGGCAAAGAGTTTATTGAACTCTTTTACTTTCCCTTGGTTGCGTGTGGCCAGAACCACCTGCTTGCGATCAGACATGGCTCCCCTCCGCAACGCTATCTGCAAATGTCAACGGCACATCTGCCAACGCATGTTTTTGGCTGGCAATAAGTTGGCCGATCCCAGACTTGGCAAGTGCAATCATATCTTGAAGCTGATCCGCTGAAAATGGTGCGTCTTCCCCTGTTCCCTGGAGCTCGACGAACTTGCCTTTGCCTGTCATCACAACGTTCATGTCGACGATCGCAGTCGAATCTTCTTTATAGTTCAAGTCCAGCAAAGTCTCTTCACCGATGACACCTACCGATGTGGCGGCCAGGAAATCGTGAAGTGGCAACTGTTTCCACACGCCACTTTCTACGAGCTTTTGCATCGCGTCGACCATAGCGACGAATGCCCCGGTAATGGAAGCTGTTCTTGTTCCGCCATCTGCTTGAATCACATCACAATCGATCCAAATCGTTCTCTCACCCATTGCTTCTAATTGAACAACGGAACGCAGAGCGCGTCCGATCAATCGCTGGATCTCCATGGTACGTCCGCCTACTTTCCCTTTGGACGACTCCCGTGCATTACGCGTAGCTGTCGCACGTGGGAGCATGGAGTACTCGGCAGTGATCCATCCCTTTCCGCCACCACGCATAAACGGCGGTACCCTCTCCTCCAAGGTCGCCGTACAAATCACCTTTGTGTCTCCAACTTCAATCAGGCAAGATCCTTCTGCGTGTTTAATGTAATTGCGCGTAATCGTAACAGGGCGCAATTGGTCATGGGCGCGGCCATCCACTCTCATTCCAAGTTCCTCCTAAATCGCTTTGATACACTTTGCTCATTATACCAGAGGCAGGAAACGATCTGCCACTGAACAAACGCCCACAGGCTATTTGCCTTAATTGCAAATATTCGCATGAATTGCGGGATATACACGAATGCCTGCGAAAAAATGTTGCAGGTGACTATGTGATTAGGACATTACTGGTTCACTAGCGTTGTTCTCTTTTGGAAATCGTCCCGAGTCAGTCCATTAAAAAACCACGCTCGCGGTAACGAACGTGGTCAGGCAACAGAATTGGATTAAAACTGCATCGGATTGAGCTGTACAGGACGGCTCACCGGCTTGGTGTAGTCTGCATTGGATAAAGGTTTTCCCTCTACCAGCAGCTGCACTTTCGGAGCACCCGTGCTCTCCGTCAGGGAAAGTACGAGAGACTCCAAAGCTTCGGGGCTTGCCTCTTTGCCTTCGTCATACTTAAGAATATCGTTACTCAAATTGACCGTGAGCAGGTCTTTTTCCTGTTTCACATCCAGTACACGCGTCGTCCGCAGCAAGGAGCTGAACAGCTGTGACCCTTCTTTTGGGCCTTTGATCAGCTCTTCGACTGTCGCCTTCGCTAGGTCAGTGGTGGCAGGAATCAACCGAGTGACGGGCACAAAGTACGTGCGCGAATCATCGAGCTGCCCCTGGAAGAAAACCGTAACGGAGGACGTGTTTCCTGGTATCGCACCATCAGCCAATTCGAGATTGACTCCATGGCCACGATCGAGCTGCGTGATCGGCGTGCTCGCTGCCGGCATCTCAGTGAGCGGCGTACCATTTACCCAGATCTGAACCATCTTCACATTGCTGAATTCTGTCATGGCCCGGGTCACGGCATCCAGTATCCGCTTCTCGTCCTTTTCCTCATAGGTTTTAAACTCTTTGGAGAAGTCGACCGTCGCCACTCCATTCTTGATCACAAGCCCTTTTACCTCGGTCCCTTGGGGCAGCACGGCGGAGAATCCTCCTTGGAGCAAGCTTTCCACTGGCCCACCCTTGACCATGTAGCTCAGGATCTGTTTGGCGACACCCTCTTCTTTCGGAAGAGTCAACGATACAGGCACGACGTACCCGTTTGCATCCAGCAGATAAACCGTACGCTCAGCCGTCCCTACTGCGACAGTCTGTGTACCTTGCGCAGAGCCATCAATAGGCGTTGTTGCATCCGGCAATTCTACCGCCACCTGTGACTGCGGCGGCGCATCAATACTGGTCGCTTCCTTTTCCGGGCCAAAGAGACCGCAGCCTGACAGCAGCAAGGCGCTGACTCCTAGCACAGCTGTCGCTTGGCTAATGCTTCGTATCTTCATATCCCAGCCCTCCTCCAGACACTTTGTACTACCATGTATACGAGCAGGGCTTGGGTTTATGCTTTGAAAGTCGGTAATTACGACTGAAAAGACTTTTCCATGGTGTGATGCTCAACGTGCACCTGGCAATCCAGCCACTCTTCCGCGATCGAGCGGAAACGATTTGTTTCTCCACTCGTCACAAACAGATGCTGGGGTACGCCGGTCGACGGGCGGATACTAGGCTGCTCCTCAATCGCTGCGATCTGAAGGGAAAGCTCACGTGCTGTTTCCTCCGCAGAGCTGATCAAGGTCACTTGATCTCCCATGACATCCTGTATAATCGGTGCGAGCAGCGGATAGTGTGTGCATCCGAGAATCAAAGTGTCCAGCTCTTGGCCCACCAACGGAGCGAGTGTCTCTCTCACCACACGCCGTGCTTCGTCGGAGTCTGCCATATGATTTTCCACCAACGGCACAAACGCCGGACAAGCCATGCCCGACACGGTAAGATCTGGTTGAACGCGCAGTAATGCACGCTCATATGCCTTCGTACGGATCGTCGTCTCGGTACCGATGACCCCAATATGACCACTTTTCGTCGCCTGGACGGCAGCACGTGCACCAGGATCAATCACGCCGATGACCGGGAGAGGCAAATACGCTTTTGCTTCTTCCAAAACAACTGCTGTCGCAGTATTACAAGCGATGACCAACGCTTTTAGCGGTGTGTTCATCACAAAATCAATCATTTGAAAACTGTAGGTACGAATTTCTTCCGGCGATTTGGAGCCGTACGGACAACGTGCATTGTCACCTACATATACGATCCGTTCCTCGGGCAGCTGACGCATGACTTCCTTGGCTACGGTTAATCCTCCCACTCCTGAATCAATGACGGCTATCGCTCGCTCTCTACTCATGCATTGTGTCTCCCCTGTTGTAATGAATATAGTACAGCATACCACTCTGACATGTGTGCTACTACCATATGCGTAGTTTAAATTTCTTGTACTCCGCGAATGTCGCACCTTCTCTGGGCACTTTTCATACGTTGAGAGAGAGAGTATCACCTAAGGCAGGAGGAATTTCAATGGAAGAGCAAACGAAACAACTTCTGGACTGGAGCCAGTGGGGACGCCAATGGATCGAACATCTGAGAGGCCACAAGAAATTAAATCGCGAGCTAGAGCGTCATTTGCACAAATTCGAAGAAACCTTTACACAGCTGGGCCGAAAAGCTGCACGCCTGGATTCGAGCAATCAGTCAGAGGAGCTCCCCCAATTGGTGGTACGTGCAGAAGAAGTCCAGGAGCAGTTTCACCGTTTCCTACGCCTCGTGCAACTGAATGAACAGGACGTGGCAGAGGCTGTCGTGACCCCGGTCTCTTATCCCCTGCAACGCGAGGCGGTACAAGTACCAGTCGCTCGCCCCTTGACTGCTGGACGCCATACACTCCCTCCACTGCCCTACGACTACCATGCGTTGGAACCGCACATCGATGCAGAAACCATGCGCGTCCATCATGACAAGCTGCACAAAAAATACGTCGACGATCTCAATACGGCCGAGCTGAAGCTAGCCGAGGCACGCTCCAATGGAAATTTTGATTTGGTTCGGCACTGGGAGAGGGAGCTGGCATTTAACGGCGCAGGTCATTATCTTCACACGATCTTCTGGCCATCCATGAGCCCGGAAGGCGGCGGTGAACCGAGTGGAGATCTAGCTGAAGCGATCAAGCGGTACTTCGGCTCATTTGATGCGTTTAAAAATCAATTTACGCAGGCGGCAGGTAAGGTGGAGGGACCTGGCTGGGCTATTCTCGTATGGTCTCCACGTGCACAGCATCTGGAAGTCCTGACGGCCGAAAAGCATCAGAACCTCTCCCAGTGGGATACCATTCCCCTGCTTGCCCTCGACGTCTGGGAGCACGCTTATTTCCTCCAATACCAAAATGACCGCGGGAAATACGTCGATGCGTGGTGGAACATCGTCAACTGGCCGTATGTGGAGGACCGCTTTTCACAGGCGCGCAAGCTGCGATGGCAACCGTTTTGAGCCTCTCAATAGAAAAGACAAAAGCCCCCACCTCTCCAGCTAATGTGGATTTGGAGGGGGCCGTTATTCCTGTCGAGATAGCTGTTATTCTTCTTTTAGGCGAAGCTGGCCGGCAATCGTTACATGTGCAGCGCCCCCGACGTGAATGACTGGATGTTCGCGTGTATGTTCAACCGTTACGTACAAGGTACCCGGACGGCCGATCGCGTGCCCCTGACCAATGACCAGATGGTGTACTTTTCCTTTTTCCAAAAAGCCTTCCAGAGCCAAATAACCTGACAATGCACCATTGGCAGCGCCCGTGACCGGATCCTCCGGAATCCCGATTGCCGGAGCAAAGTCACGCGTGTACACGTCATACCCTTCTGGCGCATCCGACGCAAACAAGTGCGTCGTCGTGATCCTATGCTGTTTGTTCAATCTCTCTAATTCTGACAAAAGTGGTACCGCACGATCGATCGCCTCGCACGTCCGGACAGGCACCACTAGATGCAGCCCACCGGTCGAAGCCAGCTTCATCGGATAGCGATCATCCAGATCCTCCAGCCGAATCCCTACCATTCGTGCGACTTCCTCCCGATTCACATCGATTTCCTGAACGGAGGGAGCAATCTGGGTCATCGTCACCTTTTGCAGTTGACCCGCTTCGATGTCCAGCGCGACAGGGATCAGCCCGACATTCGTCTCAAACACGATTGGTCTGCCTTTTTCCAACCAACCTCTTTCCGTCGCCAACAGCCAGGAAGAGCCCACGGTGGCATGCCCGCAAAAGTCGATCTCGGTAGTCGGTGTAAAATAGCGGATACGAAAATCAGCTTCTGGATGTTCACTCGACATGAGAAAGGCTGATTCGGGGAGGTTTAGCTCGTTGGCAATCCGCTGCATTTGCTGTACAGTCAAAGTATTAGCATCTGGAACAACACCAGCAGGGTTACCCGCAAAAGGATTTTGTGTAAAAGCATCCACGTGATAGACATTCACCAGTTTCATTGTGCTCTCTCTCCTTTGTATGATTCGTGTCTGTTCTCTTGCATTTATCATAAATCTGGTACGATTCCGTGTAAAATGAGAGCTTTGCATGCTAGACATGATATTTCTTTCATGAAAGGACGAGAGGCATGACCTTGTTTCAAATCGAGGTTTTGGTCGCTGTAGCGAATAGAGGCAACTTCACACGTGCCGGTGAAGACATTGGCCTCAGTCAATCCGGGGTGAGTCATACGATTGGCTCTTTGGAAAAAGAACTGGGCATCTCCTTGTTTGTGCGCAATCGCAATGGCGTTCAGTTGACTGCTGCTGGCGAAGAAGTCGTCGCTTCTGCCCGAATCATTTTGCAGCAATCCTCCCGCATCAAACAGATAGCCTCAGAGTCTGTCGGTCTGTTACATACGACGATTCGAATCGGCTCCTTTCCCAGTGCGACCGAGCATCTGGTGCTCCCTCTGATACGCGCGCTAAATGGCCTATATCCTCAATTGGAGACTCGTTTGTTTGAAGGGACGTATCCGGAAATCAAAGAGTGGCTTCGTACAGGGGTGGTTGATGTGGGCTTCCATATTCTACCGGAAGCGGACCTGGATGGAATTCTGCTGGTGAAAGACCCGTTAAAGGCTGTCGTGGCTGTCAACCATCCATTAGCGAAGGAAGATTCCCTCACTTTCGAGCAGCTTACTACCGAACCTTTTATCATGCCTATGGCAGGCTGTGAGCTACTGTTGTATAACGAATTTGGCAAAAGGAATCTGAAACCACAGATCAAATACGAGGTCGTAGACAATGCAACGATTCTCGCAATGACTGAAGCTGGTATCGGTGTGACTGTCGTTCCCGAGCTCACACTGCCAACCAACTTGCCTCAGGTCAAGGTCATCGAGCTCGCTCCTCCTGTTTATCGACAGATCGGGCTCGTCGTTCGCTCGCTTGAGGATTGTTCTCCGGCAGTTTTGGCCTTTTTACGTGAGGCCCAACGATACCTATCCACATCGAACTAAAGGACGTGTTCTCGCCGTGAAAAAATGGACGCTCTCTCTTTTCTCCCTACTCCTTGTCGTCAGCGTAGTCCTAGGGCTTGTCGCCCAGTCCGCTACCTTGCTGCCAGTGATCAACCAGAGCTTTCTCTTCGGACTCTTTCTCTTGATTTTCGGTTGTTTGGTCCTCGTTCTTCGCTCAGGGTTTTTCACTGCGTTTGTTCGCGGATTCCAGCAGTTGAAGGACATGTTCTTTCGCAAGCCACGCGTACTGGATAGTGATCTCTATGCGGTTCACGATCCTTCTTACCAACGAAAAAAAGAGGCGATCCTCCAAAAAGGAACGTCTCTCTTGCTAACATCTGGGCTCGGTATGATCTTGTTTTCTCTCGTCCTTACTTGCTTCTACTACGTATAAATAGTAGTCGCTCTCCTGTACACCGCTGTTCTCGCAACCCATCCCACACATACATAATGACGCTCTCGTCATCAGAGCGTCTTTTTTCTATTCGGTTTCGATGGTTAGTTCTCGAACAAATGACAGGCGACCCAGTGCCCGGCTTCCGCCTCTTGCCAGATCGGTTCTGCTTGCGAGCAACGCTCCATGGCAACCGGACAGCGAGTCCTGAATCCGCATCCGCTAGGCTTGTTTGCCGGACTTGGCAGATCCCCTTGTAACACAATCCGCTCCCGTTTTATCGTGGGGTCTGGCACAGGAACGGAGGAAAGCAGCGCCTTTGTATAAGGATGCAGTGGTCTTGCGTACAAAGCGCTACTGGAGGTGAGCTCCACCATTTTCCCCAAATACATAACACCGATCCGGTTGGAAATATGCTTCACCATCGATAGATCATGAGCGATGAACAAATAGGTCAACCCTCTGTCGCGTTGCAAATCCTCCAACAAATTGACGACCTGTGCCTGAATAGAAACGTCCAGCGCAGAAATCGGCTCGTCCGCAATGATGAATTCTGGCTCAACCGCCAACGCTCGGGCAATCCCGATGCGCTGACGCTGCCCACCGCTGAATTCATGAGGGAACCTCTGTGCGTGGTCTTTATGCAAGCCGACCAAGGAGAGCAGCTCTGCCACGCGTTCGCGGCGCATTCCTTTGTTGAGTCCGTGGATATCTAGACCTTCGGCAATGATATCTTCCACCGTCATGCGCGGGTTCAGGCTGGCCTGCGGGTCCTGAAAGATCATCTGGACATCGCGATTAAACTGCCACGCTTCTTTTCCACGCAGCTTGTGCACATTCTTGCCTTTAAAGAGCACTTCCCCGTCCGTATTTTCATAGAGTCGGATAATCGTGCGGCCAAGCGTCGATTTGCCGCATCCGCTCTCTCCGACTAGACCTAGCGTCTCACCTTTTTGAATGGTAAAGGAAACCCCATCTACTGCCTTGAGCTCAAAATCAGCGCCAACAGCAAAGTACTTTTTCAGATCGCGAACTTCTAGTAATGCCTCTGTCATATTTCCTGCCTCCCTGCAGCTACCAGCTCATCGATGCGAGGCGCACGCGAATCGTGCAGCCAGCAAGCGGCTCTGTGTTCGCCACCAAACTCCGTCGTCACTGGCATCTGCTGATCACAAATTTCCATCGCAAACTCGCAGCGAGCTGCAAATGGGCAGCCTGTTGGGGGATTAAACAGGTCAGGAGGCGTGCCTTCGATGGGAACCAGTCTCTGTCTTTCTCCTTCGTCCAATCGAGGTAACGAACGCTTCAGTCCCCACGTATACGGATGCCGCGGGTTGGCGAAAACATTTTCTACTGTCCCTGTCTCCACCACGATCCCGGCGTACATCACAACCATGCGATGAGCAATCTCGGCCACGACACCTAAATCGTGCGTAATAATAACGACGGACAGCTCCTGCTCCTCCTGCAGTCGCTTCAGCAAATCCAGAATTTGCGCCTGGATCGTCACATCGAGTGCGGTAGTCGGCTCATCGGCGATCACGAGCTTGGGCTGACACGCGAGAGCGATCGCGATGACGACACGCTGTCGCATACCTCCACTGAACTGATGGGGATATTGGTCGATCCGCTGCTCCGGGTCCGGAATACCGACAAGCCGTAGCATCTCGATGGCTCGTTGGCGTGCTTCCTCTCGCGTTACCTTTTGACTGCGGACAAAGCCTTCTACAATTTGCGTGCCCACTTTCATTGTGGGATTGAGCGCCGTCATCGGGTCCTGAAACACCATGCCGATCTCGGTACCGCGAATCGCGAGCAGCTCTTTTTTCGGGAGATGGCTGATTTCTCTTCCTTCAAACAAGACCTTTCCACCCGCCATCTTGCCCGGTGGATTGGGAATCAGCCCCATGATCGCTTGCGCCGTCACGCTTTTTCCGCAGCCGCTCTCACCGACAATCGCAACCGTTTCTCCCTTGTCGACATGGAAGCTGACACCGCGAACCGCCTGCACTTCTCCGCCGTACGTTTTAAAATTCACTTTCAAATCATCGATCTCAAGCAAATGTCTGGTCATCTCTCTATGCTCCCCTCCGTTCCTAATCGCGCAGACGTGGATCCAGTGCGTCCTGCAAGCCATCACCGAAAACGTTGAACGCGAACATCGTCAGCGAGATCATCAACGCCGGGAAAAACAGCCGCCACCAGTCTCCGGTCAAAATAACGCCCAATCCGTCGTTCGTCATCGTCCCCCAGCTCGCGACAGGTGCCTGAACACCCAGCCCCAAAAAGCTCAGGAACGACTCAGCAAAGATCGCAGACGGAATCGTAAAGGTCAGGTTCACGATGATGACACCAAATGTATTAGGGATCAAATGCTTCAGCAGGATACGCGAAAACTTGGCTCCCAAAACTTGTGCAGCCAGGATGAACTCCTGATTTTTCAACTGGAGAATCTGCCCGCGCACCAGCCTCGCCATTCCTACCCAGCCTGTCGCGGAGAGCGCGATGATGATGGTCAAAAGCCCAGGTTCCATCACGACCATAAGCAGGATGACCACGAGGAGGTATGGTAAACCGTACAAGATTTCGATGACCCGCATGATGATCGTATCGATCCTCTCCCCACGCTTGCCACGTCCTGCCATATAGCCAGCCACGCCACCTACCGCCACGCCAATAATTAAATCGATGAGCGCAGCGACCACCCCGATGGTCAACGAGATTCTGGCACCGTACCACGTACGCGCGAACATGTCTCGCCCGAGCTCGTCTGTTCCAAACCAATGCTCGGAGGATAACTCCTGATTTTTCATTAAAAGACTTTGATCCGAATAGCTGTATGACACCAGATTGGGCCCAATGATCGCCATCGCGATCAGCGCCACGATAATGATGAGCCCTAGCATCGCCAGTTTGTTTTTGATCAGTTTCCTGATGACTTGCTGCCCATTACTGAGGCTCGGCCTCGCGATCACAGTGGCCTGCGTGTTCTTGGTCAACGGGCGAAATAACGGGTCTATTCTTTGTTCCATCGCCACAGTCTATCTCTCCTTGTTGGTCAGCTTGATCCGCGGGTCAATCAGCGTATACGCGATGTCGATAAGGAAGATCGTGACGATCAGAATCGCGCTGTAAAAGATGGTCGTACCCAAAATGACAGGATAGTCCCGATTGAAAATGCCATCCACGAAATATTTCCCGATGCCAGGAATTGCAAAGATCTTCTCGACGACAAAGGTTCCCGTAATCAGAGAAGCAATGAGCGGCCCCAAAAAGGTGACGACAGGCAGGATCGCATTGCGGATGCCGTGTCTGACCACGATGAGAAAGGTAGGTATTCCTTTTGCCTCCGCTGTTCGGATGTAGTTCTGATTCATGACCTCGATCATGCTCGCGCGCATGTACCTGGTGATGACAGCTACGGGCCCAAATGCGAGAGCGAGAGAGGGTAGTACCGTATGCATCCACGTCCCCCACGTCGCAACTGGGAAGATCGTCAGCTTAATTGCAAAAAAGTTGATCAAGAGCGGCGCCATGATGAAGCTGGGTACGGCCACCCCGAGTACGGCGAGTGCCATCGCCACGTAATCCAGCCACTTGTTTCGATTGAGAGCAGCAATGATTCCAAACGTGATCCCGAAAATCAAGGCAACCACGATCGCTTGCCCCCCTAGCCATGCGGACGCGCCAAATCCGTCTGCGATCATGTCGTTGACACCGCGTGAGTCTGATTTGATCGAAGGTCCCAGGTCCAGCATGACCAGATTTTTCAAATACAACAGATACTGAATTGGCAAAGGCTCGTCCAAGTGATACTTGGCACGCAGATTGGCAAGAATTTGCTCCGGCAGCTGATCGGATTCAGAAGCAAATGGGTTTCCCGGAATGGAATGCATCAAGGAAAATGTCAGCGTCACGATAATCCACAAGGTGACCAGCATCATCAAAACGCGTTTTACCAGATAGTTGGACATGAAGCGCCTCCTTGTTTATTTGGCAAGCTCGCTGATGGCGTCCGCATAGATCGCCATTGCACGCAGCAGGTCGTCGATTTCGGCATATTCATCCGTGAGGTGCGCCATGGATTCCTTGCCTGGAAAAAGAGGGCCGAACGCTACTCCCTCGCTCATCATCTTGGCGTAGGTAGCTCCTCCTGACGATAGCAGGTTGGCCTGCAAGCCCGTATGCTCCTCATAGACGCGCGATAGCGTCTGAATGACGGGACGGTCTTTCGGTACGTAGTGAGATTTGGATGTGCGGAGGTGGGAGATCTTCCAGCCGAGCTCCTCCACTCTACGTTTGAGCTTTTCCACGTACTCCTCGTAGGCGACAGTGGCAGGATAGCGGATATTGAGACGCACGCTTCCCCCATCACTTCTGCTATAGCGGAGAATGCCCGCGTTGACTGACAGTTTGCCTGATACCTCATCCTCACATGCGATGTGAAGATTTTGACCGTAGTAATCCTCATGTAGCACTTGGCCTAACAGGGATAAGAACGAATAATCAGAAGCTTTAAATGGCAGTGATAGCAAAAAATACGCGAGCAGTGTACCAGCATTTTTCCCTTGCTGAGGGATCATCCCATGCGCGGGCTTGCCATGGAGACGGAACGTTACTTCTCCTGCTTCCGAAATGTCTACGTGCCCTGTCGTCGCCTTTGCGTGCAAAAACGCTTCCCAGCTCGCAGTCATTTCTCGCTGCCACTCTGCGTTCAACGATTGCTCTGCGCTTACCACTGCCTTCGCCTTTTCCGGTACACTGTTTCCCTGATCCCCTGATACAAAGGAAAGCAGCTGATAACCTGCACTCTCTACCTCCTGCTCCTGTACCGAAAGTGCTAAGGTCGGATTGATCTGTCCTTTTTCGGCGTGCGTCATCGGAAAAGAGGAGTCCGGTGAAAACCCTACCTCTGGAACCTTGTCGTGCTCGGCAAAATGCTTCATACAGAGCCATCCGCTCTCTTCATCCGTACCGATGATTAGTCGGACCTTTTTTGATAATGGAAGCCTCGAGTCCTTTACCAGTTTCAAGGCGTAGTAGGCTGCCAGCGCAGGTCCCTTGTCGTCAATGGCGCCACGCGCATAGATCCTGCCACCACGGATATTGGGTTCAAAGGGAGGAGTCGTCCAGTCATCTCCCACTGTGACGACATCGACGTGGACCAGCAAGCCGATCTCTTCCTCTCCCTCTCCGTACTCAATCACCCCTGCATAACCGTCCACATTTTTCGTACGAAAGCCGTCTGACTCTCCCCGCGCAAGCAGATACTCCAGTGCCTGTGCGACTCCCTCGCCAAAAGGCTTGCCCTCAGCCGCGGTCGCCATGTCTTCGATGCTGTTGATGGACAAAAACGATAGCAGCTCTCCCACAAACCTATCTCGTTGTGAGAGCGCCTGCTGCTTCCAGTATTCACTCATGGACACCCTCCTCTCATCATTTTGTTGATTGCAAAAAGGCGAGGAACGATTCTCCTTTGGAGGAAATTTGACTGCCTTGTCTTCCTTTACCGACGTGAATCAGCTCATCCTGCTGGAGCAGTTTCAACCGATAACGAAGCTGCTGCGAAGAAACTTGCAGACCTTGCTCTTGCAGCTGCTCCACGAGATTGTACCGCCCTTGGCCACCTTGCTTAAGCTGATGTAAAATGGCTGTCATTTCCTCCAGAAACCCGCGCTTTGCATATTCGGCAATCATCCCTTCACACTCCTGATCCATTACTGCTGCCTGCAACGAATCGTGTGAAACCTCACGTAGAAAGGGAAGATGACACACGTACGCCTCGTCGTCTACGATATGTGCCATATACTCCACGACGTTTTCGAGCTCACGAATATTTCCTGGCCAATCGTAGTCGAGTAGGGCTTTCATCGTTTCGTTTGACAGCGTAAAAGGAGGACGGCGCAAATCAAAGGAATACTTTTTCACGAAATGATCGACCAGCCAAGGAATGTCTTCTGGACGTTTTCGCAATGGAGGCAAATGAATCGGAAGGATGTTCAATCGGTAGTACAGATCAGCACGGAAGGTTCCCTCCTGCACCATTCGTTGCAAATCCTGGTTGGTCGCTGCGATGACTCGAATGTCCGTAGGAATAACCTTGTTACCTCCGACCCGCATGATTTGGCGCTCCTGTAGCACACGCAAGAGTCTGTTTTGAATCGCCCCGCTGGCATCCCCGATCTCATCGAGGAAAATCGTCCCCTTGTGGGCTAGCTCGAACCAGCCGATATGGCCGCCTTTTCGCGCCCCTGTAAAGGCACCTTCCTCGTACCCGAACAGCTCGCTTTCCAGCAAAGACTCAGAAATGGCTGCGAAATTGACACCCACAAACGGTTCTCTGCGGCGCGGTGAAGCGTTGTGGATAGCCTGGGCGAGTAATTCCTTACCTGTCCCCGTTTCCCCTAGCAGCAAGACGGTAGAATTGCTCCGGGCAATCTTGCGCGCGATTTGGATCACTTGCTGAAACGTGGCGCTCTCTCCGTAGATGTCGTCAAACTGGTATTTGGCTACAAGTCCTTTGCTGTAAAGACGCATCCGGTAGTCGTGCTCCAGTTTTTCAATATCCGCTGCCTTGCGAAACAGGATCAGGCTGCCGAGAAAGCATCCTTCCATCACAATGTGCATCTTGCGAAAAAAGTAGGTCTTGTTCGCCCAATCTACCAATACATCCTCATTTTCCTCACATTGTCGGATGGATTCATAGAAGTCCTGCGGCAGGCAATCCACTGACTTTTCCCCTACCACTTGGATCCCGTGAAGATTGAGGGAATCCACTGCCTTTTGATTTACAAACCGGACGATCTCGCTTTCATCAAACGCGATGACAGCATCCTCGATGCGGTTTACAATTGCCTCTAAATATTTGCTCAAGAGGTGTGCGTGCTGAATTTCCTTGTTTAATTCCTTCGTGATGTAGACCAATGACTGCATGGCTCGCGCCGTCACCTTTTGGAAATTGTCGCTATTGAAATGAGCGTAGATCGCAAGCAGTGTAGACAGGTCGATGACGCGAAAGCCGATGTCCACAACTTTTCGGATATGAGCGGGAACGTGCTCGGCTTCCCCTGGTGTCACGGCAATCTCGACGTCTGGTGGGTAATCTGCACCCGGGGAGTACGGATACACCTCGAAGTCCATCCCAGATGCCCGTAGGAGCTCTACGTTTTCCTGAGCCGTTTCCGGAGTATCACTCACTAACAGCACTTTGACCCCTTTCGGAATCTCCAGCATTTCTCGTAGATTGTGATAGGGCAGCATTCGTTTGGCGACAATCAGCTTTGACCCCTGCGGCAAATACGACTCTACTTGTGCCACAATACTTTTGGTCGAGAGCACGACCAGCGCCCCCGGAGTAATAGGGCGCAACGGAAGCTGATCGACTCGAATCGCCTCAATGTGAATGTCCTCCGAGATTCCAAGCTCGTGGCATTGGCTGACAACGGATTGCAAAAACTCATCCATTTTGGCTACAAACGTGACTGTTTTTTTCTCCATAGCATTCTCTCCATACTCTTCTTAGGTGATCGTCGTGCCAAATAGGGAAAGAGGCTTGATGGAAAGGGAAGACAAGGGCTCTTCTCAGGCAGCCCTTGTCTTCCTTTTTACCTACTTTTTCCCGATTTCCACCCATTTGTAATCAAGGGTTCCTACTGGATGGCGGATGATTCCTTTAATAGTAGACTGATCCATGTACACTTTAGTTCCAAAATAGATCGGTACGAGCGGCATGTCATCCATAAAGATTTTCTCAGCGTCATGCATTAGCTTGAAGCGCTCGGTCTCATTTGCCGTATTGCGAATTTTTTCCACGATCGCATCGTAGTCTTTGTTGCTGTAGTTGATGCGGTTGCCTGGGTGATCGGTCACGAACAGCTCCAGGTAGTTGACTGGATCGCCGTAGTCGGCTGGGATCGTGGAACGCGAGAATTGCAGCTTGCGTGCACGCTGATCAGCCAGGAACACGTTCCATTCTTTGTTCTCCAGCTTCACGTCGACACCGAGATTTTTCTTGTACATTTCTTGCAGAACTTGTGCAATGGCTTTATGTGTATCGCTCGTATTGAAGGTCATGGTGACTGGAGGCAGCGTGGTCCAGCCCTCTTCTTCCATTCCCTTCTTCAACAGAGCTTTCGCCTGTTCGACATCATTATCCTTGAAGAAGTCTCCCCCTTTTTCGCGGAAGTCTCCTCCTTCAGGCTCTGGGAAGCCCAGTGGCACATGCGCGAGCGCAGCAGGTTGTTTCCCTTGCACGACGTTGTCAATTAACGTTTTGCGGTCGATGGCAAGTGCAAAAGCTTTGCGCACATTCGCATTCGTAAACGGTGGCATTGTAGTATTCATGCGATAGTAGTAGATCGAAGCTTCCGGCTCTACCTTAGCTTCCCCGGAATCAATCAATTGCTTTTTCATATCGATCGGAACGGTCTGCACCATGTCTAGCTGACCAGTCTTGTACATTTGATATTGAGTATTTTCGTCGTTGACCATGACCCAGTCGATCCCCGCGAACTTGACGGAATCCTTGTCCCAGTACCCGTCGTTTTTCACTACTTTCACGGATTGGTCATGCACCCAATCCTCCATTTTGAATGGTCCATTCGTCACGAGACTGGAGGCGTTTTCTGCCCACTTCGGGTTGTCCTCCACTACTTTTTTGTTTACAGGGAAGAAGGTCGGCTGGGTAATGATGTGCAGGAAGTAGGCGGCCGGTGCTTTGAGATGCACCTCAAACGTCTTGTCGTCTACCGCTTTCACCTTTACGCTGTCCGCATTCCCTTCCCCTTTATTGAACGCTTCGCCGCCATCAATGTAGTACGCGAGGAATGCAGACGGGAAGGCATTATTAGGATCGAGAATTCGCTTAAAGGCAAACTCGAAATCTTGAGCGGTCACCGGGTCGCCATTGGACCATTTGCTATCACGAAGCGTGAACGTGTAAGTCTTTCCGTCTTCGCTCACCGTCCATTTTTCCGCCATCGCTGGTTGTGGCTTGTGATCCTTATCCAGTCGGACCAAACCCTCCATCGTTGCATTCAGTACCTCATTGGAAGTACTATCAAATCCTTTCGGCGGATCGAGGGAAGGCGGCTCTGTTTTCAGATTGAGTCGCAGCTTGGCTGTCATGTCAGCTTGTCCGCCCGCATCTTGTGCCGGTTGTCCAGCTGTAGAGCCAGAACCCGTTCCTTGCTGGGACGGTGCAGCTGATTGGCTACAACCCGTAATAGCAAGTACTGCCAGAAGAGCGGCGGTGCTCAGAACCTTCCATCCTTTTTGAAGCTTCATTACCAAAGTCCCCCTTTTTCTTTCTCACAGGAATGTATTTAGATAAACAGCCCCGAGTATAGGCGCCATTTATGCACGGAGAGAATGATTGACAGGTTCGAGAGTAAACACGGTCTCGATGCGGCCGACCGTCTCCCCACTCATGTTCGTAATCGTCGGGTTTGTGTAAGCAACAAGTTCTTCGAGCGGCCCATCTGTTCCAATGCCCAGCTGACGGAGCACTTCGTTTACGACAGGATTGATCGCACGGGCGCCCCCATCCTCGATTTTCACTGCAATGCCCAGACCCGTTTTTCGATCTCCCAGGCAGTAGACCGACTCTGCTCCCGCTTTCCCGACGATTCTTCCGCGGAAGGCGGTCATCAGATCTGTACAGTACCGGTTGTTGCCGCCTACCATTTCGGGATGTGCTGTCATGGCGTCGGTAATCCGCTGAATCGCTTTTTGACGGACAGGGTTTTCGACGACTTCAGGCTTGGCCAGCTTGGCAAAAGCCCAGGCGTAATGGGCGAGCGGCAATTGATGAACGGGGACTCCACAGCCGTCTGTTCCCATGTAGATCTTCTCTTTCGGGTACCCCGCGATGTCTTCCACAACATCTAGAATTCGCTGCTGTACTGGGTGGTCGGGCAAGTGATAGGTCGTGACGTCCTCTCCCATGTGAGTCGCTGTAGCGATCATGCCGGAATGCTTGCCAGAGCAGTTGCTAAAAACGGGCGTGAGTGTCTTTCCTTCGCGGATCAGCTGTTTGTAACTCTCCTCGTCACGCGGCACGTGCGTCCCACATTGCAGCACGGCTTCCGGTTGTCCGGCGCGATCGAGTATTCCCATTGCCCTTGATCGATGGCGCTGCTCGCCACTGTGCGAGGCGCAGCATAGGGATAAATCAGCAGGCTCGAGCTGAAATCGATCCGCTGTCCCTGTCTCCACGATCGGGATCGCCTGCAACGGTTTCATACTGGATCGGGCGTACGTGAGTCGATGCGGATCGCCAAATGAATAAAGTAAAGTACCATCAGGATGGACGACAGCAATATGGCCGAGATGGGAGCTTTCCACCATCTCGCCCCGGTATACGTTGGCTACCACGTTCATAACAAGTCTCCTTTGACTGCGAAAGTTTGAATGTTTGTACTTTTCTTTCGAAGCAAACATCGTGCCAAATATGATAATCCGTACGAAGCATCGATGCTTACCGCTGATTCTCACAGAATGGGACAGCCCGTCCCCTCTTTCTCTGCGAAAATAGGTTAACCTATTGATAAAATGGGTTCGTGTCATTCAACAACAGGGTGACATTTCTTTTTCCAGGTTTGTCTTATCATCGATTCCCAAACAAAAAACACCCCTTCTCCCTCTCTGTCGGGAAATAGGGGTGCCATATGGGCAAATCACATGGTCTATTATTCGTCTAAGGGGAAAAACGGACATTGCGGAGGAAAAACAGATGGCGGACAACGGAATGCGGGAGTCGGTGAAGGAAGGGGGATATTGTTAGGACGCGGAGAACAAAATTCCCCAAGCACTTCCATCTTGATCTCTGCCTCTACCTGAATCTCCTTGCATACCACGATATCCAGCTCTACCATCCCGCCAAAGAGAAAGTGCGTATTCACGCTACACTCGATACCGGTGATCCGGCAGAAGATGTTGTTTTCGTCCAGCGGCTGTGGCAGGCACAGAAGCACCTCATCGTAGAACTGAACAGTAACCGGGAACTCGCAAAGTAAGTCTCCATCCGCAAAAATGCTGACCAATACGGTTGCCCGGGATACAAAGCGTACAATTCCTACGAGAAAACTCGTTTGATTGATGGTCATCTGAGCTCTGCGAACGCTCACGATCCCGCAGGAAAAATCGGGTACAGATTCGAGCCTCGGGCTCTTGCTGAGTGGAAATACTGGGGGAACGGCAGGTTCGATACACCGCACAGCAATGTCCATGCCTGACTGGATGGCAGCATCGACCATCGGCAGGCATTCCTCTGGGACAGGAACTTTGCTTCGTTCCCGATTGGAGGAAACGATCCAGTCGTACACCTTCTGCACTCTGATGCAACTTGCCTCCAGATTGATGGGTGCCGGAGGTGTCTCAGTGGGAAAAACTTCGAATACGGTCACGGTAAACGTACAGGAACTCGTATTTCCAGCCGCATCAGTCGCCGTGCACGTCACCTCCGTCGTTCCACGCGGAAACATCATGGTCTCATCCGCTTCAGCTATGGGGACGGACGGGAAATTGTGAACGACACCGGACGGGCTGCAGGAAATCGAAACGATGCCGCAGCCAGGACTTGCCGCTGTTACCGTGTACGTTACGGTGGCGAAATCCTCACCTGGATCCGTACCGGTGAACATATTGGGGGGGCATGTGATGATCGGGGGCTCGACGAAAGGAAAACTGAAGATGACCACGCCATTGTCAAGCCCAATCCTCGTCAAGTTAAGCTGATTGGTGCCCCCGTTGAATGAGCCGCCTCCGCCGCCGCTCCCGGCGATTATGGGAAACGCGGGATCTAAGCCGTTTCCGCCGCCTCCTCCACTAAAGCCTCCGCCACCTCCTCCACCACTAGCTCCGCCTCCGCCTCCGCCTCCAAAACCGCCAGTTCCCCCGCTTCCGTCAGGTGCTCCACCCGCGCCACCGGCATTGATCGCGAATCCGCCGCCTCCACCCCCTGGGGAGGAGAAGCCATTTCCGACTATGCCTCCCCCCCCTCCCCCTCCATCGTCTGGCGCTCCCGCAATGCCACCTAACCCATTGATCCCTCCTGTACCGCCAGGCGATCCGGCCGTTCCGCCTGTGGTTAGCACTGCATCCTTTCCAGGCAATAAACTGGTGCCTTCCCCACCGCCTCCACCCGCTGCTACGAGCAGATTGGCAGCTGTCACCAGGTTTGTAGTCCGCCATACAAATGTACCGCCACCGCCGCTATGATTTACCCCCTTTCCACCAACCAGAACGGTCAATTCCTCACCGGGCGTGACGGGAAAATCCCCCTGGATGAACGCTCCTCTGCCGACGTCAAGAAAACCGCCGGTAAAGCCGCCTCTCGCCCCTACTGCCTGAATCGTCAGCGAAGTAACGCAAGGAGGGACGACGAAGGTCTGAAGCCCGCCCGTAAAATTCAGTGTGACAGCCGCAAACGTGATGACGACGGCACCATTGCCTGTTCCCACCCCGGAAACGTTTTTCTGATTGGTGCCAGAATTAAAGGAACCTCCGCCTCCACCACCTCCAACCGCTTCCAAAAGGTTTGTGCCGCCTCCACCTCCGCCGCCGCTATATCCTCCACCTCCGCCGCCACCGGAGCTCCCTTCCCCGCCGCCGCCAAAACCTCCAGTAACTCCTCCCCCGGCTCCCCCAGTACTAATCGCTTTTCCTCCTATGGCACCCGTGGAGCCGTTGACACCGTTTCCAATGATGCCTGCTCCACCAGCGCCTCCACCTCCTACGAACCCGGCGCCCCCGTTTCCTCCGAGGCCATTCATTCCCCCTGCGCCTCCTAATGTCTCTGCTCCTGCTTGACCCGATGTACTCTCCTCATTCGCATTGCCGCCTTGGGAGCCTTGGGCACCGCCCCCTCCACCGCCTGCTGCAATCAAAATGTTGGCAGCATCAACGGGACTCGTGGTGCGCCAAACGAATGATCCGCCGCCACCTCCCCCTGCAGTAAGGTCATCTCCGCCGCCTGCTCCTCCTACGAGAATAGACAATACGTCACCGGGTGTAACGGGAAAGTCGCCCTGGATATATGCCCCCCTCCCCCCGGTTGAGAGTCCGTCGCCTCCTCTCGCGCCTACCGCCCGGATCGTCAACGAAGTAACGGTTGGAGGAACGATAAAGCTTTGAATTCCGCCTGTAAAAGTAAAGTTCTGTGTTGGCATTGCCGATCATTCCTTTCCTAGCGTGGTTTTCTACGCACAAATCCCCACTTCTATGTATATGTGCGGAGGGTAAATGCGCCCTGGGCGGATGCAAGGAAAAAAGACGTCCCTCAACTGGACATCTTTTTGATTGGAACATTTTGTTCTTCACCAAGGCCCCGAAAACACACGTCTCAGTCTGTCACAAACCTTTTGGCAGGCGGCAGGATAAGCCCCCCCCTTCACCGCTTCACGCGGATTGGGAGGGGGCGCTTCAAAGCGTATACGTTTACTCCGATGCAAGACGCAGTTGGCCCGCAATCGTTACATGTGCCTCGCCTGCGACGCGAATGACCGGGTTAGCAGCAGATGTATCTACGCTGATGTACAACGTGCTTGGACGACCGATGGCGTTCCCTTGTTCCTCTTCTCGATCGGGCTAACCTGTTTCTACTACCTCTAGTTCACTCCAACTTCTAACATGTGGCAAGCCACCCAATGCCCGGCCTGCACCTCCTCCCACTTCGGTTCCTCCTGTGCACACAACTATCGTGTTCGTACACTATTTGCTTCTAGAAAGGGAACAGCGAATGCTTTTGAACCATCTAGTTACACCTCTCCTTTGCATATTTAGTTAATTTTTGCAAGAAAGGTGAAATTTTCTCTTCGACGCTCATTGCTTTTTTCAATTTACGAATGATCTCACTTTTTTCTTTTGATCCTGTCGCTCTCTCATATCGAGTGAGAATTCTGCAAGCCTTGCCGGGAAATTGGAGCCAGACGCTTAATAATCCATACTCGTCGCTCGTAAGCTCAGATACAGTACAATAGCTGTCTACTATCGTTTGGGCAATCGAAAAGTCCCAACCGTTTTTCTTGCTAGCTAAACGAATTAGACGGAAAAGGTCGTATACACGTAAATCGATTCGCAATGTCTCGAAATCGATAAGGGATGGGCCTTCAGCGGTAATCACAAAGTTCTTAGGTCCGCTATCACCATGACATAAAGTACCTTCCCTTTCTGCCTTTTTGCAAGTCGCTTGATAATCGCTTTTTTTTAATATCTCAAGTGCTTTATTCGCTCGCTCTACTAACTGATCCCCATGCGCTCTAAGTATGAGATCCAGTTCAGATTCGCCTTTCCAATATTTTGCTTTATCTACTTCACGTTGTAGTACCTCAAAACGAGCCTTTAACATGCTCGGCCACTTTCCAAGCAGGTTTTGTTCCCCTTTTTTCGAAACCCTAACAGCTCGACCCGCTAAATGAAAATAGGATAAGGCTTTTGCCACTTCGATCATATCTTCCGAAGATGTTGGGTCCGGGTGACGACCTTGTAACCATGGTGTTAAGATATAGGGCGAATCACTTGGGTTCGCCATTTCAAAAAGAATTTTTCCTTGGGGTGCCTGCGGATCACGCCAAGCAAAGGATTTAAAGCCCTGACGTCTTAAATCGTGCAAGGCAGAATCCATCCAGCTTAGATAATCCAGCGGATAACCCATGCGTTTTAAACAGTGCTGCTCACCTGTTCTGGTAACGAGACGATAAACATCGGGTTTAACCATATCTACGGTAGTTACATCTAAGTTAAACTTTTGTGCAACCTCAACAATTGATTGGTTCGCCTGCATCTGCGCTCTCTCCCTTTTTTCCATTTTTTAGTATATGGCGACAGCAATCCACAAGAGCTAGAGAAAGCGTACATATTACAGGAACAAGCGGGCCTTTGGCTCGTGATCGGTCAACAATCTTTTCCAACTCAAAAAGAGTGGGGTATTTCCCACTCTTTTGTCCTTGTCCTTCCGTATCATACATGAACCATGATGCTGTAGGTTAACGAATGGCTATCTCCGAAGCTTTGAACACGCGCGTTGTCTACAAATAATCCGGACCATCATCTGGCTACATAGCAGCATTTACCTTATATCCTCCTGCGCGATCATTTGTAACTTTTTCAAAGCAACCTGAATCATTTCTTGACTCCTCGTTTCTATTCCATGAAATAACTTCCAAAAACTAGTCACTTTTAAGTAAAAATCATTGATTCGCTTAAAAAATGCATGATCAACCGTTGCGCCGTAGGAACGTATGACCTTTTTTGCGAATTCCTCACCATATGCTTTGTGCAAGCCTACAAAGTCATATGCCGGGTCTCCTACCCACATGGACCCAAAATCGATTACGCCTGAGAGTTTTTTCTGTTCAGGGTCATAAAGAATGTGTTCGGGTTTAAAATCATTGTGCAGTAGACAAGGGGAAAATTTGAAGGAATCTGAGTCGGATAAGAAGTCGGTAAATACACGATCAGTCCACGCTTTAAGAGTTGGATCCATATAAGGAAAAGCATTTTTTTTAATTCTTTCGTAGATTCCCTGCCACGTACTTCTTGTTCCTGAGGCATCAAAAGCGTACGAAAAAGCATTTTCTATTGGATAGGTATGAAGAGCCGTCAAAAATGCCCCCAGTTCTTGGGCCAACTGCTCCCTTCGTTTTTCCGTAAAAGAATTAAGCACTTCTTTTTGTAGAGGAATCCCCTTAATGATGGGATAACCGACATGAATGATTTCATCCGACGGTCCAGATGAATAAACAAAGTTAGGGACAAATAGAGGAAGATAATGACTCAACCCCGGCAAGAGACGCTGCTCCATTTGTAATACTTTTTTTGCGTTTTCCGTTCTTGGAAAGCGGAAAATTAATCGTCCTCCTACCATTAAAACAAGATTTGACCATCCGGAATCATTTATTCGAATCAACTCTTTTGATAATTCAGGATACTTGGTTTTTATAAATGTGATCAATGTATTTCCAGGCAACAACTCCATCATCCTCTCGCCTGTAAATTCTCAATGATGCATCATATGAAGTATCCAAAAAAATGGGAAGCGAAGATGTCGAAGGAGAAACAAAAAACGAGCTGAAGACGGGGCTGAACGGTGCCGATGCTCTCCACCGTGAGAGGCGCAGCAAAGGAATAAATCAGCACCATGCCAATAACTGAAACCAGCTGGCAACATCGATATTCCTGCTATATCCCAGAGAATAGAGACTGCCTGTTCCTTTTACTTGTGTATTAACATATGAACCCATTGCGTTTAATTGGTTCATCGCATTCCGCAACAGGGTAACAATTCTTTCTCCAAACAAAAAAACACCCTACTCTCCCACTCTTTCAGGAAGTAGGGTGCCATTTTTGCAAATAGCATAGTCTGTTATTCACTTATGGCGCGAACCCTTTTTGGCTCAAATAGAGCTGATCGTCTGCAAACACACGTCTCAATCTCTCATAGACGATTTTGTACGCCGCAGGATGATACCATTCTTCCAGCCCCAACTCCTTGTACAGCTTGTAGATACCGAGGCTGCGCGTACGTTTGCCCCCACTGCCATCCCCCATAAAATAATCGTCCACACAGACGCGATTGACGAGCGGAGCTAGCAATTCCGGAAAGGCTTCACTGCTCGGCAGTAATGGAGCAATCGTCGCTTGTGTCGGCACTCCTGCCTCTTTTAGCTGAGCAAGCGCCTTGAGCCTCGCCTGAATAGGAGGTGCCTGTGGGGAATAGGCTTTGCGTATGTCTTCGCGGTCCGTCTCTACCGTCATGCTGACCCGGACGCGCTCTCGCAGTCGCAGCAGTAAATCACTATCGCGGGTAACGAGTGGGCTACGGGTCTGCACGAACAAAAAATCAGGAGGCTCTTGGACCATGACTTCAAGCAGCGATCTCGTCACTTGTTCCTTGTATTCAATAGGCTGGTACGGGTCTGTGCTAGAGGACATGAAGATGGTGACTTTCCCCTTTGCTTTGGCTCGCGATAGCTCTTTTCGCAAGAGACTAGCCGCTTCTTTCTTGATGTCCACCCAGGTTCCCCACTCGTCCTGTCGGAAAAGCGAAACGGGCATCTGCCGGACATAGCAGTACGAGCAGCCAAAGGAACAGCCCGTATAAGGATTCAAAGAATGACTATAATCCGTCAGAAATCCTGTTCCTTTATTCAGCAAGGTCTTCGGATACTTTTCACGAATCTCCATGTTCATTTCAAAACGTCCCTCTCTGCACGTGCCTACTCACTTATTTCGCATCATGAAAAATGATCCCGAGACTATACCTTGTCCCAGATGTGATCGTGCTCACGCCATGGCGAAGAGTGGTCTTGTAATAACCGCGCGCACCTGCCACCGGTCTGTGTTGGGTAGGAAAGATGAGGCCCGCTCCCTGCTCTAGCGACAGGACATGACCTCTGCTCTGTGCACGTGGTCGCTGTTCGACGAGCAGGAACTCTCCTCCTGTATAATCCTTTTCCTTTTGATTTAAGACGAATACGACCTGGAACGGGAAAAATACGTCACCGTATAAATCCTGGTGCAGACAGTTATATCCGCCAGCTTCGTACTTTAAGATCAGCGGTGTCGGACGTGATTGTCCGTGCTGGTGGCAATGATCGAGAAATTCTGACAAGCCAGCCGGATAGATCGCTTCTCGTCCGAGCTGATTCAGCCAACGATTCGCAGCTATCGCCAGCTGAGGGTAGAATCCTTTACGCAGCTCCTGGAGTAAATCCGGCAACGGCGCAGAATAGTATTTATATTCTCCCATTCCGAAGCGATATCTGGCCATATCGATCGTGCTACGAAAAAGGGGTGGCTGTTCATACGTCTCTATCATTTTCTGGCATTCCTCAGCGCCTAGCAAGGGCGGCAGTACCGCATAGCCTTGTTCGTCCAGCATTTGTTGCAGATTCTCCCAGTCAAGTGCGGCGATTCGATCCATCATACGCTCAGGCACGCAATGGCCTCCTCTGGGCACGCGTCTCTACCTGTTCGATCTGGAGCAGGACTTCTTTCATTTCCATCCCGCCACGATAGCCAGTCAGTGCACCATTTTTTCCGATCACCCGATGGCACGGCACAGCAATCAATACAGGATTGGCTCCGATCGCTGCTCCTACCGCACGCACCGCCGCAGGCCTTTGAATCTGCGTCGCGATTTCGGAGTAAGTCCGTGTCTGCCCAAAAGGAATCTGGCAAAGTGCCTCCCAGACAGCGAGCTGAAAAGGCGTGCCGTGAACATCGAGAGCAATGTCAAAGCTTTCTCTCTCACCGCGAAGGTATTCGATCAACGGCGCAACGTACGGCTGCAGCCTCTCATCATCACGTACCAGCGTGCTGCCAGGGAAGCGCTGACTGGCCCACTGAGCCAGTTCGTCCCACGGCTGATCCTGGGAACCGACGAAGCATAAGCCTCTTGAGGTCGCTGCCATGTACAGATTCCAGCCCTCATAGCTCAGCCATGTCCAGTACAATTCCCGTTTCTTTTCATTTTTCATGAACAAACACCTCCGCAGACGGTAGATTATGAGTAAATTGGCGATACTCTGTAGGGGTACGCCCTGTCATTTTTTTGAATAAAGTCATGAAATACGGCGTGTTTTGCATACCTACCGACGAGGCGATCTCCGCAATCGAATGGTCTGTATGAACGAGCATCTCCTGTGCCGCTTGGATCCTCGTTTGCTGCACGTACTCGACCGGAGTGACTCCCTTGATTCGTTTGAAGGTGCGATGCAAATGGTACGGACTGCCATGGCATTCCTCTGCCAAGCTCTCGAGCGTTAGCCTCTCTCGGAAATGCTCATCGATGTACTGGGTGATTTGCTCCACCCACTCCCTGTCAGGCAAACGTTGACCTGTCGGCTTGCATCGTTTACATGGACGAAATTTGGCGGTAAGAGCTTGCTGCGGATTCGCGAAGATACGCACATTTTCCTTATTCGGTGCTTTGGACTTGCAAGACGGCCTGCAAAAGATGCGAGTAGTCTTGACCGCGTAGAAGAAGCTCCCATCATACGAAGCGTCATTGTGGATTATTGCCTGCCATTTTTCATCCGTCAGCTGATGTTGATTGGTACTTGCTGTTTCCATTCCCACTTCACCTCCTTCGTCAGTATACCCTCTGCCAAGGCGTTCTGTACTCATTCTCGAATAGGTTAGCAAGATATCGAAGCTCGAAATACTCCAATTTATATACCATCTGGATGGACTAATTGGGCATCTTACGCTATTTTATGAAGGAGACACTTGTAGCTTTGCGCTCTACCAGAAAAGAGAGGAATGATTGCTGTATGGTAAAGATCGGATCGCACGTATCGTTCTCTGGCAAAGGACTGCTGAATGCAGCGGAAGAAGCTGTCGCTTACGGCTCGAGCACGTTCATGATTTATACAGGAGCCCCGCAAAATACACGGCGCAAACCCATTGAAGACCAGTATATCGAGGAAGGCAAAGCTGTGATGGACAAGCAAGGCATGGACGAAATCGTCGTCCACGCGCCATACATCGTGAATCTGGGTTCTTACAAGGATGACACCTACGAGCTCGCCGTCAATTTCTTGCAGGAGGAAATTCGCCGGACGAACTATCTGGGCGTAAAGAACATCGTACTACACCCGGGTGCCTTCACAGATAAGGATGCAGAATTCGGAATCGCACGCATCGCGGAAGGCTTAAATGAAGTTCTCAGTGGCATCAAGGACACAGATGTCAACATTGCCCTGGAAACGATGGCGGGCAAAGGGACTGAAATCGGCCGCAGCTTTGAAGAGCTGGCGGCGATCATGGAAAAAGTAGACGACAACAGCCGACTCAAAGTATGTATGGACACTTGCCATATTCATGATGCTGGCTATGATGTCGTCCACGATTTCGATGGAGTACTCGACCAGTTTGACCGCGTGATCGGTCTGGATCGACTCTCGGTTGTCCACTTAAACGACAGCAAAAACTTCCGCGGGGCGGGCAAAGACCGTCATGCTCCTGTAGGTGCAGGGCTGATCGGCTTTGACGCCATGAAGTACATCGTGGAGCACGAAAAGATTCGTCACCTGCCACTCATTCTGGAAACCCCTTGGATTTCCAAGGAAAAAGGCAATGAACGCCCGATGTACGAAGCTGAAATCGCGCTGCTGCGAGGAAAAGCAGAAGAGCGTTTCGGTAGTGATTTCCTCGATCATGTCGAGCGAATCGAATTTTTCTTTCACAAGCAAGAAGTCGACCGCCGCGACTTTGTCGTACACACGTGGGAGCTCCTGAAAAACGATGCCAAAGCAAAAAAAGCAGATGGCCGAGAGCCGATGGAACGCCTATACGACATGATCGTAAACGCCCGACTGTTTGAGGATCTCTCCGAGGAAGAAATCAACAAGCGCATGATTGCGTGGTTCGCGGGAAAAGCTGCTTTTTAATAACCTGGATCATTATGTACATGAAAAACGAGGTTGCTCTGGGCAGCCTCGTTTTTTTCGTCTTCGTCATCATGGAGTCTTTGCCACACGCTGCAAATCTGCCTCGACCATCATGTGAATGAGCTGCTCGAGCTTGGTCTTCGGCGTCCAGCCCAGCTCCTGCTTCGCCTTTTCAGGATTGCCCAGTAGGATGTCCACTTCCGCGGGCCGATAAAACTCAGGATCGATGACCACGTAATCCTGGTAATTGAGGCCGACATAGTCAAAAGCAATTTTGCACATCTCCTCGACCGTCGAAGTTTTGCCTGTGGCGATAACAAAGTCGTCTGGTTTTGACTGCTGCAGCATCAGCCACATCGCTTCTACGTAATCCCCCGCAAAGCCCCAGTCACGTTTCGCCTGAATATTGCCCAGTCTCAGCTCTTTTTGCAGATTGGTTGCGATCCGTGCGACTGCGTGTGTTACTTTCCGTGTGACGAATTCAAGTCCGCGCAGAGGAGATTCATGATTGAACAGAATGCCATTGCAGCTGTACATCTGAAAGCTCTCCCTGTAGTTTTTCGTCATCCAGTAACCAAACAATTTGGATACGGCATACGGACTCCTCGGATAAAAAGGCGTCTCCTCGGACTGCCGCGACTCCTGGATCAGGCCGTACAGTTCACTCGACGACGCCTGGTACATTTTAATGTTTGGGTCGGTTTCGCGAATGGCCTCCAGTGCGTACAAAACACCCATCCCTGTAGACTGTGCCGTCAGGATCGGCTGCTCCCACGAAGAACCCACGAAGCTTTGAGCTGCCAAATGGTATACTTCATCCGGCTTCGATTTTTTGATCCCCCTGGTTAGTGACGAGAGATCCAGAATATCTCCATCCATGTATTCCACTTCATCCGCAATATTCAAGTACTCCAATCTCCAGCGATCCAGAGTGCTACGACGAGGAACCAGCCCCACCACCCGGTAGCCTTTTTCCAGCAGGAATTTTGCCAGATAGGCACCGTCTTGGCCGGTGATTCCGGTTAGGAAAGCTGTTTTCATTGGCCCATTTCTCCCCCCTTCACATGATTCCAAGAGGCATCTCGCTCTCCATGGCAGTGTTTCTATTGCCATTTTATTGGTGGTTATTCGCTTTGTATCGCCTGTTTCATGGAATAAACCGTAACTTTATCGTCTCCATAATTGGAAACGGCGAGATAATTGTCGTCAGAGGAAAGCGAAACACCATGCGGAAAGCTAAGTTGAGCTTCCGGATTGGTAAAGGCAAAGAATTGAGGATCTATCTGGCTGGTCCTTTTATCAAAAGGATAAAAAAGAATCGAATGGTCTCCCTGAGTCGGAACAATAAGAATGCTGGACTCTTCATCATGAGAAAAACATGCATCGTCCGGATATTGCAATTCTGGCAATCCGATCCGTTCACACAGAGGTTGCGGACGAATGGTCCCCGTTTCGTTGTCAAAGGCATATATAACCAACGCACCACTGTGTTGATAAATTCGATCCGCATTGGGAGAGTAACAAACAACCATGAGTGAGCCGTCACTGGAAAAGTTAACCGATTTCGGTTTCAAGGGTAAGTAGGGGTTTTGCACAACCTGTGAAAGCGTGACGTCGAGAGTGCCATTTGGCTCACGCTCAAGCTTGTAGATAAGAATCAGGCCTTCGTCATCTATCGTACTGCTAACCAAGTATTGACCATTCGGCGTAAACCGCACACCATGGTTAGCATGGGAGTGTTCGATCACTTTGAAAGGAACGGGATTAATCAAGTGCGTTTGAGAATCAATGCTGTACAAATTGAGTGAAGGCAAATGGCCTTTGATATTCGAAATGGCAAGATAGCGACCGTCTTTTGAGAATGCCATTTTCTCTGGCCATTGCATTTGCATGCCATCTTGGTTGCTCCATGTTTGCACAAGAGTAAGTGAGTGATCTTGCGGATGAAATGCATAGACATGAAGGGTTTCCGCCGCAAAATTCAACGTAGCCAGGTACCGGTTGCTGTTGAACCATCCAACATCTGTGCATGTAGAAAAACGTGTCCCGTTTATCATGACGCAAGCGGGTGCAACAGTCTGTGGTTGACTGAGATTCAGTACGGAATTGGGAGTGAAAGCCACGGCTACGGGAGTCTGTGGCAACTGCTGGAGTTTTGAAAACATTCACATTCCCTCCTGATCAAATTAATGAACGCCCGCAGCCCTCAGCTGCTTTGCTAATTGACCAATGTTGACAGTGATGTCGGCTTCCAATGCGATTTGAATATCAGATAAGGGGGAGGACAAAATGACAGATGACCCGTGTCCAATTCCTATTAGTCGGGAATAATCCAGGTCGAAGTGTTGACTGATGATACAGTAAGTGTGGCGCAGCCAAAGCGGGGAAAACAGTTCGATGACCTTCGTGCCTGGTTTGCTAAAGACGAGGTTCGTAAGGGCTGCTCCGTGGGGAGCGATGACCACTTCCGCCGAAAAAAAGATTTGTGCCTGTTCAGCTACCGATAATCCATCCAAGAGCACACAATCGAATCCATATCTTTTCAAATAATCCATTACATCTTGCTCATTTTTTACCTGTCTTCGTTTTGCATCGCCACGGCTTACGTAAATCCGTTTGAAATCCCGTGATGGCTTTATCCCCGGCTTTTCCAAGAACTCTTCCCTGAGGAATTCACAGACCCATTTCGGTGTCATTCCCGTATCGGCCACCAAAGGAGTGACAATCAGTTCAAGTCCTTGAATATGGGTATGATTGTCGCAAATGATTTGTTTTTCACATGTGACACCCAGCCTCAGTAACGTCTCTTCCTGAAACGCACGTGTCATCGATGTGAAGACATACCTGTCTATTTGTATGTCATTGCGGCGAAGTAACTCAATTCGTGCCAAAACATCAAACATCCAAAAATAATAACTGTATCCTTCCATATGGGTGAGTACCGCCAAATTTTCTGGAATGAAGGTGACAGGAGGCAATTTTTGCTGTGAGAAGAGGGAATGTTCATGAGGTTTCGTCATGATTTCATGGGAAGCATCCCAGATCAATTTGTTGTCGGGGCTAATGACCGCACCATTTTCCCCCCAGACCCTGCCCATAGGCATCGCGACGATATAATGTGGTCGCGGTTTAACCAGCTGGGGCCACCCCATCTTCTCCTTACTGGATATCGCTATAAATGGACTGTTTTCAGCGAGACATTCCTTGTAAAATGGTTGAAGTTCCTCTGGATGTTCAAAACACGAATGAATCCATTGCTTTGCAGAAAAGTAAAGATCTTTAGGAGGGTCTGTTTTATCGAAAATACTCCCCATGACAATCCCCCGACACGATGTATGAATACATTGCTTTCTCCCTCAATCGTTTATCTCTTATAAATATGTCAATAAGCTGTTTTTCGTTCTATGCTCCGCATAAGTGAACAATCATCCATTACGAAAACCGTCAGGGTTAAACACTCTGACGGTTATTGATTCTTCTCTCCCAGGACACCACTCATCCAAAAGTCATCTTCTGAAAATGGCCTATTTATCCGACCAGCACAAGCCGGTCATTATTCAATAGATTTCTAGAGGCGACAAAAATTTCACGGATAAGCCGTCCATTGTTGTAGGACGCATAATCATATTTTTTTTCGTGAAGAAAATCAGGATGAGCAGGCTTTTCTACAGGTGGATAAACATATGGAAAACCCGCTTTTTTCAAACAAAATATGACGTAGGCTGGACTCGTACGGGAACCGGCATGATGAATAGATTGGGAATTGTTCGTACCGTCTTCGATCTCGATTTTACATAGCGGTTCCAATGCATCGGTAATGCATGTTTCAATCAATATCATGTCGCTGCACAATTTTTCAGCGTTCTTTATAAAATGCAATGGATCTGAAAGACGATACAAAATCCCATAATAAAACACGATGTCAAACGGACCGTACTTTAACAGATCATCGGTTTCCAAATCCACAACTTCTACCTCTACGTTTGAATAGAAAAGTCGCATCTGCTGTATGTTGTCTTCCCTTCCGTCCACGCCAAAAACGCTTGCTCCTTGGCCTATGAGAAACTCCGTCAAACGCCCAGTTCCACAGCCTACATCGATGACTGATTTTCCAGCTAACGTAAGATTCATGGAAGCCAGGTGGTCAAGCCTTGCTTTCGTGATTTCAGTATACCCAGGTAAGTCGAAGACACTAGTCTTCACATTGATATATGGTTCCACTTTTGTTCTCCCCTCATTTCAATATTTATCTACTTTTCCAATACTGGGTGTCTTTTGGAACTGGTGGAATGCGTGGGGAAATGCGGCCAGGCATCAACCGTCAATGTATATACGGTGCGGAAAGCTTCCGAAGCCGGCCGTTGACGGAGGTAGCTTAAAAAAAAGTAATCGCCATCGAGGATTATTTGGCAGGCACGCACAAGGACGTAAAAACCGGAGCCGTCGTGCCGCTTGCACTGCCAACACCTAACGTGATAAAAGTCCATCTGGAGGACGACTCCTGGTTTTGCGTTCGGCCATCGGGCACAGAAGCTAAATTAAAGATATATTTCGGTGTGAAAGGTCACTCCATGGAAGACGGTCAGCAAATGCTTGCCCTCGTGAAACAATTTGTACTGAACTATATAGAAAATACATGATGATATGAACTACTTCTCATACACAAATGGGCTCTGGAAAAGCGGGAACGGCACCAGCGAACTGTCCTTCTGAGACAGGACAGGATGTTCGTCTTCCCAGGGTATCCCCACCGAATCCCATCGGATGCCGCAATCATATTCAGGCGAATAGACACTCGAGGCATTATTCACGACAATGGCGCTTTCACTCACGACATAAAAACCGTGGGCCATGCCCTCTGGAACATAAACCATGTTCCCCTTCTCCGCACGCAGATCAAACAAGGCAAACTGCCCATAGGTTGGAGAGCCTACCCTCAAATCTACTACCGCGTCGACAATAATCCCAAACAGGCAAGTCACGAGCTTCACATGCTGATGAGGGGGTAGCTGAAAATGCAACCCTCTCAGCACTTTCTTCCGTGAACTAGAATAGTATTGCTCGACAAAGCGTGTTTGAAGCTTATGGGCCGCAAACGTATCCTGATGAAAGGTTTTAGTCAATCTGCCCCGTTCATCGTGGTAGATGTCGGGAATGATTTCATAGCAATCAACTAGTTTTGTTTGCTGAATGATCATGGTTGTCACCCCACATGCGACACTATTTTTCTGATCCCCGTTTCCAGATCAATGAGAGGCAGCCAATTCGGCACAGGTTCCCACCGATTCCATGGGGTCATCACTTCACGCGGACGGTAAGGACGGGCTCCCCATTGAATGGGTAATGTCTTACCCAATACCTTTTCATAGACAGAAACCAGACCTTTTAACGTCACGGGGTTTCCGGAGCTAACGGCAAAACTTTCACTTTTTTGAGCTGTTTTTCCCTCCAACAAGCGCTCTGCCGCTAAGCAGTAGGCATTTACGACGTCATCAATGTAAACGAGGTCAATCAATTGCTCTCCGGCAGACATGGGCAACGGATTTTGCTCTCTTGCGGTTTTTTGCAGTAAGGAAAACAGTTTGGGTCTCGCATCAAGTGGCCCATAGGTATCGAACAGTTTCAATGTGGCCGCTTGAAGCGGGGTGGCTTCCGTGTAATACGTCAAGACGGATTCAAATGCTTGTTTGGTTGAGGCATACAGACAAACCGGACTGTACGACTTGTTTTCGTAATGCTGCCAGGAAGTGCCGGTATTGACGAAACGGTACACGCCGCATGCGCTCATCGCTTCCAGTAGCTGCGTTCCAAAGGTAAGGTTTGCATGGATCATAGGTACAACATCTCTCTGCTGATGTTGGGCAAGGAATAGAGAGGCCAGATGGAATACAATATCAGGCTTGATTTCCTTTACGAGTTCTATCATTTCTGCGGTCGATCCGTAAAAGCGGTGTATCGTTAGCCGATTCCCCATCTGTAGAAGCGAGAGCGTCTTGGACTGTGGTCGAACGATGGCATGGACAGTCCACCCGCTTGCAACCAGATGCCGGGTTAGGTGATAGCCGACGAACCCGGTAGCTCCGGTGATGATGGCCGTCCTGGTACCCAAGTCAGGATTCATTTAAATTACCTCCTTTGACTTGTGGAATTATTCCTCCGCTCTTATACATATGAAGAAGGATATCAAATGAAACATCCATCGTATAATTGGGGAATGGTCCATACCTAAAATAAGGAGCCAAGTCTATGGAGACAGCTTGGCTCAAGAAATGTCCCTTATGTTTCATGCATGGGAGCTATATCTTTTTGAACATTCTAAAAACAAATGTTCCCCCGACAATTTTCTTCACTCGCTCAGCTTCTTCATACACCTGTACAAACCCCAACGGCTCAAAAACTTCCTTGTAATTCCGAGGAAAATGACGCAGCGTAGTCGCAACTTCATCTTCAATCGTAATTAAATAGGTTTTTGTAATCCGGCTTATTTCATGAAATATCCATTCACTTTCCGTATGGATATGTTCCAAGACTGCCATTGTGTAAACCAAATCATAACCATTTTCAGGTAAAGTGGTAATGATCTCTTCAACCGGAGAGTTGTAAATAGTAGCCTTTTGCGCTAAATCAGGATAGGTTTTCTTTAACAATTCGGTGGCATAGTTGCTAATTTCGATACCAGATACATTTTGGTAGCCTGCTTGAAAAAGGTGGTTGAGATTTCGCCCAACATTGCAACCTATCTCCAGAATATTTGCATGCAAATCGAAATACCCTTTCATATTTTCAAGCAAAAATTTACTGTTCTCGATTCCCTCAATATAATAGTCTGCTCGATTCCCATCCATTGGATCTCTCCAATAATTGTGCAGTGCATGACGAGAAAGGTGCATAATTGGCCTCCCCATTATCATGTTCTTGTGATAAGCTTTTCCACATTGTTATTCATATGCCACCCGAATGATTGGCGTAATAAGCAACGAACCTATTCTATCAGTTCGATTTTCGTCCAATTATGCGTTCAACGGGCTGCACGGTAATGGTTTAGTACCTTCTTCACAGCGATGATGACATCGCTGGCATCCTGATCAGACATAGTCGGGAATAACGGTATGGTCAAAATGGTTCCGTATTCAGCCTCAGCCACCGGAGCAATCCCTTTCCTATACCCTAATCTTTGGTAGTAGGGGTGCAAATGAACGGGAATATAATGAACATTGACGCCTATATTCTCTTGGTGGAGAGCTTCAAATATCTCCCTCCTCCCTGCCCGCAGATGATGCAGGTTGAGACGTAAGACATATAGATGCCAACTTGAGATACGGTCATCCTTCTGATAAGGAATGATGATTCCCTCAAGCCCTTCAAAAGCCTCGTTGTACCTTTTTGCTATCGCTTTGCGGCGTTCGAGGAATGAATCGATTTTTGACAATTGGGAAAGCCCCAACGCTGCTTGAATGTCTGTGATCCGGTAATTAAATCCAAGTTCTAGCATTTCATAATACCAAGGTCCTTCGGTTGTTTTTTCCAGCAAATTCAGATCCCGAGTAATGCCGTGGGTTCGGAACAAAATTAACCGCTCGAAGAACTCATCGGAATCAGTAGTGATGATGCCACCTTCACCAGTGGTAATATGTTTAACGGGATGGAAGCTAAACATCGTCATGTCTGCAATTGATCCTACTTTTTTTCCTTTATACATAGCTCCCAAAGAGTGTGCGGAGTCTTCGATGACGACTAAGCCATGATCTCGGGCAAAATCCATTATTTCATCAAGATCCGCTGGTTGTCCCGTATAATCGACTGGAATGATCGCTTTGGTTCTATCCGTCCGTTTCTGTTTGATTTCATTGATATCTATGTTGAGCGTATTTGAATCAACGTCCGCAAAAACCACCGTACCTCCACAGTAAAGAACGCAATTTGCGCTCGCCGCGAATGTCATGGGAGTCGTGATGACTTCGTCCCCCATCGTGATGCCAGCGGCAAATGCTGCACCATGTAAAGCTGCTGTGCCATTGCAGAACGATACCGCGTATTTTGACCCGGTGAAACGGGCGACCTCATCTTCAAATGCCTTGATTCTCGGCCCTTGGGTAAGGAATGGGGAACGCAACGTGCTGATCACCATTTGAACATCTTCGTCATCGATAGATTGTTTACCATAAGGAAGGTAAGTCTCTCGCACTGGCTTCCCGCCGAAGATGGCAAGGGTCCCCTTATCTGATGTATCCACGATCATCACCTGACTCTTCCTATCCGTTTATGTCGTCCTCCAAATTTTCCACTATCCATTTTTCCGTCAATCGGATCCCTTCTTCCAGAGAAACTTTCGGCTCCCACCCCAGTAGTTGTTTTGCTTTCTCAAAGTTGCATAAGAGCTTCTGAATCTCACTCTGTGGATGGATATGACTGATGTGTTTGATTTGATTTTCATCTCCCGCAATCAAACGTGCGAGATCATTAATTGAAATGTCCCTTCCAAGCCCGGCATTTACGATGTAGCCATTCACTTTGTCAGAATAACCCGCTTCCGCGACAAAACCCGCACAATCCTCCACATAGAGCAGATCACGGGTTTGAGTGCCATTCCCGTAGATGGTTAGCGTTTCGCCCTTTGCTTTCTTTTTTAGGAAGATCGCTACAACCCCGCCTTCACCGCCAGACTTTTGAAAAGGGCCGTATGTATTGAACGGCCGTATGACGACTGCAGGCAAAGAGTAAGCAAAGTAGTAGGATAACACCATATTTTCGCCAGCGATTTTTGCGCCGGCATATGGGGATGCTGGTTTGATCGAATGTGACTCTTCTATTCCCTTCTCATCATAGCAACGGTCGTATACCATGCAGGTGCTCATAAAAACAATTTTCACTCGATGTTTGCGGCATTGTTCCAAAACAAAAAACGTTCCCACGGTATCATTGTGAAAAGTCGTACCCGGATCATCTATACTGTCTTGCACATTAATACTTGCGCCCAGGTGGTAACAAATATCAAATTGATTGCGGAAAAGCTGTTCCAAGATTGCTTCATCTTTGATATCTCCCTGGACAAATGCCTTGAAGTTGGGGTGGTTTCGATATTCCTGCAAGTTATATTCACTTCCGTTTGACAAATCATCGAGCACCCACACTTGATGTCCGTCTGCCAGCAGTCTTTTTACCACCCAGCGACCGATAAAACCGGCACCACCCGTTACGAGCATGTTCATGAGATTCGTCTCCTTGATTACATGGTAATGTTCTAAATGTCCTTTTGCTTAACATGCGAATTGATTTGAGCAAGTTCTGGATGTTCCAACAAATAGTCCACAATGGATTGGGAAGGAACCAATAGATCCCCGTTGAAATGTTGTGCTACTGCATGACAAAGGAGATAATCATCCTCGGTATCCAATGTGATTCGAATTTCCGGATGGCACAAAGAGATCGGAGCTTGAAACGATGTCGTTTGAAACTGATGCTTATGCTCATACGCGTAGTACGTCACATGTTCGCGATATTTCGCCTCTCTTGCCACGCGATTCATTGTCTCCAATGCCGAAAATGATGCGATTTCAGCTTCCAGTCCGCGAGGCAGGGCACCATTAACGAATACGAAGTCCACCGGCTGCTCCTCTACCTGCTTCATGATCTGATTCATCATCTGATAATCCAAAAATGGACAATCACTTGTGACGCGGATGAAATAATCAGGCTGGTAAGCTGTGGCACAATCATAAAATCTCGATAAAACATCTTCCTCTGATCCGCGAAAGCAACTTACTTGGTTTTTCTTGCACCATTCCCAAATTGGAGTGTCTTTGTCTGATGTTGAGGTGGCGATAATGACGTCTGTTACGCCACCGATTTGTTTGCTTCGCGACACCACATAGTCAAGGACGACAGTCGATCCCAATGGCAGCATTATTTTCCCTGGCAGTCGGGTCGAACCCATTCGAGCTTGGATGATGACGATGACTTTTATTTGGTTAGACGTCATTTGGCAATCCGCCTTTTTTCTATGTCTTTCTTATCAGGTAATTGTATCTTGTTGGAACCTCTACAACATTCTCATCGGAATCAATCGTTTTATTTTTTGAATATTTAAACACATCTAAACCGATGTCCTTACAGATTTGGATAAATTCTGCTGGTTCGATATGAAAGTGCGTTTTAGGATTAATGATTAATGTTTCTTTGGTAAGTAGCGCAGTAAGTACCTTTAAGAAAGCTTGTGCTGCAGCAAACATCCCTTTTTGTCTAAACTCGGAAAAGAGCCATTTCGTGATTGAATCGCCATAATTTTTATGATAATACGCAAACTCATTAACATGTGGTAGTTCGCCTATCCAAATGGTTGCATTTTTCCTTGAGACTCTGTGAATCTCTCTTAGACTGGCTATGAGCTCTTCTGTAGATTCCAATAAGATCAGGACTCCATTACATATCACTATCGTCGCCATCTCGTTCTCACAAGGTAATTTGATTGTTACTCCCTTTAAAAAAGAAAGGTTTGGGATGGAGTATTCCGATTCAAGCCGAGACTTCTCCTCTGTCGTGGGAACAATTCCAATACCTTTTGCGATGCCTTTATGGATTTGCTGCAGCAATGAACCATCCCCACAGCCGATATCAATCACTACATCATCCTTGCTAGGCACAGTTTCTCTTTCTATTTGTTGGTTGCAAAATGTTGTTATTCTCTTATCATGCCTACCACTCATCTGATGGATATCTTCTGCCGATGACCTGATTTTGTAAACGTCTATATAATTTTTCGCCTTAATGATTGGCACAATAAAATCCCCCCTTGTCCTTTTGCCAAGGATTACAGCCATCGTCCCAAGATCTTAAAACGATACCTTGCCCGTCATCACATACTCTCTGGCCTGATCCCATCCCAAGTTAGCCAGCACATCCACGACCGATAAATGACTGACAAATTCGCTTGCTCCCTTTTGCGCATAAGGAGACAATTGGTAGTTCTGAAAAGTAAGCCTGACTGGAGATGATTGGTCAAACACTCCATCCTTCTGTAAATAATCAGCGGATCCAACAGGGCTTACATATTCATCACACCCTAGTTCTTGGCAAATATGAAACAGACGGTTGGATCGTTTCCCTTCAATCGGCAAGGTACTAGATAGTACGAATAATGCTTTCAATCCCAGAAGATGGGAGAAACGTTTTATGAGCTGAATATTAAGGTCAGCCAGCCTGGTGATTGATCTATCTTGAATGAGATCAAAGGTAGCTTCGTACATTTCATCGTGAAATGCGTGTTTTGCGTACGTGTATTTCAGCATTCGCACGTGTTTTTCTCTCCACTTATGTTTGTCTTCACATTCCACTTCACCTATTTTCTGGGTTAGGCTGACGTGTCTGACTGGGACAGACAAGAAATGATAGGTCTCGTTCAGGAGAATCCGGTTACGGCTTTGCCAGCTTTGCTTTTCAAACTGCACGTCATCCAAAAAGACAAAGAAGTCTACCTGGGAAATCAAGTTGAAATATCCCGCCCAAGGCAAATAAGTGGGTTGCATGATGGCACATCTCATGTCTGTCATCTAACCTACCTTTTATAGACATACACCGCAAATTCAAAAGGAATTACCCCGTCCCTGATCTGATAATCATTCCGAATCGCTACATAAGGGGAGACTTCATTTTTTATAAACTGAAAGACATTTTCAGGTTTTTCATAGTAAAGCCCTTGATCGTAGTAGTCTACATACGAGCTCATCATATTGAATGACAAACCTTTTTTCGCCACCTGATAAAGTTGCTTCACTGTTTCCTTATAAAAATTTTCATTATTTTCCATCACATTATTGAAAACTCCACTCACGAAGGCATAGTCATACGTATCTTGCAACGCTTCATCGAGTGAACAAAATTTCGACTCCGGATGCTTCTCTTTGGCGCATTGGAGGAATTCGTTGACGAAATCTACCCCCGTATAGTCCACCTGGATGCCTTTTTCTTTGAGGAACGTGGCAAAATGCGCTGTCCCGCAACCAAAATCCAAAACTTTGCTGCCAGTAATGTTAGCTATTTCAATTAAGATCTCATAACGCTTCACTTGGGTAATTCGGTCCCTGTATTGGGCAGACTCCGCACTATCCCCGAACTTGAGGAATAAATTCCTGTAGTGAGTTTCTAAGTCGGACATGTCTTCACATTCCTTTGTCTTTAGAATCAAGTTGTGTCCACTTTATTTGTACCCATTGCGTTATTTTATGCAGCTAAACTATCACTGTACCTGTCCCATTTATCAGACATTGCTCAACCCGTCATTTCCTAAAGGTAGGGCTTGATATTCGGGAGCAGGTAGTTACATATATTCCATTTCATTTATGATCCGCACGATTCCCTGTCCATCTATCATTTCCATTCCTATTCGGCTCATTTCACGTAGTCTATTACTATCTTCAAGCACGGATTGAATGGCGAGGTATATTTCTCTAGTCGTAATACTTCCATCATCGCCCAAATGAATGACAGCGCCCATATTATCCAATTGTTGATTAAGAACTCGTTGGTTATCCGCAATGGTAATTACCAAGCTTGGCAAACCTAAGCAACACCTTTCCCAAATCATCGTGCCACCCGCGCCTATTGCCAGATCGGATTGTGCCATAAGGCATGCTACATTTTCTACCTGATAATGGTATGAAAATGAGGGTTCTACCAGACAAAGTTTTTCCAATGAATCTTTGTGTAGATTGGTTTGGCCAACAATTACATACGTTGGGATTTTTTTGGGGAACATCAGCAAAGCATCCAATGATTTCAAAGTACAATTGGTGCTGTCGCTTCCACCAAATCCAATCAGCAGCGATTTCACTTCGCCATTACGTCTTCTGATCATTTTTCGTGCATGCGCAAACTGGGGACGCAAGGTCGCATACTTTGCTCCCAGTAAAAGCCTCGTATCTTTCCCTACCAAATGCGCATAAAGGTCATGTGGGTTTTCGAGTAAATCTTGATTCACTAGGATATCACCTTCAAGCGAACGATTGGCTAGCTCATCAATGATCAATATGCGTTTGACAAATGGACGCATCTCCTGCCCCCAGCTGGCATCCAGTTGATAATGATCGACTACGATCCAATCAATATTTTCGCCTTTAATGATGTTTATTGTAGACTGCGCATCCATCGCATTGATCTCTTCCAATGAATGGGCTTCGCTGGAAGTAACTGATAGTAATCGGTGGACAAAATACCCGTTCTTTTGAATATATTCACAATAATGCCCAGGGTTCTCCCTTGATATGAAAATAATGGAGTGCCCTCTCGACTTTAATTCATCAGCAATTGTGACACAGCGGATTACATGCCCTGCCCCTAATTCATATCCCGCATCCACCCGAAATGCGATTTTCACGATCCATCTCCCTTTTTATCGATCATTGTTAGCCAAACAGGTCCCAACTGGCTGGCGTTCCTTTTTTGACATGTCGATTCACTCTTTTCCCCAATAAGGTTTCGTAGAATTTAGGCGGCAAGCCCAAACCCGGACGAATAGCTTTTACGGTTTCTTCAGTGATCATGTCCCCTTCTCGCAAATCTTGGACGATATACAGAGAGCGTCGATACTGTAGGGACTTCTGATCATTCTGGCCCGGGCCATAAGAGATCCCCCCTATGGATTTCCATGCTCTTTCGCTTTCCAAGGCCAACAAACGCATTTCCTTCGGTTCCAACGAAAATTCGGAATCCACCCCGCCATCCGCTCGGCATAAGGTAAAATGTTTTTCGATTACAGACGCACCCAAAGCAACACTCGCTACCGCTACGCCAATCCCCAACGTGTGATCAGAGAGACCCGCTTCACATTGAAAAAGCTCTCGCATATGGGGAATAGTTACGATGTTGCTATCGTCCGGTAAAGCTGGATAGCTACTGGTACACTTAAGCAAGATCAGGTCTTGGCACCCTGCTTCCCTTGCGGTGCGAACTGTTTCATCAATCTCCGCCAACGTTGCCATGCCGGTTGATATAATCATTGATTTCCCTGTCCCTGCGATCTTGCGCACAAGCGGCAAATCGGTATTCTCAAATGATGCAATCTTGTAGCAAGGAACGTCCAATAATTCCAAAAAATCAACCGCGGAAGCATCAAATGGGGAACTAAACCCGATCAATCCCAATTCTTTGCATCGTTCAAATATTGGTTTGTGCCATTCCCAAGGGGTGTGCGCTTGCTGATATATGTTATACAAGGAATTTCCTTTCCAGAGACTCTGTGGGTCACCGATGAAAAACTCCGGTTCATCACAATCAAGAGTCATCGTATCCGCCGTATAGGTTTGTATTTTCAGGGCATGTGCACCCGCTTTTGCGGCAGCTTCAACGATCTCCAGCGCACGGTTCAACGATTGATTGTGATTGCCGGACATTTCCGCAATAAGAAAAGGCGTGTGATTTTTTCCTATTTTCTTATTTCCGATTTGAATTTCGCTCATGTGAATTCTCCTAAACCTGTTATGAGATTCTGTTTGAGATTCATACACTCTTCAAATGATTTTTTCATCGAGAATCAAGCGACGGACTTCTTCTAAGGAAATCGGCTGTTCTGATTGCGAATCATACTCTTTGGGGGTTGATTTTATCGCACTCGGATATTGATGAGAGCTTCTGAATTTTGATGGGATGATAAACATATCCGGGAGCTCCCATGCCGATTCAGATTCCTCATAAGTCATCAATTCCTCAAACTTTTTTTCCCCTGACCGCAAGCCGATTTCTTCCATTTGGACATTTGCAGTATCGATTCCGTATATTTTGCATGTTTCTTCAATCACTGCCGTCACTAGATCTCGCAGAAAAATAACGGGCATCTTTAGGACAAAGATTTCCCCTCCCTTTGATTCCTGCATCGACCTGATGGTTAAAGACGTTGCCTGATTCAAAGTCATCATGAAACGGCTCATGGACAAATCTGTAACCGTCACTTTCATGCTTTCTAAAATTTGCTGGCGAAACAAGGGAATGACTGATCCTCTGGAACCCATGACATTGCCGAATCTTACCATGGAGAATATCGTTCCGGAAGTTCCCTTACTGTATTCGGCCGAGATCACCAGCTTTTCCGCCGCAAGTTTGGTAGCACCATAGATATTCGTAGGAGAAATGGCTTTATCCGAGCTTGTGAAAACGACCTTTTTGACATTTTGGGCAATCGCCGCTTTAATGACATTATGTGTGCCAACGATATTCGTCAGCACGGCTTCATACGGATTATATTCACATGCGGGCACATGCTTCATGGCAGCCACATGAAATACATAGTCGATATCCTGCATGGAGCTGTGAACGCGCTCATAATTCCGGACATCCCCGATTAAAAAACGCAATCGATCCTCTACGTGTTTCAAGCGATGGGCCAATTCAAACTGCTTGAATTCATCTCTGCTGTAGATCCGGATTACTTTGGGTTGTTCTTCAAGGATTTTCCGGACTAAACTTTGTCCTATGGTGCCTGTTCCGCCGATGATTAGGATCTTTTTGTCTTTGAAAAACATCTATCGATTCCTCTCCCCTCTTTAGGATTTGGTAAGGGAGTATTCGTGTTACTCGGGTTTATCCTGAAAACGGTCGGTTAACGGGGTGATTGTACCAGCTTCCAGTCAAGTGATGAATTAATTCCAATATCGCCCTCATAGAAGCTTTTGTTGGATATCGCGAGGACACAAACTCATTTCTTTTGTTATGGTATTCGTGATAGAAAACACTGTGAGGAGAAATTAAATCGACGGCGGCTGCCGCAAGAAACCTGGCATCCGAACTGGAGAAACGCCCCATCTCATCAAAAAAATCGGCCACATAGAGCGGATGCTGTTTCTGCACATTCTTCAAAAATAACACTGGTTTGTTAAACAACAGACCCTGTAATCCGATCGTTGATTGTTCAACAACCAAGGTTACATCGCAATTGTAGAGGACATCATGCGCATTCATTCCGGTTACCAACTTTAGGCTCGGAAAGCTAAGAAACAATGGGTCGTACATATTGAGTGTCTGAAACGCAAATTCGTGCGGGTGCGGTTTCAGAAGTAATTCCGGAGAAGAAAGCTGGTACACGGTCTTAATAAAATCATGGATCAACATGGGATCTGCCCCTGGCTCAGTAGCGATCAGGATCGATTTTTTCCGTGGATCCAAACCATGTATCTGTTGAAACGTTGCTAGTGGCATACGTGGTTCATAAAAGATCCAGTCGAATTTGGGATGGCCTGTTATTGCGATTCGGTGCTCGGGAACACCGCGATTCCTATACCATTCTCTTTCATAATTTCCCGTAACACCAACTTTTGTTGAATATACGGGCATGAATGATTCTTCTATTCCGATCAAGCCATGCTGCATGCATATACTTGGAATTCCTTTTTGACCTGCAGCAACGCATAAAATCCGGCTAAATGCGTCAGTCGTCGTGCCAACAAATAGACACGAAATGGGTACCTCGTCAAAAAACTTTTCAATGTAATAAAGGCAGTGCAAAAACGCTGGAAACTGTCTGTCAAAAACCAATGCTTTAAATCCATGTTCGGAATAGATGGGGTGCGCTTTCATCTGATCCAGCAATTTACCGCTTTCTGCGGATAGTTCACTCCATATCGAACTCGTATCCCCCATGTAGTTTTTCATTTTTTCCTCAACATCCCCGCTGGTGCATGCGAACACCCTCGAGGGATCAAGGTAATGCAAAAAAGTATCATTCCCTAACACATAATCGTACAACATGACCTTACCATTAGCGTGTTTGTTGGTGTTGCTCATGATGGGATCCATGATCGCGTCAAGTCGCTGTTGAATCTCGTAGGGATTGTTGACTTGATTTTTCAATTGATATCTGAATGATTTATCTGTCAGTAAAGGGTTCTCATGTCCCATCAGGTTATACAAATTTAAAAATAACGCTAATGGAATCCCCTTGTATTGAACGGTTTTAAATTCTTCAATGAAATCTATCATTAAAGAATAATAATTCAGCATATAGTCGTCCATCGTATTTCCTCCCGCACATACCTAACATCTTTTCTTGATTGTTGGTTGGCTTTTTTTATCATATGTATGTCTCTTCGATTTCTGAGGAAATGATTTACAGACCCATTTATTAGTAAAATAGTTACTTATCTTGCCAAGATTCAGCTAAAAAGGGGCTTATTTAAGGAAATAAATAAGACTCTGCCTCATACGTGGCTGAGTCTTATCTTTTTACATGTTCTAACCGGAAAAATGCTGATTACTAGGATGTGAGAACGAGGCTCCGGTTATATCTTTCAATAGCTCTAGCATTGTCTTCATGGAAGCTTTCACCGGATATCGTGAAGACACAAAATCATTCCGCACTTTCTCGTTTTCGTTGCAGTAAATGCCGTGATCTGATAGGAGGTCGACAGCCATCTCCGCGAGCACAATGGGATCTGAACTGCAAATGCGTCCCATTTCATCAAAGTAATCCGTAACATAGACAGGATTTTGCCCCTCGTTTTTCAAGAATAATACGGGTTTATTAAACAACATGGCCTCTAGACCCAGGGTTGATTGATCCACACAAACGACAAGATCGACGTGATGGAGGATATCATAGGGAGAAAGGTCTAATACCATCTTCAAGTTTTGGTGACGATAGAATAAGGGATCGTAAGTCTTTACCTTTTGAAAGGCAATGTCATGCGGATGAGGTTTCAAAAGAATTTCGTGAGACGAATGTCGTGATAGATTGTGGATAAATTCGGATAAGAGCGTAGTACCAGATTCAAAATGTATGGGTATGAGTATTGATTTTTTCAGAGGGTTAAGTCCCAGCTTACTTTGGAATGTTGCTTTTGATATCCGCTGTTCTAAGAAGACTCTATCATATTTCGGATGTCCTGTTACTTTGATATGGCGCTCAGCAGCCCCACGCCGCTGGTATCATTCTTTTTCATACATTCCGAAAACGCCATTCAGATTTGCAAACATCGGCATGAATGCTTCTTCAATTCCTATCAACCCATGTTGCAGGCTCATATTCGGTATTCCTTTTTTGCCAGCCATAGTGATAAGGATTCTGCTGAAAGGGTCTAGGGTCGTACCGACGATGACACACGAAATAGGTTCTTCATCTAAAAATTTATCTACCATGCAAAGCTCATCTAAAATGGTAGGGAAATGGTTATTTAAAACAAATGAGTCAAATCCCTAAATGGAATAAAATGGATGTGTTTTACATCTTTCAAAAAGGTTTTTTCCATTAACATCGGATGCTCATGATTACAAAAATTAAATAAGCTTAAGAAAATGGCTAAGGGAATTCCCTTGTATTGTATGGTGTTAAATTCTTCAATGAAATTGAGGGTTAAAGAATAATAATTCAACAAGTATTCGTTCATCATTATTCCTCCAGAAAAGTTAGTGTGACAAGTTCAATTGATGAGGAAAAAGACTCTGCCGATGAATGGCGGAGTCTTCTCACGCTTACTCTTCCTGATAAGAAAAGGGACTTGCAAATTGATGAAATGGTGGGAAGTTGCTATCTCTCTCTGAGATGATGGGGTTTCGGCTAGGCCATGGAATTCCTAGAGAATCCCACCGTATGCCAAAATCAAAATCTTGCGAGTAAACTGATGAAGCTTTGTACATCACCAGAGCCGGTTCTTTTGAAACATAAAATCCATGAGCTAATCCTTTGGGAATGTATAGGATGTTCGCTTTATCCGCTGATAACTGGAATATTTCATAGGTTCCGTAAGCGGGAGAGCCTACCCGTAGATCCACGACAGCGTCCATGACCTCGCCAGTCAGACAATAAACCATTTTCACATGATCATGAGGCGGCAGTTGGAAATGCAATCCTCTTAGCACATCTTTGTTGGAAATGGAATAGTAATCCTCGGCAAACTGGACTTGCAACTCGTTTTTTTGAAATTCATCTACATGGAAGGTCTTCGTGAAGCTGCCCCGCTTATCCATGAACCTTTTCGGCGTAATTTCATAACAACCAGGTAGAGTGGTTTTTGTTATGTCAAAGGTCACGATTTTTCCCCCTGCCCATGCTCTTGGTTATTTCGTCCTCCTCCAATAAACACCTGCGTTATCAATCTTGACGAGAGGATCATCTATCCCGAATTCTCGCCGATAGTCACATACAGCAGCCGCACAAGTCGGTACGGCAGCGAAATCATCGATAATAATGTACCCGCCAACGGAGACCTTCGGATAAAGGCTGCTTAAACTGTCCATTGTTGACGAATACATATCACCATCCAGTCTGGCAACAGCAATTTTTTCAATCGGCGCCGTAGGTAAAGTGTCTTTAAACCAGCCTTTTAAAAAGCGGACCTGGTTATCCAACAAATCATATTTACTAAAATTTTCTACAACTTGCTCCAAAGAGACTTTTAAATAATCAATCGTATGGAACAAATAACCCTTATCATTCGGATAATTAACGACGTCAGGTTCAGGCAATCCTTCAAAAGAATCGGCAACCCAAACGCGTCGATCCTCAATTCCATGGGCTTTGAGAAAGCCCCTCATAAAAATGCAAGCGCCGCCTCTCCAAACTCCGGTCTCAATAAAATCACCCTCGATGTTATCCTTCACAACCGATTCCATGCAATGCTGGATATTGTCCATCCGGACTCTTCCGATCATGCTGTGCGCAATCGCCGGCCAATCTTGCCCCAGCCTTCGAGCTTCCGGGGTTGCTCCTTGTTCGTGTTCTAGCCATATCTCATAGAGGATCGTTTTTTTTAGCAGTTCCAAATAATATTCGATTGCGTTATGTTTAGGCATTTCCACACTTCCTCTGCGTTTTATTGAAGTCAGAATCATACCTTGGCCCACGATTATCTCTTAAAAAACCGGGATTACATACCTGAATGTTTCGTAATCATTTCGATGTACGTATCCGTATCTCGGTTAGCCTCCGTGATGATTCCCAATCCGTTATTGGAAGTGAGGTGGAAGAACGAAAGGTGAATATTGGTTTCACCCAGAAAGTCTTCAATGGCTGTAAGTACCCCGTTTTTTTCTCCGTTTTCGTTGATGGCATGGTAAGCCCCTTCGCAGAAACCTCCTTGATCAGCCAATTGACTCTGCCCGTAGACAATGCCTTTCCTTTCATATGGCTGTCTGAATTCTGGCGATATATTTTCAGGATTATGATAGAGATCCCGTCGTCCATAAGGCCACTCTGTATCATGCAAAAAGACGAGCGGGAATTTGCCGGTTTGTTCCGCGATCATCTCAATCTGCTTCAATTCGTGATACACCGTGTACCAATTGTGATCGCCATCGATCAAAACTGCGTCAATTGAACCAATATTCGGCAAAGCCTCCAGGCTTTCTTCCCTTATCACTTGATAATGGGGACGATATCCATTAATCCGCTCATCTTCCTGAAAAACATTGAACGGATCAATGATAATTAGTTCTCCTTCTTTGTTATGGCAAAAGTGTAACAATTGGATCGCAAACTCACCCATAGGTGCGCCAATTGCGACCACCCTCTTCGGTTGCTCTTTTTGAAACAACAAGGAAATGATCCTGCTCCAAAACCTGTCCATGATAACGCCTCCTCATCATTTTCCTGCAAAGACATGCTCATGACATAGGCTTGATGTGCTAGCGCAGTCCAAGCGTTTACTAAATAGACGTCGACACCCATTGAAGAGAATTGTAATGGAAGTAATACGCTCCATTGGCTTTTCCGAGTAGATTTGGCTTATAAAAGTGCGGGATATATTTTTTATTGGCTTCGGAAGTAAAATGGACCGTATTTACATTCATAAACTGGCCCGTATCCATTTTCTTGCTGTATAAGGTGCCATTTAGCATATATATTTTTTTCTTATTATCCAGTGTTTCGACTCCTGGAAACGAAAAGAACAAGTTGTTATCAAAAAAAGAATTGTTAATAATCCCGTGAATCCGATCCTTTTTCAGAACATTTTCCAGATACAACCTTTGGGTAACCATATCAGAAACGGCCAGCATCCCCGTTTCTTTGATGTAGTTTCCGGTTTCCCTCGTATACTGCTTGAGGTATTCAAACAAATGGGGATTGCTGAAATGGTCTTGGGTGACCGCGCAAAGCTCCTCGACTTCCTTTAACGTGATGTACGTAGTCCAGGTAAATTCATTAGAGAATGTCTTGTATTCCTCGCGGCTCAAGTCGGCATACAACATGACGTCTGAGTCCAGGGTCCAACATTCGTTCAGATTGTTGCCTCTCATGTAATCCCTTAATATAAACCACCTCTGGAAACAAAATAAATTATAGTAATATTCACAGGGACTCAAGTGTTTGTATACTGCTGCGAATTCGTTTGCACCATGGCTGTAATCTTGGATTAAAGCATGCTTAATACCTTGTGAAGCGTATTTCATATTGGCCGGGCTCCCGATCAGAACGACATCCGAGCTGGGACTCGCAATTTTAGCCTGACGCAAGATATAAAACAAATAGCTGTCATCGGACCGATGAAGAAATATAATAGGCACCGACATTCTTTGATTCCTCCCATCCTTTTCGGATACTTCACCATTTCATCCATACACTGCGATGCATCATGCAATGCGAACAAGGGGGTCTCTTACTGGGAAACCTTCTTTATTTTTTCCACTCTGCCTTTCCCGATTTCCACAGCTCCTCCAGATAATTCTTATCCCGAAGCGTATCCATGGGCTGCCAGAAGCCGGGATATTTGAACGCCATCAGCTGACCGTCTTTAGCCAGGCCCTCCAACGGCTCTTTTTCCAAAGTCGTGTGGTCTCCTTCAATGTAATCGAAGACCTGTGGCTCCATAACAAAAAATCCCGCGTTGACCCAACCACCGTCTCCTTTCGGTTTTTCCTGAAATCCGGTGATCTTATTTCCATCCTCCAGGTTTAATGCTCCGAATCTTCCGGCTGGTTGCGTCGCTGTCACCGTTGCCCATTTTCCGTGGGAACGATGAAAGTCCACGAGCTCCTGTATGTTGATGCTTGAGACTCCATCACCATAGGTCAATAGAAACGTTTCTTCCCCGACATACGGTTGAATCCGCTTTACCCTGCCTCCTGTCATCGTGTCCTTTCCAGTGTCGACCAACGTGACTTTCCATGGCTCGGAGCAACGGTTATGGACGATCATTTGGTTCTCGTTGCGAAAATCAAAAGTAACGTCAGACTGATGCAGAAAGTAATGGGCAAAGAACTCCTTGATCAAGTAACCTTTATAGCCCAGGCAAATGATAAAGTCATTGAACCCGTAATGGGAGTAAATGGACATGATGTGACAGATTATCGGTCTTTCTCCGATTTCAATCAGCGGTTTTGGCCGGAGATGTGATTCTTCGCTGATCCTGGTGCCGTATCCGCCGGCCAAAATGACAACCTTCATCCTATGTCCTCCTTTCCGTACTCTTCAATCTGAGTCAAGCAAAGCGCCCGAAGATCCTTCTCTTGCTGGTAAGCGCGAGTCCAGTCAACGATGCGATCGAGTGTCTGATCGAGATTCCATTTTGGATTCCACCCCAGCTCGCCTCTAGCCTTGGAACAATCCAGCTTCAAATAATGGGCTTCATGCCATTTAGCATCTGGCACGATTTCAAATGCAGCGTTTTCTCCCCATTTGGCACACAGCTTATTGACGATCCACTCGACCGTTTGCGCATCCTGGTCGTTTGGCCCGAAATTCCAACTCTGCGAAAACCGCTTTCCGTCCACACATAACTTTTGGGCAAGCAACAAATACCCACCTATCGGCTCTAGCACATGCTGCCACGGCCTGATCGCACCGGGATTTCGGATTTTCAGTTTCGTCCCTCCGAGTAAGGCACGTATGAAATCGGGAATCAGGCGGTCAGTGGCCCAGTCGCCCCCGCCGATCACATTGCCTGCTCGTGCCGATGCTATCCCGACTCCGTGGGCGCTAAAGTCATCGGGATGAAAAAATGAATTTCGGTAGCTCATGGTGACCAATTCTGAGCATGCCTTGCTGTTGGAATAGGGATCATATCCTCCCAAAACATCCTCCTCGCGATAGCCCCATGCCCACTCCTTGTTTTCATAACATTTGTCGGTCGTTACGTTGATAACTGCCTTGACCCCAATCCCATTGCGCGTAGCCAATCGGACCGCTTCCAGCAGGTTAACGGTTCCCATCACATTGATCTCATAGGTATCACACGGAATGTCATAGGAAGCCCTGACTAACGGCTGGGCAGCCATATGGATAACGATTTCGGGCTGGGCTTGCACGAGTGCTTCTTGCAAGCTTCTCTTTGATCGAACGTCCCCAATTATGGAACGGACGAAAGAATCGATCCCGCATAGCTGAAATAAGCTTGGATTAGTAGGTGGAGGAAGGGAAAAACCGGTGATATTAGCACCCAACGAGTGCAGCCATAAGCAGAGCCAGGAGCCTTTGAAGCCGGTGTGCCCCGTAATGAATACGTTTTTGTTTTTCCAAAAGGCCTTATTTATCATGTTGGTCACCTTTTTTGCCTTGCATAGATATCGCCCCACATGAACGTCTCGGTGCGCTGTCCAAGATGGCTGCAAATCGTTGCCAAATCAACCCAGTTCGCCAATTCCAAAGACGTGTTATCCGCTTTTACGCAATTAAACTCATAATCACCCAATTGCTGCAGGCGGTGCATGCAATGAACGGAGTTATGAATGGTCTCTTCGGCAAATTCGATAGAGAGGGCTGGCAGCGGACGGGTCAAACCTTGCAAAATATGCCATTCATACCCTTCCACGTCTATTTTGCAAAAAGCGGGTACACCATGCTGCTCCATTAATCGATCCAGTGATGTCATCGGAACAGATATTTGGTTTCTCCAGAAATTTCTCTGAAAGCGTCCGCTTGCCTGCATCCGTTCGATCCACTCGGTAGACAATGTGGAAAGGACGTCGGCATCGTTCAGGTACATGACTGCTTCTCCCTCGCTAGCACCCAGTGCCTTTTCCACAATGGTGCAGTTTGGTTTCTGTCCAAATTTGTTTCGGAGAATATCTGCGCACTTTTTTTGTGGTTCCACCATCACGACTCTTGCACCCAATCCAAGGAAAACTTCCGTCTTGTTCCCTGCGTTTGCACCCACGTCAAAACAGAGGTCACCCGGCGAAATGAACTGCCTGTAAAACGTCGCTTGCGGAGATTCCATCGGCCCGTTCATTGCGCATGATTCCCTCCTCCAGTCAAATTCGCGTACCACTGGATCGTTTTCCTCAATCCCTCTCTCAGCCCCACCTTGGATTCGAAGCCAAAGTAGTCTTTCGCCTTTTGCACATCTAAGCATCTTCGCGGTTGTCCGTCCGGTTTTTCGGAGTCCCACCGAAATTCACCAGCAAAGCCCGTTTCCTCGGCAATCAGCTCAGCCAGTGCCCGAATCGTGATTTCCTCTCCCGTTCCAATGTTCACCGGCTGTTCTCCATCAAAATGTTCAGAAGCAAGCAGGATCGCTTCCGCGGCTTCCTCGACATAAATAAATTCCCTCGTCACTTTCCCTGATCCCCAAACTGTGATGTGGTCCTTATTTTGTTGTTTCGCCTCCAGGCACTTTCGGATGAGTGCCGGAATGACATGTGACGTCTCCAAGTCGAAGTTGTCACGAGGACCGTACAGGTTGACTGGAAGAAGGAAAATGGAGTTGAAGCCGTATTGCTGCCTGTATGCCTGGCTTTGTACAAGCAGCATTTTTTTGGCCAAACCATACGGGGCATTTGTTTCTTCCGGGTACCCGTCCCACAGATCCTCTTCCCGGAATGGAACGGAGGCGAACTTAGGATAGGAGCAGATTGTTCCGCAAGCCACGAATTTTTCGACATTGCAGAGTCTTGCTGCTTCCATCAAGTGAGTACCCATGGACAAATTATCGTAAAAGAACGATCCAGGATTTTTTCGATTCGCTTCAATCCCGCCTACTGAAGCCGCCAAATGGATGATCAAATCGGGTGCCGTTTTGGATAGGAGTTCCCTGATCGCCTGCGGATTGCGCAAATCGTACTCCCTGCTCCGTGGGACGATAATGCGCTGGCATCCTTCATTTCGCAACCGTTCCACCACGTGGGAACCGAGAAATCCCGCTCCTCCCGTCACCATGATGGTCTTGTCTCTCCAACGTTTCATAGGCTCCCCCCCTTATCGTTCCTGTTTAGGAATGCTTTCATCTCATCCCAGGACATGAAAAGACGGATGATATCCTCTTCTTGGAGCTCGCTTCCCATCTGCACCTCGATGATCTCGATATCTTTGATCGCTTTGATTCCATGTTTCGCGCCTACTGGAATTTGCAAAACATCTCCTGGACCGACAAGGCTCAGCCGATCATTTAGTACAAACTCACCTTCGCCCGCAACGATCACCCATACTTCACTGCGCTTTCTGTGGTACTGGTAGCTCAGGTTTTTTCCCGCATGAATGTGAAGTTTCTTTGTTAACACTTCTTCCTTTTCATACATTTTTTGGAAGTTAAGGACGTGGTACCATCCCCATCGGCGTTCTTCGTACATCGGCCTTTGATCCATATCCTTCATAAGGTTTTTAACGAGGTGGCTCTTTGCTTTATCGGAAACCAAGATTCCGTCAGGACTGACTGCGATCACCATATCAGATACGCCGATAACGGCAACCGGCAAATCCAATTCATTAATGACATGGGTATTGGCGCAATCCTCGCCAAGAAAACCTCTTCCGATGAGATTGACATCCATTTCCTCCGTCAGCGTGTTCCAGGTACCTAGATCTTTCCAATCTCTCTCATAGGGGATTACCACGACATGTCCGGCCTTTTCCACCACTTCATAGTCGAAGCTAATTTTAGGTAGATTGCCGTATTGCTCTGTGAGCTTGTCGTAATGGCTGGGTAATCCTTTTTCTTCAAGGAGATCTATGAGATAACCCAGTCGAAAGGCAAACACCCCGCAATTCCACAATGCGTTATGTTCCAACAGCTTCTGCGCCTGCTCTACAGACGGTTTTTCCTTGAAACTGTGAACTTTTTGATAGGTATGTGACTGCTTCTGTCCCTCTTCCTTGAGCGGGATAATATAGCCATATTTTGTTGATGGATAGGTGGGCGTTACTCCGATTAGAGCGAGGTCTGATCCTGATTGGTTGATCGCATCCTCTAATTGTTTGATCTTCGTAAAAAACGCTTCTTCTACATATGGATCAACAGGCATGACTGTAATGACTTCAGAAAGCTCGGCCCCAATCTTCGAATAAAGATAGGTAGCGGCCAATGCGATAGACGGGAACGTATCCCGTGATTCGGCTTCGATGATCATCCGCACATTCGTACCCAATTGGCTTTGGATCAAATCCCCTTGGGAATTTGTCGTTGAGATGAACACATCATCCGTTAACTGATTCGCATCCAATTGTCTCCAAATCCGTTGGACCATGGATTCCCTCTCGCCATTGGGAGCATGCAGCATTTTTAAAAATTGTTTCGACCTCACATCATTGGACAGCGGCCACAACCGTTTCCCGGAGCCGCCCGATAGCAATACCAGTTTCATCCGATGCACCTCTGTCCCGATTTTCTCGTGGCATGACTCATCATATGACCGCAAACGAGCCGATGCTCTATAAATCAATGAAAATGGTCGATTCTCCCGATTTGCGTGAAAGACGCCTATCCTTCCGAAAAAGAAAAGAAGACCGACACAAGATTGTGCCGGTGCCTTTATCTTCTAAGGAATATGCCATCGAACTGGAGAACCTCTCCCGTGGTCTGGTCGGAAAATCCTCTTTCCATCCAAACCAGATCAAAGCCCATGATGTCCATATACTTGATCAGCTGCTGGTATAAAACTTGACGATCATATAGAGGAACAACGGTTAACTCCAATTCGACCGCCTCCACCTTTGGGAGCATCCTTTCAGCACCTTTGAGAACCTCCAACTCGTAACCTTGCGTATCAATTTTCAGGTAAATGCGTTCATTTTCCCCTATGGTCTCCTGTCCAAGCGAATCCAGCCGCGTAATCGAAACCGTTTCCTTGCCTACATATTCGGAGTCCGGCGCATTTAAGACATGTAGATCCAGCATGGGGAGGATTGAACTGCTGTAAGAGTTGCCCGCCCTGTTCATCTCACAAAGTCCGTTGTAACTGCCTAGCGCTATTTGCTTGCAATTCCAATTGGGGTCGTGGGAGGCATTTTCACTTAATCGGGCAAACTCCTCTGCCAATGGCTCGAATGATACTATCGTTCCTCCATACCCTTGCTGTCTTAACGAGCCTACATATTGACCCGTATTAGCGCCGACATCCAAAACAAGCGAGATATTCTTATACTCAATGAGTTTACATCTAATCGAGAATTCCAGGTATAAGTTAGCAAAATCAAAATCTTGCAGCGCTTTTGACACCAACGCTTTATAATTCAGCAGATCGCTTTGACTCAGCATGTTAGTCCCAGTTCCTCCTTTTTTCGTCTAATCAACTTTTCCCTTCAGCTCAGTCGAAAGGAACCCGCAACACTATAAGCATATGTTGAACGAGGAATGCCAGAAACGGCTATTTCTCTATGAAAATGGCCCGAAATGGTACCTCTTCGAATCCCACTTGAAATAATGAACCTACCCCGGTTCAAACTCGAGCCCTTGTACATAACCTGAAGGTATCATTGCCATGTACTTCCAGAAAATTATCCCAAAATGGAGTGAAGCCAGTGGTTTATCAAAGCTTTCCATTGGTAAGTATCATCACCCCTTCCTACAATCAAGGCAAATATATCCGGGAAACGATAGAAAGTGTCCTCAGCCAAGACTATCCCAACATTGAATTTATTGTGGTTGACGGGGGATCCACGGATGACACGCTTTCCATCCTGAAGGAATACAGCCACATTGAGGAGCGTTTTCGTTTCATTTCGGAGAAAGACCGTGGCCAATCCCACGCGATTAATAAAGGACTGGCCATGACAAAAGGGGAGATCATTGGTTGGCTCAATTCGGACGACACTTATTTACCAGGCGCGATCCGAAAGGCGGTAGAGGCGCTTCAGAGGCAGCCTGACTTGGCGATTGTATATGGCAAAGCTTATACGATTGACGAGAACAGCCAAAAAATAAGCGACTACTATGTGGCACCCGCTAATTTCAATCAATTGTTTGATGGATGCATGATCTGCCAGCCTGCAGTATTTATCAGAAGAAATGTGTTTCTGGAAGTAGAAGGAGTGGATGAGAGTCTCCATTTTTGTATGGATTACGACTTGTGGATCAGAATTGCTAAAAAGTATCCCATTGGATTCGTTCCATACGCATTCGCAAATGCAAGAACTCACAATACGTGCAAAACATCCACCCTCTGGAACACGGTTGGGATCCCAGAAATTCTCAGGACCAGCGTGAAACATTACGGTACCATTTCGAAAACGTGGTTGCTAGCTTATCAGAGCCACCATGGTTACAAAGGAATTACTGGCCTCTTGCATTACCTGAGGGATCAGTCCACCCTTGATTGTTTGCCAACAGTAACCAACATGAACCGATATGAAGATTTATGGGTTCCGCCACGATTTACCTTTACCGTCGAAACAGATCTTCGCTGCCCGGTGAATTCTATACTCATCAAAGGAAAGATCCCCCCAGAATCCGCTCCATTTCTGCCCCTACATTACAAGTTTCGATTTGTCGTCCAAGTAGACGGACAGCCGGCCGGAAGCCATATCGTAGGATCGACTTTTTTGCTGAATATACCTGTACAGCCGATCATGAAAGAAAAATTCGAAATGGAGATCCTGTCTTCATTCTTTCTTACTGACTCTGATAAACGAATGATCAGTTTCGTCGCAGACGAAGTCATACCTTTATCACTAGAAGAATCTAACGTGTTTAAATCGATATCAAGTTCTTCCGTTTTTCTGAAAATTGGATAGTTGAATTGGAGTGATTACTTGTGGATCATCAGGGCCTTCCGTTGGTAAGCGTGATTACCCCTTCCTTTAATCAAGGCAGATTTATCAAAGAAACGATAGAGAGTGTCCTTGGCCAAGATTACCCGAACATCGAACATATTGTTGTCGATGGTGGATCGACTGACGTCACGATTTCGATCCTGCAGCAATATAGCCATTTTGGGGACCGTTTCCGATTCGTTTCTGAGAAGGACCGCGGCCAATCCCATGCAATCAACAAGGGCTTGTCCATGGCCAGGGGTGAAATCATCGGTTGGTTGAACTCGGATGATACTTATCAGCCGGGAGCGATCAGGAAGGCAGTCCAGGCGCTTCAATCTCGCCCCGATTGCGGGATGGCACATGGTAAATGCTATGTCATTAACGAGCACAGCCAAGTGCAGACTGCGCTTCATGTCACGCCTGCCGATTACAACAATCTTTACCACGGGTGTGTCGTCTGTCAGCCAGCCGCTTTTATTAGAAAAAACGTATTTCAGCAAATGGACGGAGTGGATGAGGCCCTAAACTTTTGCATGGACTATGACCTCTGGATCCGGATTGCTCAAAGCTACCCCATCGCCTACGTCAATGATTTTTTGGCGAACGCCAGAGTTTACAGCACGACCAAAACCGCGACGCAATGGCATACGGTTGGAATCTCTGAAGTTCTGATGACGGTAGAAAAACATTACGGATCTGTCTCACCTACGTGGTTGAGACATGCCCCACACTACCGGAAAAAACCAGTTCAAGCTTCTCCTTCTGTGAATGCGAACAGGACGGACATCCCCGCTACATTTGGACATCCCGACAAAATAAGCAGCATGAACAGGTACGGAGATTTGTGGGCTCCTCCCTTGTTCCGCATTACCGTTCAAACAGATCCAAGCATTACTACCTTGCTTGTGAAAGGCAAAGCCCAATCCACATACCCCGGACATCCGCTTCATTTTCCCTGCAATGTTTTGGTAAACGGGGTGGCAGTTGGTACCTTTATGGCATCTTCGCCTTTCTTTGTTTGGGACATTCCCCTGGACAGTGGCAGACCTGTGAATCAAGTAGACATCCTTGCCTCCAAATTCATGAAGGACCCAAGTGGAAGTAACCGTATGATCAGTTATATCGCAGAAAATGTGATGCCCCTTACTGCTGCAGAAACAGCGTTTTTCAAAAGAAGTCAAAACTTTTTCAAGAGATGATAACCGGGACTCACTCATCCCGAATACATTTTCGTCTCAATCACGGCTGCTGCCCCTGCGATCGCAAGTATCAACAACACCGGATAAGCAGCCGGTACATACAGGAACAAGCCCACAATGACCACCCCACACCAGATCCCAACGCACCAATGGCAACTGAGCAATTTCCCGATCCACTGACGCAAGCCACTTCCCTTAAAATGGGTATTCCGAACGACCTGTCCTGCCGAATCCACCTCATAGGTTACGCTTAAAAAAGGATCCCGAAGAAACGTCGTGATTTCATCAAATACAATTAAATGAGTGAGTCGAAAGCTGGCCAAGACAAGAATAACCAGATCGAGCCAAGATAGATCAAACATGATTCTCCATCCCTTTCCAATATATGTGGCTTGTTTTTCGAAACTGGACTCTAGTAACATTGGGGGCGACAAACCAGTGAAAGGCGTGATGACATGAATCGCAACATTCCGAGAATTGCAGCAATCCTTTCCCTGTCCGTCTCGCTCTCCATTATCGGACAACCCGCTTTCGCCAAAACGACATTCACCCCTTTGAAAACGGGGATGAGAAGCGCAAAGGTGCAGGAAGTGGAAAAAATGCTTGCCGCTTTGCATTTTGACACGAAGCTGAAGGTGGACAAGTATTACAATACGTACACGGCATCCAACGTAAAAAAATTCCAAAAGAAATACAAATTGAAACAAACGGGCGTAGTAGACTCCAAAACATATGCATCGATCAAACAGCAATATGACAAGCTGAAAAATCAGACTCCGAAACCAAATCCGTCCACGAAACCGGCACCAGACAACAAGCCAGTGGAACAATCCACAACACTGAAGCTCGGCTCTGCGGGAGATAAAGTCAGTGAGCTGCAAAAAATGCTTGTTGCCCTGGGCTACCCTGCCAAAGTAACAGGTCAATACGACGAGTCCACCCGTTATGCCGTTATGCTGTTCCAATCCCGGAACAAAGCCACTCTGACGGGTGAGGCAGATTCCAAGACGTATCAAGCGATCAAAACCAAGTACGAACAACAGCCATCTCAGCCGCAGCCAGGCACTCCCACTCAACCAAGTACTCCGAGTCAACCGAGCAATCCTAGTCAACCGAGCACGCCACAGAAACCGGATCCGCAAGTACCATTGCCTTCGGACTTGACGGCAGATGAGAAAGAAATGATCCAACTTTTGAATAAAGAACGTGTCGATAATGGCCTTTCCCCGCTTCAAGTCGACATGAAGCTGGAGAATGTCGCTCGTGTGAAGGCACAGGATTTAGTGAAGAATAACTATTTCAACCACAACTCGCCTACTTACGGGACGCCTTTCCAGATGATGAAATCGTTCGGCATCAACTACCGTTCTGCGGCCGAAAATCTTGCCCAAAACTGGACTGTTGTCGCAGGCCATAAGATGTTGATGGATTCTTCCGGGCACCGGGCCAATATCTTGAATCCTTCCTATGAGTATGTTGCGATCGCCATCGTCGACGGTGGCCCATATGGCAAAACGTTCGTGCAAATGTTCGTAGAGTATTAAGACGAGAAACAGCAGCCATCGCTCCCAAAAGCGATGGCTTTTTCCTCTTGTTTTATCAGAATGAAATAGCAATTCGGTTATTCGCTGGAAAATGGATTTCCTGTTCGTCAAACAGGACAACCGCCTCAACCGTAACCGTGCTCCCGTTTTCCGGTTTCTTGATGGAAATCTGGAAGTTTTGGAAAGGCTCCGTCGCTTTCGGCGAAATCAGAATGGGCTGGATCGGAGCAATCCAGTATTCTCCACGTTCTTGCGCTTGTGAAAACCAGTCATTCTCCAAATATCTCCACCCTTTGATTCCAGAAGAGCTTTGCACACCCATGGTTTCCACCAAATTTGGCGGAAGGATTTGTCCGCCTAGCTTGATGCTTTCCATTGGCGATACGCGGAGGCAAATAATCGGATTGATCAAGTCTTCCGTCCCCGTGTTTTTGACATACAAGTTTCCGATGAGCAAAAACGGCCTATGCTCTAAGTCTGAATGGAATAAGGTGTAATCTAAAAACACTTCCGCCTCCAGCCGTATTTCTGCAGGCGCTTGATTGATTTCATGAAGCCAGACAGCCTCTTCCACTGTTCCTTTTTGTTCTTCTTTTACAGGCTCTTCCACAAGCTCTGATTGTACTGGCCAGTGAATTCCAATTGTTCGCGTTAGATCCTCTTCTTGCTCTTGTTCTATCTCTAATTCTTGTTCTTGTTCTTGGTCTTGGTCTTGCTCTTGTTCTTGCTCTTGCTCTTGCTCTTGCTCTTGTTCTTGTTCTTGTTCTTGTTCTTGCTCTTGTTCTTGTTCTTGTTCTTGTTCTTGTTCTTGTTCTTGCTCTTGTTCTTGCTCTTGTTCTTTCTCTTGCACTTGTTCTTGTTCTTGTTCTTTCTCTTGCACTTGTTCTTGTTCTTGTTCTTGTTCTTTCTCTTGTTCTTGTTCTTGTTCTTGCTCTTGTTCTTCATCGTATCCGTGATTTAGCATTCCCACTCGATCTATCAATGCGCTACTAAAAAATTCCTTTAAAACGTTCATGGGAAGATAAGAAATGGGGTAAATTTGCTGCGCAGTCTGAAAGTATTGAAGAATTCCTGAGGCCAGGTAAAACGCAATCTTCTCTCCATAGGCTTTCCGCCTAGATACATCAGTGTCTATGGGGAGAAGCAATTTTATGGCCAAAGAGGGTTGGGCGGAACGCTGTTCTTTTTGTGCTTTCAACACACAAGTGATCCCAGTATGCTTCAACTCCGCATGAAGACTGTTGATCAAGCTTTTGCGTTTCTCGTCTTCACCCTGGAACAATTCCAATTTGGGTTTGAATGCCGTTCGCAGTTCTTCTAGGCTAAAGCGTATCGCAACATCCCTGTTTTTCGGAATGTCCGACTTTTTTTCCGTGCGTACTACTTCAATTCCAAAATCAGAAAGAAATCTCTGCACTTTGCCCAATATTTCCGCTACATAATAAGTATCACCGACCGTTCTTCCCGGAGACAGAACGCAGATCTTTCCCTTCAGCCCTGAATCCAGATCAATCCTTTTGTTTTTGGGGTCCCACTTTATTTGAAATCCGTTCTGTTTACAGAACAAACGAAATGCCGGCAATATCGTATACGGCATCGTTCCGCCCCGTAGCCCTCCATAATAGACCTCGACATCCATGCTGCCCACCCCTTTGTAAATCCTAGGATACATCCGTGTCTATTGTATGAATGCCTAGCTGATGGAGTGATGAAACAGCGGTGAATTTCTCAGGTATGGATATCCCCTTGCATAGGCTGTGCATACCATGTCAGGGAGAAAGGAGTGATCAGATGTCCGTTGAGCAGCTGCCGTTGGTCTCCATCATTATTCCTGCGAAAAATGAAGGAGAAAATGTGCGCAATACGGTAACGTCCGCTCTTCAATCGAAAACCGATTATCCGTTTGAAATCATCGTGGTAGACGACGGCTCGACAGACCAGTGTTGCCGGCTCATCGCACCTAAAGTTGACGGGAATCGGGTGAGATTGATCACCACCCAGGGAATAGGAGCGGCACCCGCAAGGAACCTTGGAGCAGAACATGCCAAAGGAGACTACCTGATTTTTTGCGACGCTCATCTCTATTTTGAAAATTATTGGATTGATCAATTGCTGCAACTGATCCGTTCCGGAGTGGCAGACGCCGTTTCTCCAGGGATCGCGTCTACAGAACACCCAACATACGTTGGATACGGTCAGACACTGAATCCGCGATTAGGCATCTCGTGGCTCCGCCAACAGACACTCCCTACAGAGGTTGCTATTCTTCCCGGTGGATGTTTGGCGGTATCGAAAAACGTTTTTTTCGATATCGGCGGATTCGATCGCGGATTCCGTGTATGGGGTTTTGAAGACATCGAGATATCCATCAAGCTATGGCTGTTCGGATACAAATGCTTCGTTCAGCCGGCAGTGAAAGTGCTCCACCTGTTTCGCAAATCCCATCCTTACACCGTAACCAACGAGCACGTGTACTACAACATGCTGCGAATGGCGTACAGCCATTTTAACGATTCCAGAATATTGGCGTCTAAGAGGCTAATCGTCCATTCCAATCCCATGGCGATCGATAAAGAAGTGTTGCTACACGGCGCGCTAGCACAGCGAATCAGGTATCATGCAAGAAGAAAACATGATGACGATTGGTTTATCCAGAAGTTTCAAATACCGTTTTAAGACTAGTTCTTGTACGACTACCTAAAAAATAGGCATTCGTTGACAAGCAAAAATCCATTTTCCCCATAGAATGTAAATGCAAAAGCAAATACCCAAGGAAAGGAAGGATTACACCGGTGAATCATATGAAGCCCATTAAGGGTCGCCAGTTACCGACACCGACGCCTACACCAACCGCACTTCCACCTATTCCTAACAATCTGCAGGAAGAGTGCATCCGCGTCCAAAAGGTATACGACTGGGTAGTTGCCGCCAATAGGGATAGGAACAAGGTTCCAATCCCAGACGATTGCCGACCGCTGGTAGATGCAGCGATCCGTGCCGGTCAGAACATTACTATCCAATGCGTGGAGCCGATGGTTCCTCCAACATTCCCGTTAATCCCTAAACCACAACCCACACAGTCTCTGGACTTTTCTTGCACCGTCATTGGCATCCGGCGCGAAAATATCATCGTAAACGGAAACATCGTCCGTGTCGGTATCGTCCGCTTCCTGTTCGGCGCAACGCTCTTGATCCGTGTATTTGCCAATGGCACGCTGTTGTGCGAATTCCCGGCCACCATTCAATTCGATGACGAAATCGTGCTGTGCCTGCCGGAACCGTTGGATGAATCCAACATCCTCTGCCGCATCACTGCTGTCGAGTGCAACCCAATCGGCAATGTGCTGCTGGGAGGCATGGTGGAACTGGAAGTTACCATCTGCAAAGAGATCCAGGTAGAAGCGGAAGTGAAGCTGGAAGTGTTGGCGAAGTTCTGCTCGCCGCGTCCGATTATTCCTGTGCCGACGCCGACTCCTTCGTTCGTCTGCCCGCCGATCGTGTTCCCGCCTCAGTGCCCGGATATCTTCCCGCGCAGAAACTGCGACTGCCAGGGAACAGCCAACGCTCTCTTGACCAACTCTACCGTCTTCTTCGACGGTGTGGCAGAAACGGGGACAGAACAATTGCTCGCCGATATCTGCCCGAGTTGCGATCCAGGAAGCAGCACGTTCTCCTATACGTTTGTCGATACGGTGCCAACTACTCCGACACCGACGCCGACAGACGAAATCCTTGGCGATTTCAGCTTTGTCTTTACGCCTGTTCAAATCAGCTCGCCTGTTTGCACGGCCCTCCCAAATGGTGGCCTGCAACTGGTCATTACTGCTACCGGTATCCGGACGTTCACTTTAACCGGAACGACCGAGACCCTCAGCGCCGAGCTTACGCTTAGCGAACTTCCAGGCGCATTTGACACATTCCGCCTGATCCTGAGGAACTCCTTCGGAGCGGTCGTGTATGACACATTGGTCAAACAAGTATCCGATGCCAATATCAACGTTCAGGATTGCATCACTTTCCCTGATGTGATCCCGGCACCGTCCTTCCCTTAATTGCATTGAGAGAGACGCTTCGTGGACGGGAGAAGAGTGATCTTCTCCCGTTTTTCTTTTCGCCCACGTTCATTCGAGCTATAGTGAGCCTCCTGCTCCGATAGGGCATGCACACATTCTTTCTCCTTACATATGTCTATAGGGGAACGTACACCCAAAAGGGAGGGACGAGTGTGGCACTTAAAAAGAAAAGCGCCAGCAAAGTGACAACCCCCAGCAAGACTACAAGTCCTGGGAGAGAAAAGCTAATTTTGCTCAAGCAACAAGCCCTTTACTACGAAGAAAAAGCCATTCGATTGAGCAATGTTAACAAAGATCTGGAAGAGCAGCTGCAACAGTACCACGAACGAGATCAATGTTACTCCCAACAGTTAGAACAGCTGGATCATGCGAGTAAGGCTTACCAATCAAAGGAAGAAGAATTAACCCGAGTGACAGAACGCTCCAAAGGTGTAATCGACAAATTGGAAGACAAAGTGGATAAGTTTGAAAAGTTGCTGGAACAAAGGGAAAAGACAATCTCCCATTACAAACAAAAAGAAGTGAAATGGGAACAACTTCTGGCACAAATGCAGGAGAAATTGCGAGATGCCGAGCAATCGCAACAAGATCAAGATTATCAGCACATAATGAGGCAAAAGGACGAAGCCCTCTCACGATACCAGACTCAGGAAGCGACATGGAACGAAACCTTGAGCCAAGCGAACAGTCAACTCCAGGCGTACAAAGCCAAAGCAGAAGAATACGATCAGCTTCTGTCCAAGTTCAACAAGTTGATCAGCCATTTTCAGTTAAAGGAATCGGAATGGAGCAAGACTCTGGAACAGTTACATCGGCAGCTTGAGGATTCTCGACAGTCGGAAGATCAAAGGAACCAAAATCTCGAAGAGCTGAACGGGCAATTAGAGGAATATCGTTTGCAAGAAAAGGAATACGCAACGCTTCTCAAACAGCATGAAGAGACCATTTCCCATTATGTGTCGCAGGAATCCGAATGGAGCACGACGTTGGATCAGCTGAATCAACAGCTCGAAGCTTCTCATCAAACAGATGAGAAGAGGAACGAAACCTTCGCAGAGCTCAATCGGCAGTTGGAGGCTCATCGTTTGCAAGAAACGGAATACGCAACGCTTCTCAAGCAACATGAAGAAACGATTTCCCATTATGTGTCTCAGGAATCCAAATGGACTATGACGTTGGATCAACTGCGTCAACAGCTCGAGGCTTCCCAGCAAACGGAAGAGCAATGGAATGAAACGCTAACTGAGCTTAACCGACAAGTGGAGGCTCATCGTTTGCAAGAAACGGAATACGTAACGCTTCTCAAGCAGCATGAAGAGACGATTTCCCATTATGTGTCACAGGAGTCCGAATGGACCATGACGTTGGATCAGCTGCGTTTGCAGCTTGAGGCTTCCCATCAAACAGAAAAGCAATGGAGCGAAACCTTGGCAGAGCTGAATCAGCAGCTAGAGGATCATCGTTTGCAAGAAAAGGAATATGCAACGCTTCTCAAACAGCATGAGGAGACGATTTCCCATTATGTGTCACAGGAATCCGAATGGAGCGAGGCTTTGGATCAACTGCGACAACGGCTCGAAGCTTCTCATCAAACGGATGAGCAATGGAGCGAAGCGCTAGCAGAGCTCAACCGACAGCTCGATGCTCACCGTTTACAAGAGGCGGAATACGCAGCGCTTCTCAAGCAGCATGAGGAGACCATTTCCCATTTTGTGACACAGGAATCGGAATGGAGCGAGGCTTTGGATCAACTGCGCCAACAGCTCAAGGCTTCCCTTCAAACGGAAGAGCAATGGAATGAAAAGCTAGCTGAGCTCAACCGGCAGCTCGATGCTCATCGATTGCAAGAAGCAGAATACGCAGCGCTTCTCAGGCGACAGGAGGAGACCATTTCCCATTATGTGTCACAAGAATCCGAATGGAGCGAGGCTTTGGATCAACTGCGCCAACGGCTCGAAGCTTCCCATCAAACGGATGAGCAATGGAGCGAATCGCTAGCAGAGCTTAACCGACAGCTCGATGCTCATCGATTGCAAGAGACGGAATACACAGCGCTTCTCAAGCAGCATGAGGAGACCATTTCCCATTTTGTGACACAGGAATCGGAATGGAGCGAGGCTTTGGATCAACTGCGCCTGCTCAACCGTCAGCTCGACGCTCATCGATTGCAAGAAGCGGAATACGCAGCGCTTCACAAGCAACAGGAAGAGACCATTTCCCATTATGTGTCACAGGAATCGGAATGGAGCGAGGCTTTGGATCAACTGCGCCAACAACTCGAATCTTCCCTTCAAACGGAAGAGCGATGGAGCGAATCGCTAGCAGAGCTCAACCGACAGCTCGATGCTCATCGTTTACAAGAGGCGGAATACACAGCGCTTCTCAAGCAGCATGAGGAGACCATTTCCCATTTTGTGACACAGGAATCGGAATGGAGCGAGGATTTGGATCAACTGCGCCAACAGCTCGAGGCTTCCCAACAAACGGAAGAGCAATTGAACGAGGAGCTAGCAGAGCTCAACCGGGAGCTCGATGCTCATCAATTACAAGAAGCAGAACACGCAGCACTTCTCAAGCAACATGAAGAGACCATTTTCCATTATGTGACAGAGGAATCGGAATGGAGCGAGGCTTTGGATCAACTGCGCCAACAGCTCGAGGCTTCCCATCAAACGGAAGAGCAATTGAACGAGAGTCTAGAAGAGCTCAATCAGCAATTAACTACGTATCGGCAACAAAGTACCGAATTCGAGCAACTCCATGACCAACAAATGGAGAATATTACACGCTATCAAGCCCAATTAGAGGAAATGAATAACTCCCACGAGCAAATCAACCAACAGCTGGAGGAATACCGTCAAAAGGAATTGGAATGGAATGAAACTGTTGCTGCCCTAAAGCAGCGTTTGGAAAATAATCCTGATACGGAATCCCAGTGGAATGAGAAACTGGAGGAACTTACTGGAAAGCTAGAGCGTGCAAAACTAAAAGAAGGCCAACTTAACCATCTGCGTAAGAATCAAGAAGAGACGATTGCAAATTTTCAGGAACTGGAGTTGGAATGGAACCATACTTATGAACGATTAAACCGCAAGCTCAAGGACTCTCTCCATTCAGAGAACCGTTGGAGAGAATCCATGGAAGAGTTGAGCCAACAACTAGATGAGTATCGTCAAAAAGTAACGAAATCCGAAGAGCGGCTCAAAGTCCGAGAAGAGACAATTGCCCATTACCAAGAGCAGGAAGCCGAATGGAAACGGACTCTCGATCAGTTGAAGGAGGAACAGCAGGTTCAGCACTCCAATCACGAACTCGAGATCGAGTATCAACAACTACAGGAGGAAAAAAACGAGATCATTGGCCAGTATCAAATTCAGGAAGCAGTCTGGAAAAAAACAATCGAGTGCCTTAACCATACGATTAAAGAATATAAGGAAAAAGAAGAGAAGTACAAACAGGCCATTCTGGATTTTACGGCAAAGGAAAAACGGGGCTTGAAGGGATATGATCAGCCAAGAAGGCATCAAGCTCAACGGCCTGTAAGTCCTCCTCCGGTCGTTCAGTTGCCCTCAAATACGCATGCAACCTATTTCAAGCAGCATCAAACACCGCAAGTCAACACATTTAATCCTTTCCATTTCGGGCAGAAGTAGCCAACCATATCAATAGAAAGCACATTTTGAAACGAACCATGACTTTCCTCGTCTGGCAAATGTGCAATTGCCGTTCCCCATAAATTGGTTTTGGAATACAACATAATTAGAAATACCGAAAGGAAGGGATCTCTATGACACCTGAAGAAATTCGCAGGTTATATCAGCAACAACAAATGAGGCCCGTTAGAAATCACGCGCCTAATCCTCAAATGAACAAACCAGCCATGCCCAGACCCCCGCAATACCCGTCCAACAACAGTGTTCGCATCGTGAACCCTCTTCCTAACTCGGGATCCACCGGGGGATGCTGCGGAAGACGGCGCAGTCAAGGTTAAGACATTGGAAACCGCTCTTCCGATAAGCAAAGCCGTATGGCGTGAAATGCTCAACCATTGTTTAGCGGAACAGCCATTTGAAGCTTGCGGACTTCTTTCGGGAAAATATGGGCGTGCGGAAACACTATGGAAAATGGCAAATGTGGATCGTAGCCCCGATTCCTTTGCCATGGATTCAAGACAAATCCAACAAGTATTCCATTTGATCAGCAAACGAGGGGAACAGTTGGTGGGAATCTATCACTCCCATCCGACTGCTCCCCCCTATCCATCCATGGAAGATATTGCATACGCCTCTTATACGAATGTAGCCTATCTGATCTTGTCGCTCGCAGGCACCCAGCCTGCCCTTAGATGTTTCAATATTAGGGGAATACATGCTATTCCCCAGCGATTTGTTTTGTTTTAGCCATGTCTGAAAGCGGGAGCCATTACTCCCGCTTTTTATTTTTTCTCCAATCGGAGGAGCTCTATTTTTTCCCAGCTGACAAACTCATCCTCCCACAAGACATGGCAACGGTCCTCTTCGACACGGATGACAATTCCCCGGACTCCATCCTTTAGAAATACGACTTTGTCGCCCTCTTGTATCATTGTGCTTCCCCGCCCATTAACCGAGTCTGAAGATAATTCCGTGGCCGCCTTTTGGGTACTCCCACTTGATGTTTTCATAGGGACAGCCGATACGGCAGCTTCCGCATTCGTGACACCCTTCGTATCCCACATGCATCCGCACCTCTTCCCATTTGTATACTTCCGCCGGGCAAAAAATGGTACATAGCTTATCCGGACATTGGGTCGCGCAAACATCTGCACTTAACACGTGGAGGTGGGACTGCGTATCTGCCTTAAAACGGACTAGATACTGCTTTTCTTCGATCGACTGGCCTTTGGGTATATTCGACATCACTTCATCACCCTCCATGCATTCATCAGATCGCGAGCCATTTTCCATTTGTCTTTAGCAGATCCGAGATCGCTCCAGATCTTTTTCTGCTTGCTCCATTTCGATGTGCCGTCTATCGTAAACATCTGGCTGGCTGCTTTGTTCATCATGGGAATGTACTGCTCAAAGTACTGCGGGAACTTTTCGAAGTGATGGGTAGCGTCCTTATATTTCTTTAAGTCCTGCCCCACAAAGCTATTCAACAGATTCGTGCGGTAGGAATCGAGCATTCGCTCCGAAAAATCCCCAGCTTCTCGCGCCTGCATAATGGTTTCCGCTGCCATCACGCCGGATGCCATCGCCATATTCGAGCCTTCCCGATGGATGGCGTTGACCAGCTGAGCTGCGTCACCTACGACGATGACACCGTTCCCAACCACTTTGGGCATCGACTTATAGCCGCCTTCTGGAATCAGATGTGCCAAGTATTCCTGCTGTTCAACCCCATGTAAATAGGGACGAATCATCGGGTGGTTTTTAACATAATCCAGCAGCTCATACGGTTTGATCTTGTTTTTGATCAGCCCGGAGAGCATCGTTCCGACCCCGATATTCAAGCTGTCCTTGTTGGTGTAGAGCCAGGCCGTGCCGAGAATTCCTTTAGTCGAGTCGCCAAAAATCTCAATCGTACAGCCGTGATCCCCTTCCAGATTGAAGCGGTCCTCGATGATTTTCCGATCCAGCTTGAGGACCTCCATCACAGCGAGTGCTACCTCATCAGGGCGAAATTCCTTGTGAAAGCCCAATGATTTGGCGAGGAGCGAATTGACACCGTCTGCCAGAACGACCACATCCGCAAAAATATCCCCATCTGGTCGATCAGTGCGAATCCCCGCGACTTTTCCATTCTCGATAATGCACTCGAGAGCGACCGTTTCGTTGAGCAGCAACGCTCCCTCTTGCACGGCTTTGTCAGCAAACCACTGATCAAATTTGGCCCGTAGCACGGTGAAGTTGTTGTATGGCTCCTGTGCCCACTCCATCCCCTTGTAGCTAAAATTGAGTGCCGATTCTTTGTCCAGCATCATAAAACGCTGTTCGACAATCGGGCGTTCGACGGGAGCTTCCTTATAAAACTCAGGAATAATGTCCTCCATCGTCTTGCGGTATAAAACGCCACCCATCACGTTTTTAGAGCCTGGGTATTCGCCCCGCTCCATCAACAGGACATTCACTCCTTTTTTAGCCAACGTATAAGCACATGCTGTACCCGCCGGACCTGCCCCGACCACAATGACATCAAACTTTTCCGCCATATTGTACCTCCCTGTCCGGCTTCTTTTGAAACGCTTCCATTAATAAAGGCACAATTTCAAAGGCATCTCCCACAATCCCGTAATGGCACGATTGGAAAATGAGTGCGTTTGGATCTTTGTTGATCGCTATGATCAAGCCTGAATTGCGCATCCCCACTAAGTGCTGGATGGCTCCCGATATTCCAATGGCAAAGTAGATTTTCGGCGTGACGGTCACTCCGGTCTGCCCAACCTGATGATCATGATCGATCCATCCCGCTTCGACAGCGTCCCTGCTCGCCCCAACGGTAGCACCGATCTTTTCAGCAAAACGATGAATCAGAGCAAATCCTTCCTTGCTCCCCAGCCCTTTTCCTCCGGCGACGATGACATCTGCTTCATCCAACCGGACCTTTTCTTTGGTCTCCCGCACGATTTTTAGCACTTTTGTGCGAATATCTTCTTCGAGCAAGGTGATGGTCTCTTCAATGATTTCCCCTGTTCGCGCAGTATCGGGCTCCAATGCCTTCATCACTTTCGGCCGAACCGTGGCCATCTGCGGCCGATGTTTTTTGCACAGGATCGTCGCCATAATGTTGCCACCAAAGGCCGGACGGCTCGCTTCCAGCAGTCCGGTTTCTGCATTGACATCGAGCATCGTCGTATCGGCGGTAAGCCCTGTCTCGAGGTCTGTTGCGACTGCGCTCGCCAGATCCTTCCCTGTGGAAGTAGCCCCGTACAGGATGATTTCCGGTTTGTTCTTGTTTACACATTCGATAACGGCGCGCATGTATGACTCCGTGCGGTAATCACAGAAGATCGGATCATCGTATAAATAGACCTGGTCTGCGCCATAGGGAAAGGCGGTCTGCGCTAGATCCCTCACGCCCTCACCGATCAAGAGACCAGCGAGAGGAACGCCCCTTTTGTCTGCCATTTGACGTCCAGCACCCAAAAGCTCCAGGGAAACCGGTGCGATCCTGCCTTCATGCACTTCCAAGTACACCCAGATGCCGCAATATTCCTCCAGATTCATACCTGACCCTCCTTAACCCGGAACAATCGTTGTTTCTCTGCCAAGATCTCCATGAGCCGCGCGACTTGCTCCCCGGAAGAACCTTCCAACATTTCTCCTCCTTTTGGCTTTTCGGGCGGCCAGACCTTGGCTACGATCGTCGGCGAGCCTTTTAAGCCGAGCAATGTGCGGTCAATATCCCCCAAATCATTCACTGCCCAGATGACCGGATCATAACGTGCCGCTCGCAGCATATTGGGCAACGGAGAATAAGGAACTTCATTTATTTCTTTTTCCACGGAAAAGAGACAAGGCAACGAGGATTGAATGACTTCGTAGCCATCCTCCAGCTTGCGGTGGACGATGGCATATCCTTCTGCCTTGTTCACTTCCACCACCTTTTTGACACTGGTCAGCGGCGGGATATCCAGCCTTCTCGCGATACCTGGCCCTACCTGCCCTGTATCACCGTCGATCGTCATCTTGCCACAGATAATCAGGTCTACCGGCTGAGTCTCGGCTATTTTCTCGATAGCCTTGGTAATCGCGTAGCTCGTCGCCAACGTATCGGCACCGGCAAAAGCACGGTCTGTGACCAGATACCCGGCATCAGCCCCGATTTCAATGCACTTGCGGATCGCCTTGACTGCTGGCGGCGGACCCATCGTCACGACAGAGACCACGCCGCCATAGCGCTGCTTCAGTCGTACAGCTTCCTCGACCGCATGAGCGTCGTACGGGTTTAGGATCGCAGGTGCGCTCGCACGATCCATTGTGTTGGTCTTCGGATTCATCTTGATGATCTTGGTGTCCGGCACTTGTTTAATACAAGCGACAATGTGCAGCATGTAATATTCCCCCCTTGCCGCCTGGCCGCGAACGCTTGCTTGTGCTCGTGCAGATGGTTGTCTCCTTTTCGCGCGATTGCTTCGGGCAGCTTGTCGTTCATTGATATAACCTATTGCATGATCGCTTTGCTTAGACCAGCAAACAGGGAGAAGTGCTGATTGAGCAGAGTTGTGTGGACAGGCTTTGCAAAGGCGCCGGTATGTTTTATTTCCAATTGGAACGATTTCTTTCCAATTCTCTCCGCTTTTTCCTAACACGCCGCATGATCTTCACTCCTTCTCATATGGCACACATCGTGCATGAATACGCTTTTACAAATCTATCGTGAGGTGATTTTTCCATGAATCAGAACCAAATCATGCATAGGCAAAAAAAGCAGGGGCTATCCACAACCGCCATTCATGCCGGTTACCATTCCGATCCGCAAACCGGCGCGTTGGCCACACCGATTTATCAGACATCGACCTTTGTTTTTTCCTCTACTGAAGAAGGGGCAAAGCGATTTTCTGGGGAAGAAGCTGGCTACATCTATTCACGGCTAGGAAATCCGACGATCACTGTACTCGAAGAAAAAATGGCTGCATTGGAAAAAGCGGAAGCAGGTCTTGCTTTTGCCTCAGGAATGGCAGCCGTTTCATCCATTCTCATGGCTCTCGTCAGAACTGGCGACCATATTCTTGGTACAAAAGGATTGTACGGCTGCACCTATGGATTACTAACCTTGATGAAAGACCGTTTTGCTGTCAATTACTCCCTTTGCGATATGACGGATGAAGATTCAATCCGCCAAATGCTCCAACCTACTACCCGTGTGATTTACGTGGAAACACCGATCAACCCAACGATGGAGCTAGTCGACTTGAAGCTGGTCGTAAAAATTGCCAAAGAAATCGATGCTTACGTCGTCGTGGACAACACGTTTATGTCCCCTTATTTACAGCGCCCCATTGAGTATGGCTGTGACATTGTCATCCATAGTGCAACAAAGTTTATCGGTGGACATGGGGATGTCATCGCTGGCGTTGCTGTTGGTCCCAAGTCAATCATGGACAGCATTCGCATGACCACTCAAAAGGATATGGGAGGCATCCTCGCGCCTTTTGATGCTTACTTATTGATTCGTGGTCTTAAAACACTCGGTGTGCGTATGGATCGCCATTGTGAAAACGGCCAGAGAGTCGCGGAGTTTTTGCACAACCATCCGAAAGTAGCAATCGTTCATTACCCCGGCTTGCCCCATTTTCCCCAGTATGAATTGGCTTGCGAGCAAATGGATGGCTTTGGGGGACTCCTCGCTTTTGAACTAGAAGGCGGCATGGAAGCAGGCATTCGCATGATGAACAATGTGCGCTTGTGTAAGCGAGCTGTCAGCCTGGGTGACGTTGACTCTCTCATCCAGCACCCTGCCTCGATGACTCACTCTGTTATCCCAGCCGAAGAAAGATGGAAAATGGGAATTACGGATGGGCTCATTCGCTTGTCTGTAGGAATTGAGGACGTTGAAGATATCATAGATGATTTGGATGCGGCCCTTTCTTTTGCTTGAGCCATTGTAGCCTGGTGCATATCGCACCGGGCCTTTCTTTGCTATGATGGGAGCAAGGAAAAGACTGTGCGACGGGTGAGGTGTGAGTGCGTTGACGGGAATAACAATGGAGATCAAAGGCGTGGACCGGGTCGGGATTACTCATGAGGTCATTGCTTGCTTTGCCGCCAACCAGCTAGACATCATTGGTATGGAAGTGAAGCCCCACTATATTTATGTGAAAATTCCTGCCGTGCCTCCAAGCCAAATCACGACGATCATGGAAATGATAACGCAGGTAAAAGGTATCGAACAGGCAAGGATGATCCCCTACCTCCCTGCTGAAGAGCGTGAAAACCGCATACACACGATCCTCACAACCGTTTCAGAAGGAATTCTACTGCTGGACGATCAGCTGCGAGTCACCACGATTAATCGTGCTGCTCAAGCTATGCTAAACATGGAGCCCGAACAGCTATTACATCACTCCATCGAAAAACTATGGGGCGAAGCTGCGATCGAGATTCAGAGATGTCTCCATGAAGCGATTGAACTGCCTAGTGTTCAAGTAAACTTGGTCATCGGGCAAAAACTCCCCATTTCCTACATCTGTAGCTATCATCCCATTATCCCAGAAGAAAAAAGCGAGCGACAAGGCGTCGTGATTGTACTTCGGGACAACAAGCAAATCCAGGAGCTTCTATCCACTGTTCAGAGAAATGAATGTTTTACTTTTGAAGAAATTGTGCAACAAAGTGAAAACATGAGAAAATGCATAGAGACGGCAAAGCGCGTTGCCAAGAGCGATGCAACCGTATTTTTACAAGGCGAAAGCGGTACGGGAAAAGAACTGTTTGCCAGAGCGATTCATTTTGAAAGCAGCCGTCCGACCGGTCCTTTTGTGCCGATCAATTGCGCCGCCATTCCAGATGCCTTATTGGAAAGTGAGCTTTTTGGGTACGAGCAGGGGGCGTTTACAGGAGCGACAAAAGGCGGAAAACTTGGACTTTTTGAAATTGCCCAAGGAGGAACTCTTTTTCTCGATGAAATAGGAGATCTCCCCCTTCATCTGCAAGCAAAGCTCCTTCGTGTCTTGGAAGAGCGAAAAGTAAGAAGAGTAGGTGGCAGCAAACCGATTCCGATTGATGTAAGAATTATTGCAGCAACCAATCGGAATCTCTCTGAAATGACCAGCAGAGGGCAATTTCGCGAAGACTTGTATTACCGCTTGCACGTCATCCCGATCATGATACCCCCGCTTCGAGAACGGAAAGGTGACATCCCTATGCTTGCTCAATTTTTCATGAATAAAGTATGTCGGGCGACGAATCAGCCCATGATGCAGGTTGCTCACTCTGCCATACGTGCCCTGCAGGCTCACCATTGGCCGGGAAACGTACGTGAGCTGCAAAACGTGATGGAGCGAACCGTATATCTTTGTCCGAGCAATGAAATTCAAGCACAAAACTTGTATCTTGATATCCAGCAAGATTCATCAGGGACTGATCCCCTTTCCTCTCTGCCTTCATCCCACCTTCTCCGAGAACAAATGGACTCGTATGAAAAAAGGTTATTGATGCAGGCCTTGAAAGAACATTCCTCTATTAGACAAGCTGCTACTTATTTAGGTATCAGTCATACGGCAGTCCTGCAAAAAATGAAAAAATACGGTCTATCATACACATAGATAAAGCAAGCGACGATCGTTCCCGATAGAGTTCCGGGAGCGATCGCCGCTTTATTCAACCGTTTGTTATTTTTTGATCGAGAACTCGACTTGAGCGTTCGTAAATTTCTTGGACACTCGGGTCAATTTGATTTGCAGACCGATCTCAGGCAGGATTTTACCGATTTCCGGCACCTCTGGCATCGTGTAGTCATCGCTGTCTTTGAACACGGTAATTCCCTTTAAAGGCTTATAGTCCATCGTGCCAAAGATATAGTCTAGATTCATTCCAGAGGTTTTGTTCGGGCTGAATGCCGCATCGTTCACCTGGTAACGGGAGTCGGCAATCGCATCCTTGTTCCCCTTATCGTTATTCCAGTAACGAACTTCTTGATGGGAATCCACTACACCCAGCATACCGTAGCCTGGATGGTTGCTCGTATTGTTGTCTTGTGTTTTACCATAGCGTCCATCGTAGTACCAGATTACCAAACCTGGATCGTACGTGAAGAATGTGTCGTTGCGGCGGAAGTACTCCAGACCTGCATCTACACCCTCATGAGAGCGCAGTTCCACCAAGTAGTACGCATCGTACATTTTGCCTTCACCGTCGAAGTGGAGGAATCCATCCAGCTCGAACTTCTTGTCGCCTTCTGCGTCATCAGAGAAGACTACTTCGCCGTCAGCTGTAACTTCGAAGTTGTCCAGATAGAAACCGGACATCGCCAGTCCACCATCTGTTACGTAATTGAATTCGACTTTAATCTTTTTGCCAGCGAAATCACTCAGGCTGATTTCTTCCTTATCCCAGCCTTTTGTTTCATCGTCGTATTCCTTGACCTTCGTGCTCTCACCCGTTGCCGTATCAATCACGTTCACGTAGAGATAGTCATACCCTGTCTCGATTGCTCTCCAGGAATCAAAGCTCATGGATGCGGAGCTTGCGCCTGTCAGGTCAATCTCTTCAGAGGTCATCTTCGTGTTCAGGTTGTCGCCTTCATCAGAGAAGTACGAATAGTCGCCATCTTTTGGCTGAACCGGTGGCTTTTTCTCGACTTGCGGCATGTTCAGCTTGATCACTTTTCCAGACTCATCAATGCTGCTACCATCCACGAGAGAAGCTGTTTTTTTGCGTTTTTTCAAATTTTCATAACTGATTACTTCTGGCTCAATCCATTTTCCGCCATACATTTGTTGCAGCATCATTTTGGACCATGGATCAAATCCAATCGGTTGGGTTTGGAAAATTTTCCCTGTGTGACTTCCCGAAGACATCAGTGACCATGCGCCTACTGGCGAATCATGTCCCAATCTCGTCGTATCGTACAGGTCAGGCAGTCCCAGGTTGTGTCCGTATTCATGGGCGAACACGCCAGGTGCGCCATCTTCTGGCTGAATCATATAGTCGTACGCTACCAGGTCGGTTCCTGGAATTTCCGTAGGCTTTTTCAATGTCCAGCGATGCGACCAGATCGCGTCTGCATCTTCTCCCGTTTCTTCTCCGATACCAGAGTGAACGAGCATCAGATTGTCCAGCATACCATCCGGCTCCATCAGATCACCATCGCCATCCAAGTCGTACGGGTCGCGCTGGTCGTATTCGTCTTCATGACCCTTGATTGCATCGCCGACGGATTCCAGTGTCTCGATTACCAAGTCACGAGGGTTACCGTCGTTGCCATCTTTATCGTTGCCACCGTAATATTTTTTATCTTTCTCAGCTGTTTGCCATGGTGTAACGACACCATCTACCATCCAGGTATTACCTGATTGCTCATAGTAATACTTTGCCATGGTCGTCATGCTGATTCCTTCAGGCGTTTCATAGCCTTTGGGGTCAAACAGCATTTCTTTGTAGTGCTTTTGATTAAAATCTGCCGTCCACAAAGAATCGCTCTGTTTTGGTACATGATTGTGCTCCAGATCAGAGAACTCTACCAGGGCAATCACCAGATTATCCGTATGTACTCGTTTGGATGCGCGTACCTGACTGTCTTCCTTCAGCTTGGATACTTTGCTAGCTGCTTTTGACACAGCTGAGATTTGTGATTTGTTTGCTTTTTTCCCGAAAGAGCTAGAATCATCAATACCGTGGGGAACTTTCTTGTCTCTCAAAAACTTCTCCACTGCATCATTGATTTCTTCCTGGTCGGCATCCTCGTCGATTTCTCCCTGATCAATCAACGCTTTGACCAAACGGTCCATGTTCACAGTGGACAAATCCACTTCGAGTGGTGGCTTGTCCTTCGACTTGGCCATCCCTGTAGCCGGAACCGCCGCAATGCCGCTTAATACCAGCGAGGAAGAAAATAGGATGGATAAGAGCTTTTTGCCTTTCTTCACTGCGTTCACCCTCTTCTGTATCTAGTGATTTGTCGGAAAATCAACTACCCCCAGTCCGACTATTCACAATTATTACATGATAATTGAATATTACCAAATTTTTTTATTCGACAAAAAACACTTCTCTATAAGAACAGTTTTTATCCATAAGAAACACGACCTATTTCGACGAGCAGACCGTAAACAAGTCTGTAAAAATCCTTGAAGGTAGTCCCCCCAAAAGACCTAGCTCTTTTTTGTCGAAACAAGTCGTATTTGCATGAATATCCCGTTCGTTCGGACTAGTCTAGCTGTCAAAGCTCCTAGCATTTTACACTCAATGGATCGGTAAATGGACGGTAAATGTCGTGATACCTGCCGTCGAACGCACTTGAATCGTTCCTTTGTGCTTCTTCACAACCTCCTGGACAATACAGAGGCCAGCCCCGCGAGCTGTCCCTTTGGAAACCGTCTTGGTGGAAAACCCAAACTCAAACAGCTTTGCTTGTTGCTCTGGCGTAATATCTGGTCCTGTGTTCTCGACCTCGAAGACGTACCCTTTTCCCTCTTGCCTGCAGCCGATTCGAATCCACTTGTCCCCGATTGTTCCAGCTGTGGCATCGATGGCATTATCAATCAGATTGGAGAGAATCTTCACTAAATCAATCGAAGGAATCTGCTCAAAGGAATCTGGACATTCGGCAAATTGCATCACGATGTGACGGGACTTGGCCTGCTCCCACTTGGTATGGAACAGAACCATCAAGGCTGGGTGAGAAATGCGGACTGTAATATCCAGCACCTTCGTCTCTTTCATGAGAGATTGGACGTAATCGCGCGCCTTGTCAAAATACCCGCACTCGATCAACCCGTACAGCACCTGCATATGGTTGACGAAGTCATGTCGGATGGAGCGAATGGACGAGATCACGGAGCGCAATTCATCCTGATACGTCTGCTCTGCATCCCCGACAGCCGTTTTCAGTTCTCGCTGATACCAGCGTTGTAAACCGAGGATGACAAATACGAGTACGGCTACAAACAGCCCTTGAAACATGAAAACAGGTAAACTGCGTTTCACGACATCACTTCCGATGTCATTGATGAGGCGCACATCCATATCTACACCCACGATTCCCAGGAGTTGCCCACGCTCTCCTAATAGAGGTGCACCCGCGGACATGTATTCCCCGTAGACAGGATCTGAAATGATGCCGGAGTCGTAGGTATACCCACCCCTGATCATGCTGATTTGCTCCGCGTTAACGAAGCAAGGATCTCCAATCTGCAAGGTTTGCTTGGAGTCAGGCGGAAGTGCCGCGACCATGACTCTCCCACCTTGCAAATCTTCATCAATCTTAACGATATAGACATAGAGCGCCCCAATATGGTTCCGCGCTTCTGCCAACTGCTGTTGCAGATGTTTAAATGCCTCATTATCTTTAACCGGGTTCTCCAGAAATGATTGATACGCTCCCGCATCCAGTCGACTCGCCACAAAAGAAGCCGCCTTCATGCTCTGATTGGCAACGGAAAGGCGGACGGATTGAATCGTATTGTAGTAGGATGCAGCAATACTTACGCACGTCATTGTAAAGATCAGCATGCCAGACACTAGCAAGATGATCAGAACCCGATTATTTTTCTTGCAGGAAGTAACCATGTTCTCCTCGACCATTGCCTTTCTCTCTAAAGTCGGCACCATTCCATTCTAGTCTATCTGTTTTGGAAATGTCCACCTCAGGAGAAATGGCTACCCATAATCGAAACTATCAATTTATTCCCGTCACCTTGCTTCATTTGAGTTTTGCAATTGCCCTGACTCCCTTCGCTGTCGACTCATGAATACCAAGGACAATGCAATGACCGTGAGGATAATCCCAAGAACTCGAAATCCCTCGAAGCTAAACTTTCCTCCCATTACGATGCCTATCAACAATGAAGAGAGAATGGTTCCCAAGTATCTTGATGTATTAAATAATCCGGATGCTACACCGATTATTTCTTTTGGTGAACTTTTGAACAAGGCCGCTTGCATACCGACATTATTCAACCCGTTGCTAATACCGAATGCAGCTAAAGCCAAACACACACTGATAACCGGCGATGTTTCATTCAAAGTCACGATCCACACTGACCCAAATGTCATCAGCACTGCAGACACGAGCAATGCTGGTCGAGGTCCTGATTTATCGATCCATCGTCCTGCTATTGGAGAAGCAACGAGCGAGCACAATCCTAAGGCTAGCATGAGAATCCCTGTTTGGTACTCACTTACATGACGCACCATTTGCAAGTAGGACGGAAGCCCGAAAAAGAGCGAGTAAAAAAGCACGTTAACGAGCATGAATTCGACATTGACCCAAGTCATCGCAGGATATTTGGCGAATGTCCGCAAAGGAATAAAGGGTGACGTCGTTTTTAACTCATGTCGTACGAAAGCCAAAAGTAGCACCAGGCCGATCAACCCAACAATGATATGCCACAAGGAGACATGCCCGGATGATTTTGCTGACAGTAATCCAACGAGCAGAGCAACCAGACCCACTGTGAAGAGCAGGATCCCTGATGCATCAATCAAATCCAACCATTTGCGAAAGGACATGTTGCGTGCAACGGATGTTGGAGGTTCATCCTCAGGAATCATCC